>DAOUIC010000350.1:0-4859 GCA_034428255.1 Anaerolineales bacterium
CTGAACCGCACGATGGAGTAGCAGATCACCACGATCAGAAGCCAGCGCATCCAGACCTTTGCCATGTCGCTTCCGGTCATGAAACGAGCTGCCAGCCAGGCACCGATGCTCTGGCCTACTGCCAGGATCAGACCGAGATACCACCACATGCGCACGCCCTGGGCCATGAACACGGCCATGGCGGCCAGGGTGAACACCAGGACAGCCACCAGCTTGAGGATGTTGCCCTTGACCATCGTCGAACCGGCCACCAGCACCATGCCGGACAGGATGAACAACCCCACTCCCGCCTGAATAAATCCCCCGTAGACACCAATCAACGCGAACAGGAGCAGTTGGGGCAACGACGGTCGGATGCCGATCACGGGCTCGGGTTGTTCCCTGAGCCACTTCTCCGGTTTCCACAGGATGGTGATCAGCACCACGGCGAGGACGACCACAATCACCCAGTTGGTGACCTGCTCCGACAGTTCGGCGGCAATGGCGGCTCCACCGACCGAGCCCACGACCATGGCGCCGGTCAGCCACCAATCGCGGGTGTCCATGTCCAGCGCCTTGCGGCTGCGCAGCGTGAGCACCGCCGCGGTGTTCTGAAACGTCACGCCGATGCGGTTGGTGGCGTTGGCTTCGTGGGCCGGCACGCCCAGGAAGACCAGCATCGGCAAGGTGATGGTGGACCCCGAGCCGGCCAGCGTATTGATGATCCCGGCCAAAATGCCGGCAACGATGGCCAAGCCGGCCTTGAGCAGGGAAAGATCCTCCATTGGCGTGTGCCGCGTCCGGGTGCCGGTCAGGTCGGCAACGTATCCGCGCGCAGATCTAGAAATTGGGCGCGAGTCGGGCAAGCCGGTCCACGAACCCGTGCAACTGGTCGTCGGCCGCCGCGAAGCTGATGCGAATGTGTTGTTCCCCGGCCTCGCCGAAGGCGCTGCCGGGAGTGGTGGCCAGGTGGAGTTCGTCCAGGAGAAAGTCCGACAGCTCAAGGCTGCTGCGCCGGGTGTGCGGGAAGCGCATGAACAGATAGAAGGCCCCTTGGGGCGCAAACGCTTCCACGCCTTCCAACTCGTCGAGGGCATCCAACAGAAAGGCGCGGCGCCGGGTGTAGGCGGCGGCCATCTCGGACACGCATTCCTGGGGACCGTTCAGGGCCGCGGCACCGGCCGCCATGGTGAAGCTGGCGGCGGACGTGACGGAGTTCGTCATGTAGCTGCGGCCGATGCGGATGGCGTCCGGAGGTCCCCAAATCCAAGCCAGCCGCCAGCCGGTCATGGCATAGGCCTTGCTGAACCCGTTGACGATGAACGTGCGTTCGGCCATGTCCGGCAGTGTGGCCGGCGACACGTGGGTGTGGCCGTCGTACAGGATGTGCTCGTAGATTTCGTCGCTGAGCAAATACAGGTCGTGGTCCCGGCACACCTCCGCGGCCGCCTGCATGGATGCCATGGACATGACGTAGCCGGTGGGGTTGTTCGGCGAATTGAGCATGACCAGCTTGGTCTTCTCGGTCACCACCGCTTCCAGGGCGGACTTGTGAACCGCGAAATCGTCGCTGTGATCGAGGGCCACGTGCACCGGCACCCCTCCCGTAAGGCGCACCATGGGGTCGTAGCTGACCCAGACGGGATCGAGGATCACCACCTCGTCGCCCGGGTTCAGGATGGACATCAGCACCACGTACAGGGCCCACTTGCCGCCCGGCGTGGCGATGACACGGTCCGGGGTCGCCTCGACTCCGTTCTCCCGCGCCAGCTTGGCGCAGATGGCTTCCAGCAGTTCCGGGGTCCCGTGCGACGTGGGGTAGTGCGTGTCCCCGCTGCGGATGGCGTCGAAGGCCGCTTCCTGGATATGGACCGGCGTGTCGAAGTCCGGGTCGCCGCCGGCCAGGTTGATGACGTCGTGACCGGCCAGGGACAGTTCCCGCCCCTTCTGCATCATGGCTGCCGTGGGGGACGGCGGCATCGAAGACAGTAGACGTGACAGTTCGCGCATGTTGGTCAACCGAGTTGGATTAGTTCAGGGTGGCGACGTAGGCCCGGCAAAAATACTCGATGGTGGCCGCGGTCAGGCCGGCCACGTTGATGCGGCCCGTGGACATGAAGTAGATGCTTTGGTCCGCCCGCATCCGGGCGTTGGCCTCCGCGTCGATGCCGGTCAGGGAAAAGAGTCCGTACTGGCGCGTGATGAACGAAAAGTCCCGGTCGGCCCCGTGCTGGTGCATGGATTCGGCCAGCAGGCTGCGCATTTCGTTGATGCGGTCGCGCATGGTTGTGAGTTCGGCGTTCCAGGCCGCGTGCAGCTCCGGATCCGTCAGGATGCTCGACACGATGCGGGCACCGTGGGCGGGCGGACTGGACCACAGGGAACGGGCATGCACCTTCAGTTGACTCAGCATGGCATCGGATGCCGGGCCGAATCCGATGCCGGTCAGGGCTCCCGTCCGTTCGTTGTAGAGGCCGAAGTTCTTGGAGAAGGAACTGGCAATCAGGGTTGGCACGCCGGCGTTCGCCAACTGGCGAACCCCGACTGCATCGCGGTCCAATCCCTGGCCAAAGCCCTGGTAGGCCAGATCCACAAGCACTTGAAAGCCACGGTCAAGGGATATGTCTGCCAGGCGCTGCCAGTCGTCCGGCTCCAAGTCCAGGCCGGTCGGATTGTGGCAGCACCCGTGCACCAGCACCACGTCGCCGGCCGGAATCGCCGCCAATGCCGCGAACATGTCGTTCCGCCGGATCGAATGGGCCTCCGCGTCGAGGTACGGGTATGAATGCACCGCCAGCCCTGCCTGTTGTGCAATCTGGCCGTGGTTGGTCCAGGTCGGATCACTCAGCCACACCGAGGCTTCCGGCCTGTTCTTGGCCACCAGCTCGCAGGCCAGGCGCAAGGCACCGGTACCGCCCGGGGTGTGCAGCGTGATGCTGTCCGGGACGGCTGCCAAGGGGTGGTCCGCACCCAGTACGAGCCTGCGCACCGCCACACCGAAGTCCGGGGTGCCGTCGATCGGCAGATAGTTCTTGGTGTCCTCGTCCGACAGGATGCGCTGCTCGGCGGTTTTGACCGTGTCCAGCACCGGAATGTGGCCGGCGGCATCCTTGTAGACCCCCACGCCCAGGTTCAGCTTCTGCGGATTGGGGTCCGCGTTGCACGCGGTGGTGAGGTTGTAGATCGGATCGGGCGGAGCGGCCTGGATGTCGGTGAAGATGTGCATGAGGCTGTGCGATACGCGCCAAGGGGACAGGGGATCAAATTGCGATTGGATGCGCGGAAGCCGGGCCAAGAGAAGAGAGCAACGCCCTGTGGGGGGTGAAGCCCGGGGATTGATGGCTTTCGCACACCTCGCGTCATACCGCGGCCAGCGACCGCCGCAGCCATGTTAGGACGAATTAGTACATATGGGACTGGACGGAGGCACTGACCAGGCGCCGAATGTCGAAGATGGCCTCCCCGACTTCATGGCCAATCAGGTCCAAATTGCCGACGACGGCGATGCGTTCCGCCACGTGATGCAGTTCACGGGCGGAGAGCAGTTCCTTGAATATGTCACAGGAATCCGCCAGACCGATCAACATCGCGTCGCGCGGGTCGGGAATTTCATCGGAGAAGAGTACGCGCAGGATGCGCATCTTCACTTCGCGTTCAACCTTGCCGTCGATGATGGGGTAGCGGCGGGCTCGGAAGACCCACAGGAAGCGGCCCTCCGACTGTTCCAGGATGCCGTGCTCCACCAGCCGGGCGAGCGCCCTTTCCCGAATGGACTGTGCATTCTGCGCGATATGGTCCAGCCAGAAGCGGGTGTCGTGCGGGTCCCCGGCCGCGATTTCGGCCAGCGCGGGATCCAGAATGGTGTCGCCCACCGGTGTGGAGTCGACCAGAATGAGACGTTGGGGATCCGTGTCGATGCGGTTCTCAAGGGCCAGATCCATCAACACACCGCCAGCAATGGCGTAGTCCAGCACCCAACTGGGGACGTGAGCCGTACGCCCATCGTCGTGGATCAGGAGCAGGAGGATTTCCTCAACGAACCGCAACATGATTTCCGTCCTTGTCCCGTTTAGGTTTTTCAATGCCGCAGGAACGATCGGTATGGGCTAGGGGTATCCGAACCGACCGCGGAGTGCACCGGCCACCGGCCAGCCTGTCGGTGCCGTGAGTCTAGCACCGGTAAGTGTAGAGGGCAGGTCCTTCCACTTGGTATGGCGACGGCTGGTGTCGGAGCGGCGGGTTGATTTCCGGGAAGCCATATCCGGATCCTATAGTTCACAGGCTTGTGCCTTGATGTACGTCTGATGCGATCCAGCGGGAGATCTACGCATGCAGGAACAAAACCCAAGCGATTTGCTTGTGCGGGGAGCAGATCTGGTGGCCACAATGGATGCCAATCGTCGGGAGATTCCGGGTGGTTGGGTCTCGGCGACCAACGGATTTGTCACCGCGGTGGGCGAACCCGGGCAGGAACCGGAGGCACGGGACGTGATTGATGCCTCCGGGTGCCTGGTCACGCCCGGGTTGGTCAACACCCACCATCACATGTTCCAGAATCTGACGCGCGCCTTCGCGCCCGCGCTTGGTGGTGGTCTCTTCGACTGGCTGAAGGTGCTGTATCCCGTCTGGTCGCGGCTGGACGAGGAGGCCGCCCATGTCTCGGCGTGGATCGGTCTATGTGAACTGGCGTTGGGTGGTTGCACGACCACCACCGATCATCTTTACGTCTTTCCACCGGGCGCAGGCGACCTGATCGGTGCCGAAATCGCGGCTGCCGCGCAACTCGGCATGCGGTTCCACCCCACCCGTGGCTCGATGAGTTTGTCTGTCAAGGACGGAGGTCTGCCGCCGGACGACCTGGTTGAGGACGAGGACGACAT
>DAOUIC010000351.1:0-16278 GCA_034428255.1 Anaerolineales bacterium
CGCTGACATGAGGATTCGTGAAATTCGCTGTGCCGGCTTGCGGGGGGCAACTCCGGAAGGCGGCTGGGATGAGGAACTGCAAGCCGATGACTGTGTCCACACGTTGGTATCGGTTGTCACGGAGGAAGGCCTGACCGGCCTGGGCAGCGCTTTCACGTCGGAAGCTCTGGTCAAGGGTGCGCTGGATCTGGTGTGGCCCTTGTTGCGCGGCGAGAATGCCCTGGAACCGGAACGGGTCTCCGAAAAGCTGCACCAGCACACATTTTGGACCGGCCGGGGAGGATCGGTAACCCACGCGATCAGCGCCGTTGACATTGCCCTGTGGGACATTCTGGGCAAGGCTGTCGGCCAACCCGTCGGACGGTTGTTGGGCGGCCGGTATCGCGAGACGGTCATGCCCTATGCCTCGGTGCTGATGGATTACCCCGACCGGATGGCCGACGTGCTGTTGCCGCTGCGCGACCAGGGATACCGTGCCATCAAGATGGGCTGGGGACCCTTCGGTCGGGAGGACCAGGGCCTGGACGAACGGATCGTATGCGAGTCGCGGTCGCTGGTGGGGGACGACTGCCTGTTGATGGTGGATGCCGGGGCCAGCGATGCCTTCTGGACCAGAGGCTACAAGTGGGCTCTGCGGACCGCCCGCATGCTGGCAGACTACGATGTGGGGTGGTTTGAGGAACCGCTGGCACCTGACGCCATGGCGGACTTTGAGCAACTCCGCGTGCATGCCCCCCTGCCCATCGCCGGTGGCGAGGTCCTGACCCGGCGCCAAACCTTCAAGCCATGGCTGGACCGCGGGTGTTTTGACATCGTCCAGCCCGATGTCACGAAAGTCGGCGGGATTTCCGAGTCCCGCCGCATTGGCCGCATGGCCGAGGATGCGGGGGTTCGTTACATCCCCCACGGTTGGAACACCGCCTGCGGACTGGCGGCGGATCTTCATCTGGCATCCGCATTTCCGGGAACGGACCTGGTGGAGTACATAGCAGGTTCGGCCTATGTGGATGAACTTCGTGCGGGCGCTTGGCGCCTGGACGCCAACGGGCATCTGGCCATACCGGACAGTCCGGGCTTGGGACTTGAACTCGATCCCGATGCAGTGGCGCGCTATACCGGCCAACGCGACTTCCTGAATCCCTAAACCGGAAACGACACGCATGGGCACGCGACTGGCCGGCAAGACCGCCATCATCTCCGGCGGCGCGTCCGGTATGGGCCGGGCCCAGGCCCGGCTGTTTGCCCGTGAAGGGGCTTCGGTCTGTATAGTTGACATAAATCAAGGGGCAGGCGAAGAGGTCGCGGACGGGATCCGCCAAGCTGGTGGGCAGGCGATTTGCTGTCGCTGCAACGTGCGCTCGGCCGCGGACTGGGCGGCGGCTGTTGACGCCGCGCTGGACGCGTTTGGCCAGGTAACCACGCTGTGCAACATTGCCGGCAGCAATGTGCGCAACAGCTTCGACGAACAAACCGAAGAGCAGTGGCACTTCATCGTTCAAACCGCCTTGACCGGGGCCTACCTCGGCATCAAGGCGGTTGTGCCGGCCATGCGCAGGCACGGCCACGGCTCGATCATCAACACCGGATCCTTGGCGGTGACCCATGCCGGGGGCAATCCCGCCTATTCCGCCAGCAAGGTCGGCATGCTGGGCTTGACGGTGAGTACGGCCGCGGCCTATGCCGCCGATCAGATTCGGTGCAACCTCGTGTCCCCCGGACACGTGGATACGCCCTTCCTCAGGGCCAACGCACCTCACAGCCCCAACGACGAGTCGACCAGCATCAATGTCCCCGAAAACTACCGGCGTCGGCTGGAGGCAACACCCATGGGACGCCTGGTCCAGCCCGAAGACATCGCCCAGGCCTTCCTGTTCCTGGCTTCGGACGAAGCTTCCATGATCACTGGTGCTCACCTCAAGGTGGATGGCGGCGCCGGTCTGGCCGTGTAGGCGACGGACATCGCGCAGGGGCCGCGTCCCGATGTTGTTGATGTAGGATTCCAAGCGCACTCCTCGCTGTACAGAAGGCGTTTTCGGTCGTGATCGACTGCGATATTCACAATGAGGTTCCGCATTTGGAGGAACTGTATCCATACCTTCCGCAACATTGGGTGGACTATACAGAGGAGTCGTCGTTTGAAGGGCCGGATGCGGATGACTATCCGGAAATGGTGGCAACGACCGTGCACCCCGACATCCGTGACGACTACTTCGGCGACGGACGGTGCAATACGGCGGCGCGCGTCCGGTTGATACAGGACCGGGTGCTGGATCCCCTGGGGATTTCAGTGGCGGTCCTGAACAATGCCTTCAGGGTTCCGTCCGTCCACTCCGTGGACCTGGCCGCGTCGATGGCCACGGCGGTCAACACCTGGCAGCAGGAGCAGTGGTTGGCGGCGGACAACCGGTTCCGCGCATCGATTATTGTTCCGAGCCACAATCCCGTGGCGGCGGTCCAGGAGATTCGGCGCTGGCAGAACACGCCGGGTTTCGTGCAGGTCCTTCTCCCTGTACGGTCGCATGTGCCGTACGGGGTACGCAACATGGACCTGCTGTTCGAGGCCATCGCAGACTCCGGACTGCCTGCAGCCATCAATTTCGGAGGTGCTCCGGGTGTGCCTCCCACCGGTGTGGGATGGCCACAAACCTATTATGAAATCCATGCCGGCATGGCTCAGGTGTTTCAGTCGCAGGTCATGAGCATGGTCTACGAAGGGCTGTTCGACCGCTATCCACAACTGCGCATCGTGCTGCTGGAGGGTGGCTTTACCTGGGCACCGTCGTTGATGTGGCGCATGAACAAGGAGTGGAAGGGGCTGAGGCACAATGTGCCGTGGGTCAAGAACTGGCCCGCGGACTATATCCGAACTCATTTTCGGTGGTCGCTGCAGCCGTTGGATGCACCGGATGATCCGGATCAGATGCTCGAAATTCTGGACATGATGGAAGCGGACGAGCTGTTGATGTTCTCCACCGACTTTCCGCATTGGCAGCAAAAGGAGATCGCGCCAGGGGTCCCGGACTGGATGCCGGAAGACCTGCGGCGAAAAGTGTGTTTTGAGAATCCGCGCGCGTTCTATAGTCTAGAGTGACCGCGGAAGGATTGTTTGGATTGCTGTTGTCCGCACCAATCGCCGATTTGGAGGTCCCGCCATGGCCGTTAGCTTGACAAGTCCACTGCAAGATCGCACCGGCACCGAGGTTGTGCGCACTCCGATCATCGACACGGACGTGCATGTGTACATCCAACCCGACGATCTCGAAAGGCACCTCTCTCCCTTCTGGAGGGACCACTACCTCAATTTCGGTAAGCGCACCTACGACGGCATGTTGTTTCCCCGGTCCATGCCCATGGCCGCCCGGCACGACGCGTGGCCTCCCAATGGCGACATACCGGGCGCGAACCTGGAGTTCACGCAGATGCAGCTCCTGGACGAGTTCGACATGGATTACGCCGTCCTGACCCCGCTCACCGGCACGGGCGAAGTCCTGAACTTCGACTTCGGGCTGGCCCATGCCCAGGCCGTCAACGACTATCAGATTGAGGACTGGTGTGCGCACGACAGCCGGATGCGCGCCTCGATCATCATTCCCTATGAGGACGGACCGCTTTCGGCCGAAGAGATTCATCGATTGGGCAACCATCCCTCGATGGCACAGGTATTGCTGGTTACCCGGACCCGCGATCCCCTGGGCTCCAGGCGCTACTGGCCAATCTACGAGGCGGCCTGCGAATACGACCTCCCGATCGCCGTGCATTTCGGTGGTGTGGGCGGCAGCGGCATCACGGGCGCCGGGTCCCCGACCTACTACATCGAAGACCATGCGGGGATGGCGCAAAGCTTCCAGTCCCAGGTGACCAGCATTGTCAGCCAAGGGTTGTTCGAGATATTCGACAACCTCAAGTTCGTCCTGATCGAGGGTGGGTTTGCCTGGATGATTCCGCTCATGTGGCGACTGGACCGCACTTGGGAAAAGCTGCACAAGGAACTGCCCCGGGTCAAGAAACCACCGTCCGAATACATTCGCGAGCACATGTGGATCAGTACGCAACCCATTGAAGAGCCCTTGTATCCGCACCAGTTCAACCAGATGCTGGACCAGTTGGACATGACCGATCGGTTGATGTTCGCGTCGGACTACCCCCATTGGGACTTCGACAATCCCATGCGCGCCATTCCGTCCACCGTCACCGACGCCGCACGCCGGCGCATCATGGCCGAGAACGCCTCGGAACTGTACGACCTGCCCATCTGAGCCCGTTATGCCCAAGTACGCGGTCGCAACCGTTGACGAGATTCCGGCAGGTCAGCGGAAGGTTGTCGAGGTTGCCGGCCGCGTCGTCGGCATCTTCAACCTGGAAGGCGAGTTTTTTGCCTTGCGCAATACCTGCCCCCATCAGGGCGGGCCCCTTTGCAGTGGACGCGTAACGGGATTCCTGCATGGTCAACCCGGAGCGCTCGTGTACTCCCGGCAAGGGGAGATCCTGCGCTGTCCCTGGCATGGCTGGGAATTCGACATCCGGACGGGGCAGTCGTGGCACAACCCGGCGCGCGTGCGCGTGAGGGCCTATGAGGTTTCCGTGAACGAAGGCCCGGTGGAGGGCCCGTACAAGGCGGAGGCCTTCGAAGTGGAAGTACGGCAACAGGTCGTCTACGTGGACATTCCCGGTGCGCCGGGCATGCCCGAGGCCACAGGCTCCGGCTGACGACTTCCCTCCGCTTCAATTGACTTCCATGTTCGGCTGCGTTGCCGAAGGTTTCCATGCGCGTTCTTGTCTACTACCCGTCCATGACCGAGTCGGATCTGGCCCAGGTGCAGGCCGCGGCACCCGATGCCGACATTGTGCACGCCAAGTCTGCGGACGAGGCTGCCGCGGCGGCCGACGGGTCCGAGGCAATCATGGGATTGATGCCGCAGGAAGTTTTCGCGCGGGCCGGCTCGTTGAAGTGGTTCCAGTCTGCGTCGGCCGGCCTGGACAACGTTCTGTTCCCCGAGCTGGTCGAGTCCGACGTGACCCTGACCAACATGGCGGGTTTGTACGCCGCCGCCGGTGGCGAGCAGGCTTGGGCGCTGCTCCTGGCCTTGGCGCGCGGCTTGCCCGATGCCGTTCGCAGCCATGGTGCCCGCAAGTGGCAGAAGGTTCCCATTGCCGAAATCACCGGACGGACGATGCTGGTTCTGGGCATGGGCGGCTTTGGGCAGGAGATTGTCAAACGGGGTGCCGGCTACGATCTGAACATTCTTTCGTTGGACCCGGAGCGGACCGAAGCACCGGGCGTGGCCGAAATCAGGACGCCGACCAAGGAAAATCTCCATGTCTTTCTCCAGGTGGCCGACGTGGTGATGGTTGCCTGTCCCTTGACCGGGGAAACCTATCACTGGATTGCCGACGAGGAGTTTGGCCGGATGCAGTCCCATGCCTATCTTGTCAATGTTTCGCGGGGCGGCATCATCGATGAAGAGGCGCTGGCCAGAGCATTGCACGCAGGGCTTATTGCAGGAGCCGGCCTTGACGTTCAGGAAGTTGAACCTCTGCCTCAATCAAGTCCGCTATGGGACGCGCCAAACTTTTTGATGACGGCCCATCAAGCCGGTTTCTCGGCCGATCGCCACCGCAATGTGATTCGTTTTTTTGCCTCGAACCTGCAACGGTATGTGTCCGGTGAGCCACTGGCAAACGTATGTGATATGGACAAAGGGTACTAGCCGAATCGGCTCAACGCGCAAGGAGACGTACCGTCTGTCCCGTGCAGTTCGGGAATGGGTGCTGCTTCCGGTTCCCTGCCGCAAACTCCCAGGTCTCGGGCGGGGGCGCCACTGCCGACTCGGTTGTGTGGCGTCGGCAAGCACTTCGTAGCGCACCAGGCAAAATCCGGACCCAGGTAAATGCAAGCCGACCTGTATCTGAAGGACGCGTTGGTCGTCACGGAGACCGGGGAATTTCGCGGTGGCGTGGTCGTAACGAACGGTGTCGTGGCCCAGGTTGTGGCCGGGTCTCCCGATGTCCAGGCTGCAACCTGTCTTGAACTGCAGGGTCGCGTGCTGTTGCCGGGCCTGGTGGACGGCCATGTCCACTTCAACGAGCCCGGGCGGGAGGACTGGGAAGGGTTTCGGACGGGCACCATGGCGGCAGCCGCGGGTGGTGTAACCACGGTGGTCGACATGCCGCTGAACTCATCCCCGCCGACTGTGGACTGCGTTCAACTGCAGCGCAAGCAGGCCGCGGTGCGCGACCAAGCCGTAGTGGACTACGCCCTGTGGGGCGGTTTGATCAACAACAACCTGGCACAACTGGAGAGCCTCTGCGCCGAACGGGTGGTCGGCTTCAAGGCGTTCCTGGTGTCCAGTCCCGATTTTCCCCGGGTGGATGACGACCTCGTGTTTGCCGGCATGCGCCAGGTGCGCGCCCTCGACAGCCTGTTGGCCGTACATGCCGAAAACGAATTCGTGACCGCGTACCTGGCCGAGGAACTTCGGTCGCGGGGACGGCGCGATCCGTTGGCCTGGGCGGAATCGCGTCCTGGTCACCAGGAAGTGGAAGCAGTGGGCCGCGTGCTTCACTGGGCAGCCGTCACCGGCGCAGCCCTGCACGTTGTGCATGCGTCCGTGCCTGATGTGGTACGGCTCGTGGCCGAGGCCAAGCACAGGGGAGTTCCAGTAACGGTGGAAACCTGTCCACACCATCTGCTCCTCGATCTCGACGACTTCCAGAGGATCGGACCGGAGGCAAAGTGCGCGCCTCCGCTGCGCAGCCGCGAGGCCGTGGAGGAGCTTTGGCAGTGTGTTCTGGCCGGGGACGTGGACACATTCGGATCAGATCATTCACCCTGCCCTCCCGAACTCAAGCAGGTCGGGGAAGGCGACGTGTGGCGGGCTTGGGGCGGGATTTCCGGCATCCAGACCATGCTGCCTGCACTGATGACGGAAGGTGTTCACAAGCGGGGCCTGTCGCTGGCGGCCTTGACGCGGATGGCTTCGGCGAACCCGGCCCGTCTGCTGGGACTGTACCCTCGCAAAGGGGTGATACAACCCGGCAGCGATGCTGATTTCGTGGTCGTCAATCCGGACAGCAGATGGACACTGACCCCCGACCACCTGTTCTACCGCCATCGCCACAGTGCCTTTGTGGGGCATACGTTCCGCGGCACGGTGGAACGGACCATCGTGAGAGGCACCACGGTCTACCATCGGGAGGCCATCCGGGTTGAACCCGGCTTTGGCCGGTTGCTCCACCGGACCCGGTGATGATGTTCGACAGAAGAAAGTACAGGTATTCCCATGGACCCATTCGGATTCACCCGCAGTCGAATTCGCCGCAACTACGCCCTCATCGCGCCTCCATCCCATGTCGAGGCGCCTTTGCCCAACTGGCTTAATTCCTCCGGAGTGATTTTGATTTCGCCGCGAATGGGGGCTGGCTTCTGTCAATTCGCGGCGTTGATGGGGCCTGAATCGGCCGCCGCCGCGCCCGCACCCGGCATCGAACGGTTCGTCTTTGTTGAGCAGGGCAGGTGCACACTCGATATCGCGGGATCCCGCGAGGATCTTGCACAGGGGGGTTTTGCCTTCATCCCGGCAGATTGTGAACACTTGCTTGCCTCAACCGAAGGCTGTCGTCTGACCGTGTTTGAGAAGCCGTACGTGCCGTTGACCGGTGTGTCCGCGCCCCAACCGGTGTCGGGACGCGAGCAGACGGTTTCGGGGGAGCCGTTCATGGGCGATCCGGATGCCATGCTCAAGACGCTGTTGCCCGATGCACCCGAATTCGATCTGGCTGTCAATCTGTTCGAGTTCGCCCCCGGCGCCGCCTTGCCTATGGTCGAGGTCCACGTTATGGAGCATGGGCTGCTGATGGTGCAAGGCAAGGGAATTTACCGGCTCGATGACGATTGGCATCCGGTGCAGCATGGCGATGTGATCTGGATGGCTCCCTTTTGTCCCCAGTGGTTCACGGCCGTGGGCAAGGAACCGGCACGCTACCTGTACTACAAGGATGTGGGACGGGATCCTTTGGGGCGCTCCGCGTGATGCCGGCGAGGGCGGACACGACAGCAGGGCGGCTATGCCGGATTAACGAGATGCTGGAACTTGCAGCATCCTCAACTTGGATTTCGCCAATCGCATCAGCACCGGGAAAACTGCGTTCGGATCCAAGGGATTCCTTATCCGGCGCAAGAATGGTCAGTAAGGAATCTTGTCCTGCTTGGCTCGCCATTCGCCGAATACCCGAAGCGCCTCGTTGCCCAGAAGCCTGTCGGAAGGAACCGTTCGTTGTTCAACGGGCAATGGGATCTCCTCGTACAGGAACTGGTCGCTAAACCCGGCCGCGGCCGCATCCTCACGCGAGTTGGCGAAGTAGATGCGCGTGATTCCCGACCAGTAGATGGCACCCAGGCACATGGGGCACGGCTCACAGCTTGTGTAGATTTCGCAGTCCGTCAATTGGTAGGTTCCCAGTGCCGCGCAGGCTGCGCGGATGGCCGTAACCTCGGCGTGGGCAGTGGGATCGAGGCTGGACGTGACGCGGTTGAAACCTTCCGCGACCACCAGGTCGCCGCGGACCACAACCGCACCGAACGGGCCTCCCAGATTGGTGTTGATTGCATGCCGGGACAACTCTATCGCCCGTCGCATATGGGAGTGGTTCATGCAACAGTCCTTGTTTTGGTTGCGAGCTCCGGGCCGGGCGTGCGAACTACGAACCCCGGTACGTCGTGTAGCTCCAAGGTGACACCAGAAGCGGTACGTGGTAGTGGCCGTCCCGGGCGATGGCAAAGCGGACCGGGACCTGATTGAGGAACGGAGGATCGGGTAGGTCGAGCGACTGCATGGCGAAATAATGGCCGACATGGAACAACAGTTCCCATTCCCCGGTTTCGAAAGCGCTGCCTTCCAGGAGCGGTTCGTCGCATCGGCCGTCGTGGTTGGTTGTCACGGACTTCACCAGCTTGCGGTGGCCATCGGTCCAGCGGTACAAGTCCACCTGCAAGCCGGTTCCGGGCTTGCCTTGCGCCGTGTCCAACACATGCGTGGTCAGGGTGCCCATGTCCGTGTCTCCGGGGTTGTTCGATATGTTTGAAATCTGTGCCGAAACAGGCCAGGCTGTGGACTGAGCACGGACATGATCACCGCTATCGGGTCACGGTTGCCTCAATATGGCCATGCGGTTCATCCGTCGGCAGAAACACGCGGTTTGACGCATCGACACCAAACTGCGCCAGATCGACTTCATGGTAGTGCAAGTTGGGCATCGACAGCGTGATGTCCTCGATTTCAGGGATCCGTTCCAAAACGGCGCTGCCCATGCGCCAAAGGCTGTCCTGTACCGACTTGCTGTAAGTGGCCGCGAACACCTCTTCCAAGGTGCTGCGGACGGTTCCAGCTGTTTGAGCGTAGCCGGCAGGAGCTGCGCCGTAGGTCCAATTGGCTTGCATGCGCGTGGCCAAGATGCGGTCGTCGACTTCCGGGAGGGTTGTGACCTTGTCCCGCAAAAAGCCGGCGAAACCGGATCCTGTGGTCTTCATGAGGGCAAGGCCTCGGAACCCACTCCTGACGGTTTGCCGGTCCCGGGCCACCATCACCCCCGCCAACGGAGTACAGGCCTGCGACTGCACGAAACCGTGTGGATGGTCGGAACCGTTGACATGAAGTCGGTGCCACGGGGTTTCGACCAGGTCGATGTGCACTTCCGACACGTGGCCGTATCGTTGCAACATTCCCTGTGCCAACTTAATGGCGAACAATTCGGTTTCCAGGTCGGGATGTTGGCAGGCCGCAATGTACACAAGGTTCTTCATGGTGTCGGTTGGCACCACATCCACGTTGTCGCCGTGGGTGTAGGCGCGCTCGAACCGGCCCAACAGGGCCATGTCGACGCTGAGTTCCGAGATTCGGTGCCGGGTTTGTGCGCGCACAAGGCGCAAAACGCGCACGCGGGCTTTGCCGTAGGTGTGGGTTGCAAGTTTCACGGGTGCACGGTCAATCCTTAGGCAAGCACGAATCGGGTGCGGCAGGCCAAGGGAATCGCTTGGCCGACGGCAAATTCAGGGAACATCATAGAGTACCGGAGGCGATGACCACGACCTGATCGGCGGTCCGTACCAAGGTGTCCTGCACCCCGTCCCGAAAGCACTTCTCCATGCGGGCTGCATCCCGCCGCGCACAGATCCGCTCCGGCGTGTCGTGCGAGGAGATCCCGTGAAGCAGCTCCGGGAAGGTGAGCAATCCGGACTCGTCGAGCTGGCCGAAGCGGTCGATGGCCTCGAAACTGTCCGCACCGCCGATGACAGCCAAAGCCGCCGGCACCAAAAATCCGTCAGGTCGCGCCGTTGGGTCCGGTCCATTCGTAGATCCCCGGGGTTCCCAGGGCCTCGACCAGGGACGAAGGCACCAGGCTGTCCATCAGGGGTTTGCTGCAGGCTGGATCCGGAACCTGTCCACTATTACCAAGAGCCAACTCACCCGGTTGGCCCAACCAATTTAGATGCCGTCACCCTGGAGTCTGCCGGGTCGCCAGCAAGGTCGGTCCATTTGGTATATCCTTTGAATTAGTCATCTTAATAGTTTCTGTTGCAGGCCGGTGCCCCGGCACCGTCGTTGTAAATCTGCGCCCCACTCCCCTGCGACTGACATTCGGGACCTGTTGTTCGGGTCGTGAGGGAAGTCATGTACGGATTGCATCGGTTGGGTATTGTGCTGTGCGCTGGCGTCCTGTTGTTGGCGGCCATGGCAGCGCCAGCGGTCGCCTTGAACCAGGTTCACATAGTCCAGAGAGGGGAGACGCTGGCGATTATCGCCCGCCGCTACGATGTCCCCATTTCCGTTCTGGTCTCCCGGAACGGTATCGAAAACCGAGATCTGATCTTCGTCGGCCAACGGGTCGTGATCCCTGCCGTCAAGTCCATCTCGGTCCATTCCCCGGGTACTTATGTGGTCCGTGTGGGCGATTCCCTGCCTGACATTGCCACCCTCCACGGTGTGCCGCTGGAGATGATCCTGTTTCTCAACCGCATCGACTCGTTGTCTGCAATTTGGGTCGGTCAGCCGATACAGGTTCCCGTGCCCTCAATTCGCGGGCCCCAGACTCCGGTGATCGCACCAGAGCCGATCACGGTACCGGAGCCGATCACGGTGGATCCCGACGCAACATCGCACCGGGTGCGGCGGGGGGACACCCTTCATGTCATTGCGCGCGCCTATGGTGTGGACATGCGGGAACTGATCGCGCACAACCGCCTGCAGAACCCCGACCTGCTGTTTGCAGGCCAAGTCCTTGAGTTTCCCAACCACGCCGATGGGGCCGCGCCTCCCATCGAACCGCCGGCACCGCAGCCACCCGCGGTCCAGGAACCACCGGTGCCCGCGACCGATCCGGTACCGGACCAGGCGGGGCCACAGGACCCGGGCAGTGTTGTCCATGTCGTTGAGCAAGGCGAGTCCTTGTCGGATTCTTCGTCGGACACCGCTTTTTCCTGGGCGGAGGCCCAAATCGTCTCGTTCTACGGTTTTCCTGGGGTGCCGGTGATGGGAGTGCTGGGTGACGGCGCGCCGCGCGACGTGGCTCCCCGGATCGCGGCCATGGCCGAACGCTACGATCGGCTCAACGGTCCCCGGAGCACTCAACCCGCCTTTCACTTGATTGTGGGGGTCGCACAGGCTGGCCCCACGCCCGACGGCGCATGGATTAGCCGGCTTTCCCACGATCGCATAGCCGAGTACGTTGAGGCGGCCCGCGAGGAGGGCCTGCTGCTGTTCTTGGACACGCAGATTGGGTGGAGCAACCCGCTGGCGGAAGTCAAGCTCCTCACTCCCTTCCTCAGGGAACCGTTCGTGCACGTCGCCCTGGATCCCGAGTTTGCCACGGAGCAATTGGGGGTGCGTCCGGGGTACGCCCTTGGCTCCATTTCCGCCGAAGATGTGAATGAGGTACAGCGTTTTCTGGCCTCAATTGTGCGCGAGGAAGGGTTGCCGCCCAAACTTCTGATGGTGCACCAGTTCGCGGAACGGATGTTCCGTAATCGCGCCGGCATCGAGGATTATGAAGCCGTCCACTTGTCGTTCGACATGGACGGTTTTGGGGGGACCGGTGCCAAACTAAACGGCTACAGGCGTTTCGCGCTCCCTACGCCGTCCGAGCGGCCCGCCCTCAAGCTGTTCTTCAAATACGACACGCCGCTCATGACTCCGGAACAAGTGCAGGGGCTGGGCCATCCACCCGACATCATCATCTACCAATAGGCCCGCCTATTCGTCGGAGCCCCGTCCGGATTTTTGCCGTGGTTCGCGGAAACCGGTAGGCCGGTGCTGCGGGTCACGCTCGGCGAACCGCGCCTGCGACCGGGGTTCCGGGTGCATCCACGGGCGGTGAAGGCGATGACCAGTGACAGCTTCGACCGGGTGCAATTTGGGTTGACCCGTGTCGGTGGTGGAATGATCCATGCATGGTGAAGCAACGGTTGCCCTGAACCGTCTGCCTGCGGCGCGGCAGGCGGAACTGCTGGAACGATGCTGTGGTTCCGAGCGTTGGGTCCAGTCCATGGTGCAGCGGATTCCGTTTGCGGATTGGCAGGCCCTGCGCTCGGAGGCCGACAAAATTTGGCTGGGGCTGGATCGGGACGACTGGCTGGAAGCGTTTGCGCACCATCCCAGGATTGGCGACATCGATTCGCTGCGGGCCAGGTTTGCCACCACAAGGAACTGGTCCGAGGGTGAACAGTCCGGAGTGGATGGCGCCAGCGAGGAGGTATTGGCGGGTTTGGCAGCGGGCAACCGGCACTACGAACGTCGTTTCGGATACATTTTCATCGTGTGCGCCACGGGCAAGAGCGCGGCAGCGATGCTTGAACTCCTGCAGCAACGCCTGGGAAATTCGCCGGACGATGAACTGCCAATCGCTGCCGAGCAGCAACGGCAAATCATGCAGCTTAGGCTTGACAAACTACGCGAAGAACTGGCACAGGCATAACTCGAAGGCTTCCGGCTCGCCCCACGAGAGGGATCCCGGTTGGGGTGTCGTCGTCAGGCGAATCGCGCTTCGAATCCGTCCCTGGCAGGCCGTCAAAAGCCAATGGAGCGTAGGTAGTGAAGTGTGGTTGCGCTGCGACGGGCTTCGTCCATGGGCGAGTCGGCACCCGGAATCGGAGCTCCCGGACAGGCGGTGACCCAGCGGTCGAAACCCGACTCCACCAGGTTCGTCCGGATCGCGGGAAAGTCCATGTGACCGGGTACGTGCACATCAACCCATTCCGGGTAGTACCAGCGGTTGTCCCGAATGTCCACCGAGGTGTACTCCTGGAGGTGCACGTAGTTGAGCTGGCTGCGGTAGAGGGTTAGGGCCTCCACGGGATCGATGCCCCACAAATGGGCATGGGAGACGTCGATGCACAGGCCTGATCTGCTCAGACGCTTCATGTAGGCGTCCCAAGTCTTAAGGGAATTGACCGTGTGGTTGGTGTGAATATGCATCGTGACTTCAAGGCCGAGGGTACCGGCAAACTCGGCCCATTCGTCCGCCGCGTCCGCGGCCCGATGCACCTCGTCGGTGTTGGCCAGCCGGTCCGCGGGCTGTTCGGCGCACATGAACATGAAGCAGTCGCACTCCATTTCGGCGGCGAATTCCATGCGCCGCTTGTTGATTTCAAACACGCGCGGATCCCTGTGGTCGGGGCTGCCGATGGCAGTCAACACCGCCAAGGGCAGGCCGACGCGATCGCAAATGCCCCGAAGGCGCTTCGGCGTCCCCATCCAGTCGAGTGGGAAACGGGCTTCCCAGCCATCCCATCCTGCTTCCTTGAGTGCTTCCAGGCAGGGTTCCAGGTCCGGTTCGTGCCATCGCAGGGTTGCGAACCCCAGTTTGAATGTCATGGCGCTGCTCCACTGTCGTTGGACTGGCTGCACTCGCTGCATCCGCAAGGATGTGGACTTGGGAGTGCGGTCTGGAGGATTGTAGGCCAGCCCACAGATCGGCGATGGCCGCCGTCGACCCCGGAAACCCGGCTGCACACCTCCGCGTTGGGACCCGCAACCTCGGCGACCGTTTGAAAACGCGAGGATCTGGTTGGACAATAGCGGGACACAGAGCGCAGACTATACCGATTCCGGGTTGGCCGCGGACTTCCGGTGTCTGCCTTGGTGCAATGTTGTTGGCGAATCGGCCTTCGCCCTCCTGGATACGAGAACCACAGATGCAGTACACCGCAGAGAACATTCTGGTCCTGCCGCATGCCGATGCCGAGTCGGGCGAACCGGGTCTGGTCACGCGCGTGACCCCGGCGAGTGCCGGCTGGGCCTGGATCGGCTTCGAAGTCCGCCGGATTCAGTCCGGCCGGAGCTGGGAGACCTCGACCGGCGATCAGGAATTGGCCTTGGTCAACCTCAGCGGACGCTATCGTCTGAAGTCCGACCGCATCGACCTGTCCGACGAATTCGGCGGACGCCCCAATGTCTTCGCCGGCGCGTGCCATACCCTGTACCTGCCGCCCGGGTCCGACCTGACGGTCACCTGTGTTGAAGACGGCGAGTTTGCGGTCGCGACGGCTCCGGCGCAAGTGGAACATCCGCCGTTTCTCACCCTCCCCGGCCAGGTGGACATGAACCTGCGGGGAGGAGACAACGCGACACGGCAAATCAACGATCCCCTGCCGCCCGGCTCCCCGGTGGACAGGCTGGTCCTGGTTGAGGTGTACACGCCCAGCGGCGGCTGGAGCAGCTATCCGGGCCACAAGCACGATGTCCACATCGAGGATGACCGGGGAGAGTTGGTGGAGGCGGACCTCGAGGAAATCTACTACTACAAAATCACTTCCACCCGCAGCGATCCTTTCGGGACCTACGATCCCGACGGGTATGCCTATCAACGCGTCTATACTGACGAAGCCTCTCCGCTTCACCAGGCCGGCAAGCCCATCGATGCCCTGGTCCGTCCGCGCAACGACTGCGTGGTGCTGGTGCCGGAGGGCTACCACCCGGTGGTCAGCCCGCCGGGCTACGTGACCTACTATCTGAACGTGCTCGCCGGCAGCGCGCAGAGCCTGGCGAACCAGGACGATCCGCGCTACGCCTGGGTCAAGGACACATACCGAACCACCAATCCCGACGTTCCGCTGTATCGACCGGCCTAAGCCTGCACGGACGTCCCGCTTCCCTCATTTGGCCATGACTGACTCCGCCAAGTCCTTTGACTCCCTGCACATGGGGCGGTCCAGCATCGATCTCTACAGCAACGATGTGGGAACCCGCTTCCCGGACATCACGTCCTTCGCCGCCTACGTGGGCGGTTCGCCCACGAACATTTCCGTGGGCATGACCCGGCTGGGTCGCCGGGCTGCGCTCCTGACCGGGATCGGGGACGATCCGGTCGGGGATTTCGTGTTGGAGTTCCTGGTCAACGAAGGTGTGGAAACACAGTGGGTCGTACGCAAGCCCGGACTGCGCACGAGTGCGGTGGTCTTGGGGATCGAACCGCCGGACCGGTTCCCGCTGGTCTTCTACCGGGAGAATTGCGCCGACATCAACGTCACCATCGACGACGTGCTGGCCTCGCCGTACGACGACTGCAGAGTGTTCCAGTTTGCCGGCACCAACCTTTCCCGCGAACCAAGTCGGTCGGCAACCATGTTTGCGGCCGAATCGGCGCGCAGCCACGGCGCGACCGTGGTGTTCGACCTGGACTTCCGCCCCGACCAGTGGCACGACGCCCGGGCGTTCGGGGTGGTGGCCCGGTCGATCATGCAGCAGGTGGACATCGTCGTGGGAACGCACGATGAAGTCAATGCCGCCCTGCTGGCCGATCCAGCCCAAATGACCGTGACGGACTCGCAGGTGTCCGACACCCAGGTCGAGGGGGATGTTCTGGCTGCCATCGCGCGGATCCAGAGTCTGGGTCCGCAGCATGTGATTGAGAAGGTCGGTGCCCTGGGCGCGCGCGTCCACACCCGCGGCGAACCTCCTTGCGATGTGCCCGGCTTCCCGGTGGACATCTACAACATTCTGGGTGCCGGGGATGCCTTTGGCGCCGGTTTCATCTTTGGACTGGTCAGCGGCTGGACGCTGGAGCGGTCCGCCCGGCTGGGCAACGCCTGTGGCGCCATGGTGGTGACGCGGCACGGCTGCGCCAACTTCATGCCCACCTGGGACCAGGTGAACGAATTCATCGACAGCCATGGCGGCTGGTAGCAACCAAAACGGGGGATGGGAACAACGATGACCGAACCAACTGTGCGTCTCACCATGGCGCAGGCCATTGTCCACTTCCTGTGTGCCCAGTACACGGAGCGCG
>DAOUIC010000352.1:0-47224 GCA_034428255.1 Anaerolineales bacterium
ATCAAGAACTTATCACATCTGTGGCGGTTTACACCTTGACTCCCCATTCAGCAGTTGAGATTATATCCGAGAACTCACCCAACTTGGTGTGAGTATACTCTCAAATGGTGACAAGATCAGTGGCTGCTCTACATCCCATACAGGGCCAACACCACTACTGTCCTCCCACATAGGGTCGGTACCAATTTTACACCTATCTTAGGGCGTTTCGGATGTTGACGGATTTGTTGCTACAGCAATTGGGCGGCCTACAGAAATTATAGGGCTGAACAGGAGCCCCCGATCCACCGTTCTCCAATATGCCTATGCCGGCCGAGGAACATCCGGTTGACCGGAGGTGAAGAAGTCCTCAATCCACGCGTCCTCAATCTCCAGGCCGAATCCAGGTCCATCGTTGGGCACGAGGGAACCCTGGGCAGGCACAGCCAAGCCGGGCAATGTGACGGCATCGGCCGGGTCCACGCCGGGGGCCGTGCTCTGGAAGCACTCCAGCAGCGGCACGCATGCCCGCGAGACACTGAAGTGCTGGCCCCAGACTGTGTTGCCGCCCCCATGCAGAATCAGGCGCTTGCCGGCGGACTCTGCCACGGCCGCGATTTTCAGGCAGGTGGACAGACCACCGCACCAGGCAATGTCCGGCTGGAAGATGTCGATGGCGTGATGACGTGCAGCCCACTGGAAGGGCTGTGCTCCGTACCAGTGTTCGCCGGCGGCCAAGGTTTGCCAGGGTAGGCGCTGTCGCACTTCGAGGTGGCCGTCGAGATCCTCGGGTATCAGGTACTCTTCCATCCACTTCAGGCGATAGGGGCGCAGACGGTTGGCCAACTCCACGGTGTACTCCACGTCAAAGGCCATCCAACAGTCGAGCATCAAGTCGCAGTGGTCCCCAATCCGGGCCCGGGCATCCGCTACGAATGCTTCGTTTTTGTCCAAACCCGCCAGGCCATCCGCCGGTCCGTAGGGACAAGCCAGCTTGAAGCGCGTATACCCGCAGGTTTTGTACCAGTCAACATCGTTGCCTGTGGCATAGCACGGGATGGCATCCCGTATCGGACCGCCAATCAGGTTGGACACCGGTTGTCCCAGACTGCGTCCCTTGGCATCCCAAAGGGCCAAGTCCACAGCGCTGACGGCACAGGCTGCCAACCCCCCCGAACCGTAGGGCTTCGTCAGCCTGAACATCATGTCGGCCAGCCTTTCAACAGCGTAACCGTCTTCACCGACCAGGATGGGGGCCAAATGGTCGTCGATGATGGCGGCGGTAACCCGACCGTGCGGTGTACTGCCGAGGCCGCGCGTTCCGTCCTCAAGCGTGACTTGACACCAAGTCTGATCCCAGGTCGGCAGCCACAGACTCCGGTGTGCCTTGTAACGCGGATAGCCGGACATCGGGTTGGCTACTTCGGCGGTGTAGTGCCAGGAACGCGCCGTCGCTCCTTCCGGCGCGGGACGGTCTGGTGGAACCACGCGGACGGCTCTGATATCAACGATCTTCATGGTCGACCTCCGGCTGAGCCGCGTGCGGCCTTGCTTCATTAACTCTCGGGAACCAGCAGGACCTTGGAGACATCGCCCGGCGCGTCGATCAGCCTGTCAAACCACTTGCCGCCGTCGGCCAAGGGGGCTTCCACGATCCAGGGTTCCAACGAAATCTCCTCCCGGTCCAGCAGGACCAGCGCCTCCCTGAAATTCGCCGGCGAATAGGAGAACGAACCGCGCAGCGTGATTTCCCGCCGAATGATGTCCGCGGCCGGGATCTCGCTGGTTTCCTCGTGCAGGCCGCTCAGGATCACGGTGCCGGTTGTCATGGTGCCGGCCACACACTGCGTGCGCGTGCGTCCGGTGCCCACGGCATCCACGCTGGCTACGGCGCCTGCTCCGTCGGTTCGGTTCAGGACCTCCGCCACCGGGTCATGCTCCGCAGGATCAATCGGAATCCCGCCGTAGCGTTCGCCCATGGCCAACCGTTCCGCGTCGAGGTCGGCAACCACCACATCCTTGGCTCCGCTGCGCAGGAGCACCTGCAGTGCCAGCAGGCCGATGGGTCCCATGCCCACGATCAGGCATGTCGCATCGCGCACGTTGCCTGCCAGTTCACCGATGCGAACGCCGCAGCCCACGGGTTCGGTGAGCGCACCGACGCGCGTAGACATGCCCGCAGGCAACGGGTGGACGGTCCGTGTGGGTACGGTTACCAATTCGGCATACGCGCCGGGTACGTGTGCGCCTACCAGTTGCCGAGTGGGGCACAGTTGATCCAGGCCCCGTTCCTGAAGTTCCGATTCTCCGGTACAGTACAGCGGATTGACGGTCACCGCGTCGCCCGTGGACAACGACGGTTCCGAGTCTGACACCCTGAGGCCAACTTCGGCGACTGTCCCCGCGAACTCGTGACCCATGACCAGGGGCGGCACGCGCAGGGCGTTGTGGCCCAGGTAGCCGCTCAGTTCGGAACCGCAAATCCCGGCATAGTCGACCTTGATCAGAGTTTCGCCCGGGCCGGGCCTCGGCACATCCTGTTCCCGGATGCGCATTTCACGCGGGGCTTCCCAAACCAGTGCCTTCATGCTTCGTCTTCTCCCAAGGTGTTGGATTCTGTGGTTCGATTTGCGTCCCTGAGGGGATCCAGCAGGAAAGTGGCTACCCAACCGGTGAAGACCCCAAACATGCCGATGCCGCATACGGACAGAAGCGCGGCCACCAGTCTGCCCCAGGTTGTTACCGGATAGTAGTCGCCGTACCCCACGGTGGTTACGGTGACGAAAGCCCACCAGATGGCTTCTTCGGGAGTCGTAATGTTTCCGGTCTCCGCCTCCAGGTTCAGGATCAGCAGCGATCCGGCACCCATCGAAACCAACATGACCAGAACGATGAAGGAAAACGTCGCCTCCGCCCGCCGGGCGGTCAGGTGCTGTAGCACGGCACTTTTGGAGTGAAGGGCCTTGGCCTGGCGCAACAGGCGCACGATGCGGAACAGCCGCAGGCCGTGCAGGATCGGCAGGGCGGGAATACTGGCGATCAGGTCAATCCAACCCCATCGCATGAAACGCCGTTTGCTGGGGGCTTTGAGCAGGTCAAAGGCAAACTTGACCAGAAATATCGCACTCACGGCGTAGTCGGACAGCTCGAGGATCCGTGTTGTCGCTTCGGATGCGCCGTAAAGTCCGGGCCACAGAAACACGGATAGGACCGCGAGGACGAGCACGCCCATCTCGAAGACGGAGAAGCTGGCTTCCGGTGCCGTGTCCGTTACCTGTTCCAGCTCAGGAGCCTGCGAACTTTCCGACATCAGCCTGGTTTGCTGGAATCTATTGCTCGGATCGAGGGCCAAGGACAGGGTTGACCGAGAAAGTACGGTCACGGAATGCACACCGTTGTTGCAGCCACCGGCCAACAGGCCGACGGCCGCCGGATTGGGCACAAGTCCCGCCACGGCACCAATCCGGATTCGCCGTGCCATAATAAATTAAACGCCGGGTCGGCGGCATCCCGTGGCGGCCCGCACGCGTCGACCAATCCGCGTTGGTTGCGGCCTTTCGGTCAGTTGTGTCCATCTCAGCCCCCAGTTCCCGTGACTCCGGAAACCGCTCTCTTCGCCGACGATCCCCACATGTTTTTTCCGGGTCCTGTGGACGTACCGGACGACGCCATGGCGGCACAGTTGAAGCCGCTGTTTGGGCATCGGTCAGACCGGATGGACGAACTGTTCGGCACGGTTCAGAAACGGCTCCGCAAGGTGTTTTGCACGGACAGCCGGGTTTACCTGCTCGCCTGTTCGGGCAGTGGGCTGCAGGAAGCCGCAATTCGGAATTGTGTCAGGATGCCCCATACCGGAGCCAAGGTCCTGGTCCTGGTTTGCGGCGGGTTTTCCCAGCGTTGGCATGATGTGGCTGCGGGATGTGGACGAACGGTGGTCAAGCACGAGCTGCCGTGGTTCGAAGCCTTTACCCCCGATGTGGTGGCGGCCGCGGTGGAGCAGGCGAACGCGGACGGCAACTTGGACGCGGTATGTCTCGTGCACAACGAGACGAGCACCGGTGTCATGCACGACTTGGCCGGGATTTCCGATGCCATCCGGTCCGTGGCTCCAAACGCCTTGTTCCTGGTGGACGCCGTTTCCTCGCTGGCCGGCACCGAGATCAGATGCGACGACTGGCAACTGGACATCTGCCTAACCTCGTCTCAAAAGGCGCTCGCCGTACCGCCGGGTTTGGCCGTCGGGGCCGTCAGCGACCGTGTGCTGGAGCGCGCCGCCGAGGTTGAAGGACGCGGCTGGTACTTCGACTTCCTGAACCTGGAGTCGTACTTGGCCAGGGGGACAACCCCGGCGACCCCGGCCATCCCCCTGGTGCAGAGTCTCTTGGTTCAATTGGACCGCGTCCTTGAGGAAGGGCTTGAGGCCAGGTGGGAACGGCATCGCCACCTCAGGGACCTCACCCGCAAGTGGGCAGTGGACCGGGGCTTTTCGTTGTGTGTCCCGGATGAACACGCTTCGATGACGGTGACCACACTGGCCGGTCCCCGGGACTGGGATCTGGATGCCATGAACCAACGGCTGGCCGCGGCGGGCATGGCGGTGGGCAGTGGCTACGGCAAGGAAAAGGGGAAGTCCTTCAGAATTGGACATCTTGGGGAACTGAGGGCCGACGACTTGCAGCGGTTGTTTGCCATCATCCAGTCCGGAACGGCCTGAATCGAGCAAGATGGCCGTGTCGGATCAGCCTCCCGGCAGTTTGTACCTGGTGCCGTCGCCGATTGGCAACCTGGGGGATGTCACGTACAGGTCCATCGAAACCCTGTCCACCGTCGACTCGATCGCGTGCGAAGACCCCCGGCACAGCCGTAGGCTCCTGTCGCGGTATGGCATCGACAAACCACTTTTTCCGGTCCATGAACACAATGAACACAGAGCCGTGCCCAAGGTGCGGGATCTGCTCGAATCCGGGGTGGACGTTGCCTATTTGAGCAACGCAGGAACGCCTGGGATTTCCGATCCGGGCTTCACGTTGGTACGCATGGCCTGCGAGGCCGGCCTGCAGGTCCGGGTACTGCCCGGCCCGACCGCTCTCGTCCCGGCATTGGTACAGTCCGGCTTGCCCGTGCACAGCTTCACATTCAAGGGATTTGCACCGCGCAAGTCCGGCCCTCGACGCAAGTCCCTGGAAGTTGAAGCCGTAAGCCCACACACCTTGATTTTCTACGAGAGTCCACATCGAGTGGTCCGGTTGCTGACGGATGTATTGGACGTGTTGGGTGATCGGCGTGCGGCACTGGTCCGCGAAGCCACCAAACTGCACGAGGAAACCCTGCGCGGTACGGTGTCGGAGCTGCTTTCAAATTTGGCCGACAGAACACTCAAGGGCGAATGTGTGGTACTGGTATCCGGCGTTGAACGCGGGGCAACTACGCCGTGATTGCCTTCGTAATGAGCGGAGGCGGCAGCCGCGGCGCACTGCAGGCGGGAGCGATCTTCGCGTTGCGGGAAGCCGGGATTGTGCCGGACTTCGTGGTGGGCTCCTCCGTGGGCGCGCTGAATGCCCTGCATTTGGCTTGCCACGGCCTTGAAGAAGCGGGGTTGACCCGACTTCGCAAAACATGGGAGAAGGTGCACAAGCGCAATGTCTTCCCCTCCAACCCCTGGTTTTCGGCGTTCAGATTCCTGCAGGGCAAGGACAGCTTGCACGGCGGCAAGGCCCTAAGGAAGTTTGTGACCAAGCAGATTCCTCCCGAAATGAAGACTTTCGGCGATCTGCTGATGCCCTGCTACCTGACCGCCACCGACCTGCGCACGCAACGCCTCTACCTGTTTGGTGAAAGCGCGGACTCCGAGTTCCTGGAGGCCGCCTTGGCCAGCGCCTCCATTCCGGTGCTGCATCCTCCGATTCCGTACCAGGATCTGCAGTTGGTGGACGGCGGGGTGCTTGACAACGTGCCGGCGGAAGTTGCCATGGACAAGGGCGCCTTGGAAATCTGGGTGCTTAACGTAGGGTATGGAGACCAACGTTTGCAGGCTGCGCAAGGAGTACAGGAGATTTTCAGTCGAACGATTAACGTGGTCCTGACCAATTCGTTGTTCAAGGATCTCGACCGCGCCATGGAGAACCGGAATGTGCAGCTGCACCATCTCCACCTGAGCGCCTTCCGCGATGTCTCCATCATGGATTTCAGCCGAACCAAGCAGATGATGGAAGCCGGCAACCAGACCGCTCGGGCCTATCTGGTTTCACCTCGGCCCCTCAGCTTCCCACAGCCGCCGCCCCCGGAATTCGTTGCACCGCTTCGCATTCCCGGAGCCAGGGAGTGGGTGTCCGCATCGGCGCGCCACATCGTGGATTGATGAGTGGTTCCGGCAGGGACCGAGGGATTCGGCCCACGCCGACGGTCCTGTGTGCCGGGGCCGTCGCCCTCCTCATCATGGGCGACTCCTTTCTGTACAGTGCCCTGCCGGTAAGTGCCCCGGACCTGCACCTGAGTCTGTTCCAGGTCAGCGTGTTGCTGAGCGTCAACCGCTGGGTACGGCTGGCGTCGAACACGGCGGTGGCATTGCTCGTCCCGCGCCTGCCCATGCGGTGGTTCTTCGCCGGTGCATCGGTTCTTGGACTGGCCTCTACGGTCGTGTTTGTGCGGCAACCTGCCTTCGGGGCCATGGTTTTGGCGCGCATTGTGTGGGGATTGGCCTGGTCCGTGTTTCGGCAGGCGGCCTATCTGGCGGTTTGGCAGGAGCCCCGCGAACGCCAGGGGCGGCAACTGGGCTACTGGTGGGGCATCGTCCGGGTCGGCAGCGGTGTGGGGGTGCTCCTGGGTGGGATTGTGCTGGATCTGCGCGGCTTCACCGCCGCCTTCTGGGTCTTGGCCGGTCTCGCGGCCCTGGGCGTGGGGTTGGCTGCAATCATCCGGTGGCCGCCGGATGCCATCCCGTTTGAGGACGACGTTTCCTTCGGCCTGAGACGCACTTGGATGACTGTCTCACGGAGTGCGCCGTTGCGGTGGCTGTTGTTTCTGGGAGCGGGAACGCGCCTCGCGATCACGGTGTCGACTACGCTCATGTCGCTGTACCTGCAAACCCGGATGACCTTGTCGGACGGATGGACCGGCATTGGCTTCAGCGCCGGCTTGGTGCTGTCCGTGCACTGGATGTCCCTGCTCCTGGCAGGGCCGGTGGTCGGTTGGCTGTCGGACCGGATCGGCCACCTGAGGACCTTGATGCTGGGGGCGGGAACCACGGCGGTCTTGCTGGCGTGCGCGGCATTCGCCCACGACCTGTGGGCGGTTGCCGCCGGTGTGGGTGTGATGCTGGGGTTCAGCGGCTTGCGGATGGCGGTGGAAGTCGCGATGGCAGACCGTACCCGGGCCCTGCCCGACGCGCACTTGATCATGGGAGGCTACGCATCCCTCGACGACTTGGCCGCGGCCGTGGGTCCGATCCTGAGCCTGACTTGGTTCCAGCCATCCCTAATCCCACCGCTATTCTCCGGTAGTGCCGCCGTCTTGCTTCTACTCTCTATCGGATACGTTCGCAGCTCTCGGGAGCGCTCCGAGGCCAACCCGTGACGCATCGCTGGCGTCGGCGCACACTCATCATCTGTGCAGCCCAGTTCCTGACGTCGCTGGGTTTCACGATCGTCATGCCGTTCCTGCCGCTCTTCATGCAGGAACTGGCCGTATCCCTGCCGATTGACATTACGTTGTGGGTCGGCCTGGTTCTGGGGGCTCAGGGCCTGACCATGATGCTTGTCTCACCGGTTTGGGGCATGGTTGGGGATCGCTTCGGACGGCGCTTGATGATTCTCAGGGCGACGTTGGTCGGAGGGCTCGTCATGACCTCCATGGCCTTCGTGACCTCGGTCGAACAGCTGTTTGTCCTGCGTCTGGCCCAGGGATTCACCACTGGGGTTGTGTCCGCGTCGAGTTCCTACATATCTTCCGACGTGCCGTCCCGGTACCGGGGTCAGGCCTTGGGCTGGGTATCGACGGCGCGGCTGACCGGGTTCGCAGCCGGCCCCGTGATTGGCGGAATCGTGAGCGACATGCTTGGTTACCGGGCGAGTTTCTGGCTCAACGGCGGTTTCATGATTGCCTCAGGCTTTCTGGTTCTGTTCCTATTGCCGGAACAACGGGCTGCGAATCCGGCCAAGGGGCTGCGCACACCTTTTGTCCGGTTGATTGCCCTGATGCAACGGCCGAACGTCTCCAGACTTTATGGGTTCGTGTTCTTGACCCACTTGGCCGTGACATTCGTAACCCCCTTCGCATCGCTGTACGTCACACAACTGAACCGGTCGGTTGGCGAGTTTGAGATCCCGGTGGCCACCGCGGCCGGAACGGTGTTTGGGTTGCATGCGATCGCCGGTGCCCTGGGCGCCCTGATACTGGGACCATTGACGGATCGCATTGGTGGTCGTCTTGTGCTCCTGGCATGCGCCGCCGTGTCGGCGTTCCTGTTCGTTCCGCAGGGGTTCACGACCCATGTTTGGCAGCAGGCCCTGTTGTTTGCGGCCGTGGGATTTGCGATTGGGGGAATTTACCCGGCTGTGGGGGCAATGCTGGCGGCAGTGTCGGCAGACGGTCAGCAGGGCGCTGTATTCGGAATGGAGAACAGTATTCGTGCGGCCGCTCGGACAGTGGCTCCCGCCCTGAGCGCTACTGTTGCATGGCAACTGGGCCTGAGTGCCGTGTATGTGGCGACGGCCATGGTGTTTGCGCTGCTGGCCGTGGCGGCCATGGCCCGACGCGACCATGGCCGCCCGGTCCGGGTTTGAGGCCAGGCCCCCGTCGCTTGGCGGTTTGGATGCACTGGTTCAATCCAGCGTCAGGTCTGCCAGTTCCAGTCGTTCACCATGATGGGACTGTGTGGGGACCGGTGCGCGCCAGCCAAACTTCCCGTGGTATCGGTTGGGCTTGCCTTCGACGGCGTCCGCGATGATGTCGCCCAGCACCGGCATGAACTTGAAGCCGTGGCCGGAACCGCCACAGGCCACAGTCAAGTTGTCGAGGTCCGGATGCCGGTCAATCCAAAAGTGGTAGTCCGGGGTGTCGCAGTAGAGGCAGATGCGGCTGTCGATCACCGGAGCCGCGGCCAATTCGGGCATGAACTGGCCAAACATGTGGCGCATGATGCGGATTTCGGCGTCCGATACGATGCGGTCGTCATGCAACGGGTCAAAGTCCCGACCAGAGGTGTGAAGGCCAACTTTGACCACTTGTTCCTTCGGGTGCTGCGGCAGGACATAGATGCCGGTGTTGGCTATATCCAGCATCATCACCGTGAAGTTGGGAGCAGTGTACGGTTGCGGGTTTGCCACCTGCAGGTGAAACAAGGGTTGGCCCGTGGGCCGGATGTTTGATTCCATGCCTGGTACCAGTGCCCCGGTCCAGGCACCGCCGCACACGAGCATGTGGTCGGCTTCCAGCAGACGGCCCCCCGTAAGCCGGTACCCAATGCACCGGCCGCCTCCCAAAATCGGCCGTTCCACTGCCTGTCCCAGGTGAAATTGCACGCCCCGGTCCGTCAGGTCCCGGGAGAGGGCTCGGAGCACTTCCAGCGATTCGGCGAAACCTCCCCTTGGGTTGTGGTAGCCGACCTTGAGCGAACCCTCTTTCACCATGGGGAATCTGCGGACTATGTCAACCGCGTCCAGGATCTGGACCTGTTTGCCGAACTCGCGGGCGGTGGCCAGGCTTTGGGTTTCGTAGGAGTCCGGTTTCCAGGCAGGTGCGAGCAGGGTGATGCCTGTCTCGTGGTAGAGAAGGCCGAATTGCTCGTTCCACTCGTGCCATCGGTCAATGGCAGCTTCGGCCAATTCGGTGTAGGCAGGGTCGGACCAGTACTCCGACCTCACGATCTTGCTGATGTCTCGGGAAGAAGCCTGCGAATGGCTGGCGGGGCCGGTGGGATCAACCACGGCAACCCGATATCCCCGCTCCACCAATGCAAGGGCCGCGGACAGGCCGAAGGCACCGGCTCCGGCGATGAGAATGTTGCTGGTCATAGGCTGAGATGTGGCGGCGCCAACGCAAGAGTTGGGTCCTGTCCGTCATGGAAAGTTCCGGTTTGTGTCCGGAAGTTGAGTATAGACGGGCTGTACCCGCCCTATACTTAGCCCTTTGAAATTGGCCGGGTGCATCCGGGAGACGCATCTGCATGCGAGTTGTAGTGTTTGCCGACGACCCAACCGAAGGTCGCGTTATCAGTGTGGCCATGCGGGAGTTTGGCATCACTGCTGCCGCCGCACCTGATCTTGTGACGCGAATGGAACGGTGGGAGGAGGATCCCGGTGATGTCATCGTTCTGGCTTCCAACAAGGTGGATCTGCCCCTGCAGGAACTGGACACCATCCGCGCAGTAACCAAGGCCGCGCCGATCCTGGTTCTGCACGAACCGGTGCCGGACACCCAGGAATGCCTCCTGCTGGAGCGCGGGGCCGCATTGATGTTGGACCGTCCGGTATCCCTGCGACTGCTGTCCAACTACCTCAAGGTGTTTTCGCGGCTGGCGGCTTCGGTTCCATCCACCATCCTGAATGAAATGGCCTTGGAACACATCGTCCTTGACACGTCGGACCGGACGGTGTCGGTGCTGGGCGGCGACCCTATGCGCCTAACCCAATTGGAGTTCAGGCTGCTGTACCTGCTCATGTCCAACCAGGAACACGTGGTACCCACCGAATCCATAGCCGAACGGGTTTGGGGCTATCACGGAGACGGTGACTCGACATTGGTGCGAGGGCTGGTCAGCCGCCTGCGCCGCAAGCTTGAGCCTGAGCCCAATTCGCCTCACTTCATCGAAAACATTCCAGGATTGGGCTACCGTTTCCACGCCGTACCGTTGGCGGTGACAGCCAGCCATTAGTCCATACCACCTTTTGTTCTGGCCGTGCACCTTACGAATCACCGCAGCGATGCGTGGTTGAGGCTAGCAAGGAACACCGATGTCTCTTGCCACAGGTGGACCGCGGGTGTCGGGTGTTCACACCTGCGGCTTGGGTTAGAGTCAACACGGCGGTCAGTCCGGTCGGATGCTCCACCGAGTGCCTCTTCAAATGGCCTTTGCCACACGGGTCTGAGGCCAAGTCTGAAACCACAGCCAAAAGAGAAACCGGATGCACGTTAGGGCCGTCGTCGTTCCCGAAGTCGATCAGTTGGAAGTGCAGATGATTGCACTGGCGCCTCCTGGAGAGTCGGAGGTGTTGATCGAAAACCACGCCGCGGGGGTCTGTCACTCCGACCTGCATACACTCAAGGGGGAATTGCGTGTACGGCCTCCGTTGGTTCTGGGTCACGAAGGCAGCGGGGTTGTGGTCGAAACGGGCAAGGCTGTCACTTCCGTGAAGCCGGGGGACAAGGTGATCTACAACTGGTTGCCGGCGTGCAACAGTTGTGGCACATGCCTGTCCGGCATGCCCAACCTGTGCGAGGAATTTCCTTCCACCATCCTGCAGGGACTATTGCCCAACAAGGTTTCCCGGATCCTGGATCAAGACGGGGAGCCCCTCAAACACCACTTGGGCGTGGCCACCATGGCCGAATACATGGTGACTCACGAGCGCAATGTCATTCCGTACGACGTCGACATTCCCATGGCCACCAGTGCGATTGTGGGATGTGCCGTGGTGACCGGCATGGGTGCGGTTTGGAACACCGCTCAGGCTCGGCCTGGCCAAGGATTGGCCGTAGTTGGATGCGGCGGGGTCGGTCTCAGCGCGTTGATGGGAGCCAAGGCTGCCGGTTGCAGTCCTGTCATCGGAGTTGATCGAGACGGGGCCAAATTGCGATTTGCCGAAGCCCTGGGGGCAGATTTGACCCTGGATGTATCCGAGACGAATTTTGCCGATGGCCTGGAGGAACTGTATCCCGCAGGGGTCGACTGCATTGTGGACACGGTGGGTGCGGGGACCATGGCGGACAGCCTGGAGGCGGTCAAACCCGGGGGCAAGGTGGTGGTCGTGGGGATGCATGCCTTCAAGGACACGGTTCCAATATCGCCCGCCCAGTTGGTGGCCATGAACCGGCAGTTGCTCGGTTCCTTTGTGGGAACCTCCAAACCCCACTTCGACATCCCGCGTGTTTTGAACATGTACAGCCAGGGCACCTTGGACTTGGATGCACTGGTCACCAAGACCTACGGCATCGACGAGGTCCGGTCAGCATTCGACGACATGGTGGACGGGCGTGTTGTGCGAGGTGTGCTTGAGTTCAAGCGCTGACGCCGAAGGTTGGGCACAGACAGGGAAAGGAGCGCGAACGATGTCCGGGACATTGGTTAGGGGCGGCACTGTTATCGACGGGACAGGAACCAAACCGCGCGTCGATGACGTGCGCATTGCCGGCGATCAAATCACTGCCGTGGGTCGGTTGCCGGCTCAACCGGGGGATACGGTGGTCGACGCCAACGGCAGTTGGGTCATGCCGGGATTCATTGACGTCCACACCCACATGGACGGCTGGCTTGTCAAGACTCCGCTCATCGAAAGCAAGCTTCGGCAGGGTTTCACGACTGAAGTCATCATGTCGGACGGAATCTCGTACGCGCCGGTGTCCCGTCAAAACGCGGGGGAGTGGATCTACTACCTGAAGGGACTCAACGCCCTGCAACAGGAAGACTATGGGAATTGGGAATCGATAACCGACTTCATGTCGTTGATGGACGGTGGCAACGCTCAGAACGCGTTGGCGCAGATTCCGTACGCCAACGTGCGGGTGCTGGCCTGCGGATGGGGTCAGCCGGCACCGGATGACTACCAGACCCTTGAGATCCAGGACCGGATCGCCCAAGCAATGGAAGAGGGTGCTTGCGGTCTGTCAACCGGTTTGGACTATGTCGCACAGTGCTGGGCAGACACGGGCGAACTGGTTCGCGCAGCCGAGGCAATCGCCGATTATGGCGGGATCTATGCAACCCATGTGCGATACAAGCACGGAACGCTGGCTGGAATGCAGGAAGCGGTTCGCATAGGCGTGCAGTCGGGCGCGAAGGTGCACATCTCCCATCTGAAAGGCAACAGCGAGCAGGAACGGGATCAATTGCTCGAATACATCGACAACGAAGCGGTTCATGAAGTGGACTTCACGTTCGATGTCTACCCGTACCTGCCCGGGTCGACGATGCTGAACTACCTGATGCCCTACGAAGCTTGGCACAACGGACCCCTGGGAGTCATGTCCGCCCTGACCAGTCGGCGGTTGCGGGACGGGATAACCCACGCCGCGGCCTCGCGGTTGGAACTGGACAACGCGGTCATCGCCTGGGTCCCGGGGAAAGGGAATACCTGTTGGCAGGGAGCCACATTGCAAGCCTATGTGGAGGCCTCGGGCAAACCAGCCGGCGATGCCTTGTGCGACTTCCTGATTGAGGAGAACCTGGCGGTTTTGCTGGTGTTCCACCGCGGCGCGGACGAACTGGCGGATGCTTTCCTTCAACATCCTTGTTTTCTTCTGGGTACCGACGGGATTTTGCATCCGGGAGGTCATGTCCATCCCCGGCAGTTTGGCAGCGCTCCGCGCATGCTGGACACGTTGATTGCCAGGGGGGTGCTGAGTTTGGAACAGGCAGTGCACTCTATGACGGGCAGGTCCGCCGACAGGTTCGGGTTGCGGAACCGGGGCAGGATCGCGGAAGGATACTTTGCCGACCTGCTGGTGATTGACCCCCACCGGTTCAAAGAGCGCAACGGATTCGACAATCCGGCGGTACTGGCCGAAGGCCTTGAGCACATGTGGGTCAACGGACAGCCGGTCATTTCGTCCGGTAGCCTGATGGACGCCACTGCGGATCGGTTTCCGGGCCGCGCCCTGCATTACCAGCCGTCCTGAACCAGCTTGGACATGTTGACGGTCAAGGACATCAGGACGGAAGGCGTCCGGGTCAATCGGCGCGGTGACTGGATCTTCGTTGTCCTGGAAACCGAAGAGGGCCTGACTGGGATCGGTGAGGCGAGCCACAGTGGCAACGATCGCCTGGTTTGCGCGATCGTGACCGGGATTGCAGCTTCGCTGATTGGTCGGGATCCGACCAACATCACCCGATTGCGCCAAGACATGACCGGACAAAGGATGGGACGCGTAGGCGCCACCGCCTGGAGTGCCATCGAGCAGGCGGCCCAGGACGTACGGGCACAGGCAGGAGCAATGTCGTTGGCCCAATCGCTGGGAGGCAAGGTCAGGGACCGCATTCGGTTGTACGCCAACATTAACCGGCACGTCGAGGACCGTGCCCCGGCTTCGTTTGCCAGGGCTGCTGAAGCAGCTGTGGCGGAAGGTTTCAGCGCGATCAAATTAGCGCCGTTTGACGAAGTCAAGGTTCCAGACCGCACACAGCACGGGGATTCGGCCGTCTGGCTCCCCGGTGTTGAACGCGTCCGCGCGGTGCGCGAGGCAGTCGGGTCAGACGTGGAAATCGCGGTGGACTGTCACAGCCGATTCGTCCTGAGTGAGAGCGTGAGGGTCGCCGCTGAACTCGAACCCATGGACCTTTTCTGGTTTGAGGAGCCGGTACCGGTTTCGAACCTCAATGATTTGCGGGAGATCAGGTTGTCGATTCGGCAGTCGTTGGCCACGGCCGAAAGTTTGTTTGGGGCCAGTTCGTTCCACCGCCTGTTGGAAGCCGGAGCGGCGGATGTCATCATGCCTGATGTCAAGCATGCGGGCGGCGATCATGAATCTCTCCTCGTTGGCGAACTGGCCGCGATGCACGGTGTCGAGTTTGCCCCGCACAACCCGTCCGGGCCCGTGGCCGGCATGCACAGCGGTCACGTGTGTGCGGCGGCCAGCAGTTTCAGAATTCTTGAGTTCGCCTGGGGTGAGGTCCCGTGGCGGGCCGAACTGCTGGACCCGCCCGAACTCATCGAAGACGGGTGTCTTGTCGTGCCCGACAGACCCGGCTTGGGTCATGTGTTGAACCAAAGAACCATGCGCAAGTACTGGCTGGCGGAACCGGGCAGCCAGGATTCTTCCAAGGCCATGGTCTGATTCGCGATTGGGCGCTTCAACCCTTGATGAGGGACTGACCTCCGTCAATCCACAGTTCCGTGCCCGTGATGTGGGCGGATGCGTCCGAAACCAGGAAATGGATCAGATCGGCGCACTGCTCAATGGTTCCCGGCTGGTCGCGCGTCAGCGGGATCTGTCCCTTTTCGAACGTTACGGGCCACACGATGTCCTGATTGCTGATCACCGTGTTGTCGCTGATTTCGGTACGGATTGACCCCGGGCAAATCACATTAATGCGTACATTGTCGTGGGCCAGTTCGGGAGCCAGCATCTTCGTCATGATGACCTGCCCGCCCTTGGAGCACGCGTAGGCCGTGGCTCCCGTGTTGCTGAAGATGCGTGTGCCGTTGACCGAAGCGACAACGGCAATCGCCCCACCGGACTGTCTGAGCCAGGGCAGCGCGTACTTGATGGTCATGAACGTGCCCTTCAGGTTGATGTCCATCGTGTAATCCCAGTCGTCCTCGGAGATCTGCTCGATGGGTGCCCAGAGCCCGTTCACGCCGGCGTTGGCCACGACAACCTGTATGCCGCCGTAGGCTTCGGCCAGTTCGGTGATTGCACTTTGGAGCTGGTCCGATTTCGACACATCGGCGATTAACGGCATGGCCTCGCCGCCGCCGTCCCTGATTTCCTGGACCACGTCCAGGATTTGGACATCGGTTCGGCTCAGTACCCCCACCTTGGCGCCTTCGCGCGCCAGCCGAATGGCCGCGCCTTTGCCGATTCCCGACCCGGCGCCGGTGACGAGGGCAACGCTGTTCTTCAAATCCATGGTGGTGTTTCCTTTACTTTGGAGTTGGAAGGGATTTCCCTATTGAGCCGCCTTCCACTGTTCGTATTCTTCCCACCCTTCGTCCGAGAGTGGATAGTAGCGTCTCAGGTCGCCTCCTTTCTGCAGTTTGAGGCGGCTGAACTCCTCCCAGTCCTCATGCTCGAGGGAATGTTCCAGGACCAACGGGATCATGGCTCGAGGAACCATCACGGCTCCGTCATCGTCAGCGATGATGGCGTCGCCCGGAATCACCGTGACCCTGCTCAAGGCCACCGGCACGTTGAAGGCCCACGGGAAGAGTCTGGATTGCGAAGCGTAGTTGGGGGTAACCCCACAGGTCCACATCGGGAGATCGATGTGCTGGATTTCCGTCCAGTCACGGACGCTGCCGTCCACGACCATGCCGGCCCCGCCGCGTCCCTTGAAGAATGTGGACAACATTTCGCCAACGCATCCGGTATAGGGATCTCCATAGGCCTGTATGCACAGCACATCACCCGGTTGGACGGATTCGAACACCGACCATAGGGCACTCCGTTTCTCCGTCTGTTCCTGGCCGGGTCCCGCCAGCAAGTCTTCGCGTTGCGGCATGAAGGCGAGCGTCACGGCCGGGCCTACGATCTTCCTGCCTCGCTGACGGGCCACAGGCCCCTGAATCCAACTGTTCTTCAGGCCCAGTTTGTGCAGGTTGGCGCTGGCCGTGGCACTGGACACGCTCGTGAGTTGTTCGATCAGTTCCGGCTTGGGCCTGGTCACCGGCCCGCCGTCAACGGGCAGTTCCAGATTGTCGGGTTGGGGGAGTTCTGGCAGGGGAGCAGTAATTTGAGGCCGGGGCATGGCGGAGATCCGTGTGCTGGAGTGGATGAATTGGGGAACCGTTTGGTGGTATTGAAGAACGGCAATTCAGCATGGGTAGTCCCACGCAACCGCAACTGCTTTACATAACATCTTTGAGGGTGATGTGGTGTGCCTGAGGGTGGGCCGGCATTGGGTTCCTCTGGAAGACTCCGGGTCGGCTTTCGATGCTGAAGTCCCGAGACTACAGGATCAGGTCCCGTTCAACGTTCAGGCTATAGATGCCTTCGAGGTACGGGTACCGTTGCTCGAGGCCCTCGGCCAATTCGACTCCGAATCCGCCCTCGGGTGGGAAATACAGTTTGCCATCCGTGATGCGCGGAGGCTCCGCCGCGAAGGCCCATTGCAACGGTCCCTGGATCATGCACAGTTCCAGGTAGTCGCTGTTGGGCAGCGAGGCGACAACATGCCCATTGGCCAAACCCATGAGCCCGTTGTGCCAACTGTGTGGGTACAGCTTGACCCCTCGCTCTTCCGCAACCTTGCCGATGCGCAGCAACTCCGTAATGCCGCTGAACCCGGCATCGGGCTGCACCACGTCGTAGGCGCCGGCATCCAGGTAGGGGCGCATCTGAGCCAGGGTCGCGAACGACTCGCCACCGGTGATGGGAAGTTCCACCGCTCGATTTAGCTCCGCGTAGGAGGCAACATCCGACCAAGGCATGGGCTCTTCGAACCAGGCGAAACCCAATCGGTCCAGCTCCCGCGCAATGGGCAGGGATTCTTCGGGTGTGAGGCGGCAGTTGCCATCCAAGGCCAACTTCATCCGGCCATCGACGACGCGGACCAGTTCCCGAACATGGTCGAGGAACCGATCAACGGTGATCCCGTCCCAGCTCCAGTCCGTGCCAATACGGAACTTCATGGCCCCGAACCCGCGTTCGATGTACTCCTCTGCTTCCTGGAACAGTTGTTCCGGGTTGTAGCGCCAATCGTACCGACAGCCGCTGGAGGCATACAGCGGTACCGATTCGACAGGGGTGCCCGTGATGAGTTCGTTGACGGATTTCCCGGCCGCCCGGCCGCGGATGTCCCATAAGGCACAGTCGATTCCGGCCACCGCGCCGTCGTGTCCCCGGTTGTTGCCGACTGGCTGTGGCGAAATCGCGGGATCCTCGGGATCGGCGCCAATCAGCGTGGGTGCCAGGAAGTCCACCCAGTCCCGGATGTTCAGGGGCCAGCCGTAGCTGGATGCTTCCCCAATTCCTTTGATGTCGGTGTCGGTATGCACCACCACGATGGTGCAGTCAGCCTTCACGGTGCGGTACTGCGCCGTGATCCACTGCTCGTGCGGGGCGTGCATCCGGGAAAGGCAAATCGTTTCCAGCTTGGTGATTTTCATGGGAGCTATCCGGTGTGGGAAGCAGTAACTGACGCAGAGAGGCACGCCAATAAGGGCGTCGATTTAGGTTCGGTCGGCTTCCAGCCAGTTCATGGACGGGTCCAACCGCCAGCGGATGCTGTCTGTCACCTTTGTGTTGCGGCCCCATTTCTCGAAGATGCTGTTGGCACTGTCGGCGCGGTCGAGTGCGTCCGAAATCGCGGCGGGGTCCCAGCCGTCCAGCACGGCCTCTTCCAGTTGTTGGCGCACGGCTGTGTAGCCGGGATCCCGGCCCAGATCGATGAGTTCGTCGGGGTCATCCGCCAAGTTGAACAACTGGCTGGGCATGCCGGCGTGGTAGATCAGCTTGAAGTCGCCGTCCCGAATCATCCGCTGGTAGCAGCCTTCGTCTGGGCCGAACATCCGTGAACTGTACTCGGAGAACGCCAGATCCCGCCAGTTCGCGGATCCGGGATTGAGCAACTCGGGCAGGATGGACCGTCCGCTGCTTTCCGGCAATGGCGGTGCGCCCATGAGGTCCAGAAGTGTTGCGGTCACGTCGATGCCGCTCATGACGCGTGCGCACCGCCGGTCGGCCGGAATGTGGCCGGGCCACGACATGATGAGCGGTACCTTGACCGACTCCTCGTAGAAGACATGCTTCCACCAGAGGCTATGTTCGCCCAGCATGTCGCCATGGTCCGAGGTATAGATGATGAGGGTGTTGTCGAACTGGTCGTGGTCCTTGAGAACCTGAATCAGGTCGCCAATCCACTGGTCCATGCGCCAAACCAAGGCCCAGTAGGCCGCGCGGGCGCGCAACACTTCCTCGTCGGGCACCGACTCAATCTCGGTGTCGGTGCGCCACCACCGCAGGAACGGGTGTTGAACGTCCTCCATCGGCACCTGTTTGGCAGGCAGTGTCATACTTCCCGCAAATCGATCGAAGTCCTCTCTGTGGGCGACGTAGGGCGGATGGGGCAGCATGAACCCGATGGACAGATTGAACGGAATTTGCCTTCGTCCGGTTTGGAGTTCGCGGCAGGCATCGGTCAGAGAGGACTTGGCCTCCTTGTACACATCCTCATCGTGCAGTTGATAGGCGCTTTGGCCGGCTCCAGACTTGATGAGGCTGATGCGGTGTGGGCCTGCAGTGCCTTCCAGACCGCCGCGGTCGAGGCGCGGGCCTCCAATCTGGTTGGGGCCGTGGTCGCCCACCAACCGCTTGGTGTATCCGTGCAGCTGATCCGGTCCGTTGGCATGCATGCGCCCGATTAGCACCGGCAGGTAACCCGCTGCACCAAGGGAATGGGCGAGCGTGGGAAAGGCGGGGTCGAGTTGCTGTTCGTTGGTCCAGATGCCGGTTTCGTAGGGCCGCAACCCCGTGAGCATCGACATGCGCGATGGCACGCAGATCGGGGAATCGCAGTAGACGTTGTCGAAGACTGTGCCGCCGGCTGCCAGTCGACCCAGATTGGTCTCACCCAACAGCGGGTCGCCGTAGCAGTCCAGGACGCGCTGGGCATGTTGGTCCGAGTGGATGTACAGCAGATTGGGACGGGGAGCGGAATCAGTCATCATTGTTTCTGGGGTTGAGAGGGTGGCCGACACAGGGACGCCGGCGGAAGTCGGGCGGTTGTCCATTCGGTATGCACGGCACCGCGCGGCATACTCATTCCAACACGCGTCCCTCCATAAGGCAAGTAGCCATGAAGATAACCGATATCACTGCCCATGTAGTCAACATGGGTCATCGCAACATTCCCTTTGTCCAGGTCTACACCGACCAAGGAATCACCGGTCTCGGAGAGGCGTATTCCGCCGGGCCCGACCTGGGCACTGTCAAGGTAATCGACGACTTCAGGGAGTGGCTTGTGGGCAGGGACCCGAGGGACGTGGAGAAGTTGTGGCACCTGATGTATGCCGGGTCCCGTTTCCCAGGCGGCATGGTGTTGAACGCCGCGATCAGTGGGATTGAGCACGCGCTATGGGATATCGCGGGCAAGGCGGCCGGGTTGCCGGTGTACCGGCTGGTCGGAGGCAAATGCAGGGACAAGGTGCGTGTCTATCAATCGGTCGGAGGAAATTCTCCTGCCGAGTTGGCGGATCACGCCCGACAACTGATAGAGACGTACGGGTACACAGCCCTCAAGATGGGACCACTGCCCAACGACTTCCACCTGAAGCCGTGGAACCAAGTCCTGCGCGAGACGGAGGCCCGGGTGTCCGCGGTGAGGGACGCGGTCGGCCCCGACATTGATATTGGGTTGGACCCACATGCTCGCATCCTGGAGATTGGAAGGGCAGCCCAATTGTGCGAAGTGGTGGCTCCAATGAACCCGATGTTTGTGGAAGAACCACTCAGACCGGAGAACGTTGAGGCACTGGGAGTGCTTAGGCAACAAGTGCGGGTCCCGTTGGCGACCGGGGAGATGCTCTATACCCGCCACCAGTTTCGTCCCTTGTTGAATCAAAACGCCGTGGACTTCATCCAACCCGACATCTGCGTGACGGGAGGCCTTTGGGAAATGAAGAAGATCGCCGCGATGGCCGAGGCCCACTACGTGTCGGTCCTTCCCCATAATCCTTGCGGACCAGTGGCCAACGCGGTCAACGCCCACTTTGCGCTGAGTACTCAGAACTTCGAGGTGTTGGAATACCACCCGGATGATGAGGGTATTCGTAGGACGATCCTGGAAGAGCCGATACCGCTCCAGGATGGCTATCTGACTGTGCCCGAGAAACCGGGGCTGGGTGTTTCGCTCAATCCGGCGGTGCTGGAGGAAGCTCCTTTAGTGTCCTGGCGGCGCAGTCAGTTGTGGAAACCGGACGGGTCCCTGGCGTACCAGTAGGCCTGGATGCAAGAAACGGAATTAGGCCGCGGTCCTGTCCCGCAACGCGATCAGGTTCGATGCGGAGTCCTGTTCGAGTGGTGTAGCAAGCGTCTCCAATCGGGATTCCGAGACGGTGACACCGAGTCCCGGACCGTTGGGGACAGTGAGAGCTCCGGTTTGGTAGGTCACCCCGTCCTCCACGACGTCATCCTCGTACAACAACGGGCCGGTGCTGTCTCCTGGCCAGTCGACTGCCTGTGCTGACGCGGCGAGATGGGCAATCGCTGCGGTGCCGATGGCCAGTTCCTGGGTGGTGCCCATCAGAACGCCGGTGTGGGCACTCTCCGCCAGTGCCATAACTCGTTGGCAGGGCCGCAGGCCACCGAGGACAAAGGGAGATATGTTCAGAATATCCACGCAGCCACCGTGGAGCAGTTGCCACGCGTGGGGCTGCGACAGAACGTGCTCCGATACGGGCAGCCGGGAACGGTTTCTGAACTCTCGCAGTCCGTCCAGGTCCAGTGCGGGGGCGGGGCTTTCGATTAGTTGGCAGGTTCCGTATTCGCTGAGTGCCTCGGACGCAGCCAAGGCGGCTTTCCAATGGAGACCTCCCGAGAAGTCCCAGGACTTGACCTGTATTGCGCTCCCGTAGATCTCGGCCATGGCCTTCAGCAGCATATGGTCGGCTTCCGGGCAGGCTCCCACGTAAATCCGCACGAGCCTGAATCCCAGATCGTAAGCCCAAGCCAAGTCCTTGAGTCGATTCTGCACCTGTTCCGTGGTCTGCATTCGAAAGATGGGCAGGCACACGTCCATCGCATCCCGCACCCGACCACCCAGCAGGTTGTGGACCGGTTGGCTACCGGTTTTGGCAACCAGGTCGTGGAGGGCGATGTCCACCCCTTGGCGTATCGATGCCGACCTGCTGTAGAGATATGTTTCCACCGGGAACAGATCCAGCAGCAAGCCTTCCACCCGGGCCAGATTGCGGGGATCCTGGCCGGCCAACACATCGGTGAGGGTTTGCTCCAAACTTCCGGTGTGGAAGCACCAGGCGGGCAGGTGACTGAGATCACTCATCTCACCCCAACCGGTCCAGTCGTTGTCCGTATCGATGCGGACAATGACATGCTGGTTGCGAATGCCAGAGCGACGCCTGACGGCGACCGGATGCAGCTTAACTCGGTTAATTTTCACGAAGGGAATTTTCGAGGGTTGGGAAGTTGATCTAAAGTTTCGGCTGCTTGCCAGAGGGGGCCTTCGGTTATCGTTTTGTAGAACCAAATGCCTCCGGAACAAGGCGCGTCCATACCCGCAGGTAGGGAACCGTGATTCGCTTGAAATGCTCCCAACTGCCAGGCTCGGCATCGTCATCGGTCGAGGTTTCCTCTCCAATGCCCAAAATCACGAATCCATTGCGGGCCAGTCCCCCCACAAAGGTTCCCAGGGTATGCACCCAGCTACGCGGATGATCCATCGACACAATTGAACCGTCCGCCAGTTCCACAGGCCATTGGTCGGAACCGAACACCGCCTGCAAGTCCACTTCGCCGTCCCGATAGGGATGGAGCAGTCCATATCCCACTCCGGCCCTGTAACTCTCGTCATCGACCAGTTGGGTAAACGGGTTGTGCCAGTCCACGCGGTACTGTCCTCCGGGTGCCAACACCCGCGCCACTTCCGCAAACACCTCATCGACATTTGGGACGAAGTTGATGGAATGTGGGTGATAGACCATATCGAAAGAATCTCCATCGAACCTGGACAGATCCCGCATGTTGCCCTGGTGCAAATCCAGTTGAAGTCCAAGCGCACGGGCCGCTTCCCGATCACGTTCCAATTGCTCATCCGACAGGTCCAAAACGGTGACCTGTGAACCAAGCAGGGCCAAGCAGGCGGCTTGCTGCCCTCCACCCCCTGCCAACACCAGCACCCGTTTCCCTTCTGGAGGATCCATCAACCCTTCGGTGTCCAGGAAGCGGTATGCCTCTGTGCGGTTCAGGCTAAGGAAAGGCCTGGCATAGAGCACCCCGGCTTTGGAGAGAGCATTCCAGCGTGTGCGGTTCTGCGCGCTCAACTCCCGATCCTGGTCCTCAAACTGAGTGCAAGCCCCGCATCCACTTCCTTCTGTCACTTCTTCCTCCCGTTCTCTCATGTCGCAACCCTGTGTCGTACCCCCAGCCCTACCGTGCGCCGTTTCAGGTCGCCGATCGCTGTGGGGCAGTGGAGCTCTGTTCCGCCTGACCTCTAGGGTATCGCTGCCAACTGCCCAAACAGCGATTCTCACATCCCCTGCCCGCCTTCGCCGGCCGGGAACACGGCTGTGTTTCGGATCATCAGGAATGTCCTGGAAGTTGCTTGGACGAACGCTCGTACGGACAAGCCGGTACCAGTCTCTTCCTTTTGCGCCTGATGTAATGTAATGGTATTCGACTGTCATCCCCAATTGGGTGGAACGCCATGACCGCAACGAACACAGATGCACTGGCCATCGCCGAAGGCACCCCAGCCCGCACCACACCGCCAGAAGCTCCGTTGCCGGGGTTGTTGGCCTATACCGAAGACGAGGAGAGGGCCGTCGTTGAGGTTATCCGGGGCCGCAACCTGTACCGCTTCATGGGTGATGAGGGAGATTCACCGGCCAGGCAACTGGAACTCGAGATGGCGGAGGCCAATGGAACCAAGCATGCACTGGCTGTTACATCGGGTACGGCGGCCTTGCTCTGTTCACTACAGGGGTTGGGTGTAGGACCCGGGGACGAGGTGATTGTGCCGGCCTTCTGCTGGATTGCCTCCGTGTCGGCCATTCTGGCTATCGGAGCCGTGCCTATCATCACCGAGGTCGACGACTCGCTTACCTTGGACCCTGATGCGGTGCGGGCCAACATCTCCCCTTACACCAAAGCCATCATGCCGGTGCACATGCGGGGAGTTCCCGCCAACATGACGGCCATCATGGAGATTGCCAAGGAACACGGCCTGCTGGTGTTGGAGGATACGGCCCAGGCCAACGGTGGCTCCTTTGGCGGCAAGGCGCTGGGCGGGATTGGCGATGTGGGCGCCTTCAGCCTTCAGGCCAGCAAGATCATCACAACCGGCGAGGGTGGCATGGTGATCACCAACGACGACGAGGTCTACACGCGTGCCACCATGTTCCACGACCCATTCGCGTCGCGCCTCGTTGAGGTGCCCGAAAGCCGTTTGATGTGGGGCCTCAACTTCCGCATGAACGAAATGATCGCGGCGGTGGGACGGGTGCAGTTGGCCAAGCGCAAACGAATCGTGGATGCCATGAGGGTACGCAAGGGGCTCATCAAGAACGGGATTGGCGAGGTTGCCGCCGAGAAAGGAGTCGGATTCCGACGCCTCCATGACGAGGAAGGCGACACGGCAGTGTCCCTGGTCATGTTCCTTCCCACCCAGGAGGATGCCGGCCGTGTGGGAACGGCTCTCGCCGCCGAGAACATCAGTGCCGGGCGCATGTTCGATCCGGAGGGCGTGGACCAGCACGTATACGCCTCTTGGCACTCGGTTCTCAACAAAATGCAATGGTCGGATGCCGGCGGTCCCTGGTCGTGGGCTCGGCGCGACATTGAGTATTCGCCGGACATGTGTCCGGTCAGCACGGACTTGTTGTCGCGTGCGGTGCAACTGCATGTGATGCCCACCATGGGCAACACGGACGTTGAGGAAACCATTGACGGGACCATCAAGGTCCTGTCCGCACTTCTGTAGCACACCCCCAGCTGGAGTTGGAACTGGCATGAAGATCACAGGCATCGAGTCGTTCCGCGTTTGGAACGGCAGCCGAAACTTCCTTTTCGTGGTGGTCGATACGGACGAGGGCATCTCGGGGGTTGGCGAGGCCGGCATCACCAGCCGCGAACTGGCGGTGGAAGGGGCCGTTCGGCACTTCGACCAGGTGCTGAAGGGACAGGATCCGATGCGGACCGAGCACCTGTGGCAGTTGATGTTTCGGGGCGGGTTCTTCCCCGCACAGCGCATCGTGTCGGCCGCGATTTCCGCGATTGACATTGCGCTTTGGGACATCAAGGGCAAGGCCCTTGGCGTACCGGTCTACGACCTGCTCGGCGGCCGGGTAAGGGACAGTGTGGTCTGCTATCCCCACAATGCCGGTCACTCGATGGACATTGAACCCTTGGTCGAGTCGTGCCTGGAGACCAAGGAAGAGGGATGGAGGTTCATTCGATGGGGCCTGCCGTCGGATGGTGGCATCCTGGAACCAAGGCAGTCGGTCCTCGCAGCGATCGCCCAAGCTCAGGCGGTCAGGGAAGCGGTGGGCGACGACATCGAGATGTGTTTCGATGTCCACACGCGTTTGGACCTGCCGGACACGCTTTGGTTGTGCAAGGAGTTCGAACCCCTGCACCCGTTCTTTGTGGAGGATCCACTGCGCGCCGAGAACCAGGACTCCTTCAAGACACTCCGGCCCCGCACGTCGGTGCCACTGGCGGCGGGAGAGCACTTCTCTTCCAAGTGGGAGTTCCGGCAGATGATTGAAGAGGAGTGGATTGACTACGCGCGGATCGACCTGTGCATCGTGGGCGGTTTGAGCGAGGCGCGCAAGATCGCCGGTTGGTGCGAGACCCACTACATCAAACTGGCCTTGCACAACCCGCTCGGCCCGGTGTCGTCCATGGCCTGCCTGCACCTGAACCTGGCCACCAGCAACTTCGGGGTCCAGGAACAGCCGGCCAAACCCGGAACGTTCCTGACCGATGTCTGTCGGGGACAACCCGAATGGAAGGACGGATCGCTGTTGCCGCCGGAGGGTCCGGGCCTGGGTATCGAATTCGATCGGCAACTGGCACGCAGTGCTCCAGCACAGGAACGGGAAATGCCTCAGCTACGACGCCTTGATGGTTCGTTTACCAATTGGTAGGGGTGACGCTCGGATCCAGTGGAGCCATGCGCCGCAACAGTCATGACGGATGTCGTCAGGTACCACAGGATTGCACCGGTCCACACCCTGGGACAGCTTTGAGGCCGGTGTTCGTCCGCGGTGCAGTTGGAGATTAGTCCGGTGACGATTGAGCCAAGGTCCGCCTTGGGCGATCGGTCAAATTGGGGATTCAGAAACGCGATACCAAGTGCATTCAATGCTGTCGGCCGCCTATCAACCCATCCTGGAACAGGTCTTCGGCTTCCAGAGTTTGCGTCCGGGTCAAGCAGACGTCATTGAGGCCATTCTCCAGCGCCACCACGTGCTGGGGGTGATGCCTACCGGTGCCGGCAAGTCTCTCTGTTATCAGTTGCCCGCGCTCGTCCTGGACGGACTTACTTTGGTGGTTTCGCCGCTGGTTGCCCTGATGGATGATCAGGTCGCAGCACTGAGGCTCTCCGGAGTAGCTGCGGAGACGATCAACGGAAACCGGAGCCGTTCCGACAATCTCGCTGCCTGGCAACGGGTGTCCTCCGGACATGCAAAGCTGCTGTACTTGGCACCCGAGCGGATGATGCAGCCGCGCATGATCGAATCGCTGCAGCGCCTGCCCATCAGCCTGATCGCAGTGGACGAGGCACACTGCATCTCGAAGTGGGGGCCGGCTTTCAGGCCGGATTACGTAGGCCTGTCCCAGTTGGGCGATCTGTTTCCCGAGGTTCCGATTGCGGCATTTACTGCCACCGCAGACCGTGCAACCCGAGAGGACATCTGCGAGAAGCTGTTCAATCGTCCTGCCCGGGTGTTCAGCCAAGGTTTCGATCGCCCCAACATTCATCTTGCGGTCCAGCCTCGGCGGAATCTTCAACGGGCGTTGCTGGATTTCGTGAACGCCCGTCCGGGACAGAGCGGCATCGTCTACTGCCTGTCCCGGAAGTCAACGGAGAAGACGGCTGCCCTGCTGCGTGCCCAGGGTGTCGATGCCTTGCCCTATCATGCCGGGCTGGAAGCATCCGAACGCCTTGAGCACCAGCAGATGTTCATGTCTCGGAACGGCATGGTCATGGTTGCAACGATCGCCTTTGGCATGGGGATCGACAAGGCGGATATCCGCTTTGTCTTCCACACCGACCTGCCGGCCAGCGTGGAAGCGTACTACCAGGAGGTTGGAAGAGCGGGAAGGGATGGGCTTCCCGCCGACACCATGATGCTCTATGGCTTGACCGACATCATGCAAAGGCGCCGTTTTATTGAAGATGCGGATGCCGATCCCGAATTCCGCCGCCATGAGCATCAGCGCTTGGACTTGCTGCTCGGCTACTGCGAAGGCACGGGATGCCGCAGGCAGGCACTTCTGGGCGCCTTCGACGAACGGTTGGAGGAACCCTGCGGCAACTGTGACAACTGCCAGAATCCTCCCGAAGTGAGGGAAGGGAGGATTGAGGGACAAAAGGTACTGTCTGCGGCCCACCGCACGGGCCAGCGTTTTGGGGCGGTCTATCTGATTGACATTCTGCTAGGCAACGCGACGACCAGGATCCAAGAATGGGGTCACGATTCCCTGCCCACGTTCGGTGTGGGCCGCGAACATCACAAGGATGAATGGCGGTCGATCGTGCGCCAGTTGGTGGCAGGGGGTTTTCTGGCAACCGACATTGGTGGCAAGGGTGGGTTGTCCATCACGCCCAAAGGTCGGCGGCTACTGGCCGGAGAAGCGAACTTCAGCTTCCGCATTGACCTGCCGGTTGCGACGGGCCAAAGCCGGCCGGAAACCGGCAAGGAAGGGAAGTACGATGCATTGGTGGACCGGGAACATCGGGAACTATTCGAGTATCTGCGAACGACACGGTTGGAACTCGCCCGCGTCCACAGCGTGCCAGCCTTCATGATTTTCTCCGACCGAACCTTGATTGATATGGCCGTCCGCAGGCCCCGGACACCGCCGGAACTCAAGTTGGTTCATGGCGTGGGCGATGCCAAGCTCGCGAGGTTCGGCGAGGTGTTCCTGTCCGCCATCGACGCGTTTGGGTCCGGTCAGGGGCAGCAGCCAGGAGTAACAGTCGAAGCAGAAATCCCCGGCATGTCGCAGGAGGGGATCCGCATTGACCCACAGGTTGCGGCGGATCGAAGTCGTCCCGGAGCCGGCAACGAAGGGCAGCTCAATGCCTTGGCGGATCCGAGTGATCGGGAGCTATTCGAGCATCTGCGAACAACGCGGCTGGAACTTGCCCGTGTCCACAACATGCCGGCCTTCAGGATCTTCTCCGACCGGACTTTGATTGAGATGGCCGCCCGCAGGCCCCAAACGTCTGCCGAACTCAAATTGGTCCATGGCGTGGGTGATGCCAAACTCGCGAGGTTCGGTGAAGTGTTCCTGTCTGCCATCAACACGCATGTTGCCGAACAGGTGCAACCAAGCTTGCCAGCCGGTTGAATCCTCCGGTATGGTCCGGGCTCCGCCCTGGCTTGCGGTATGGCCCGTGCCGGCGCACAGTGCAGAGGGCCTTGCCCTGCAGGGCCGGACGACCGGTGGTGGCTGCCGGCGCTCAGATGACTTCCAGGTGATCCAAATCCGTGAGATGGGGAAACGGGTTGTGAGGTTCGGTCTGGTACCACACGGCAGTTGAGGCAATGTCGTCCTGCAGGGCCAGATACCTGCGCTTGCCCTCCTTGGGTTTGCGCCAGCCCAAGGCCTGGAGAGTCACCTGCAGGTCCTGTTCAAACCGGATGGGATCCATGATGTGCCAGCGGTACATGCCGAAGCGGGTTTGGCTGCGCTGAAATCCGTCCGACTCAATGACTTGATGAAATCCCAGATATGGGGTTGAGTACGTTTGATAGCCCTCGCGGCCGACGCCGTGGAACCCCCAGGCACCGCCGAAGTAGTCCTCGGTTCCGGTACCGCAGATGGTAGGCCACTCGTCGCCGTCAAGGTAGAACTTCATCTCGCCTTCGCCCCACCAGCCGTCGTTGTTGGACCCCCACGCGACGTATACGCCCGCGTAGTGGCCGCGGCCCTGAACGCCGTCCAGCACGGTGTAGACATCCTTGTAGGGCAGGGGATTGACCCGACGCCACTGGGCGTGGAAGTAGGCCACGTCCTCCGGTACTTCCGTCAAGGTGTAGTCGACCTGGTAATAGAACCCGTTGGCCGGTTCCGGACTTAGATTCACGATTTCAATGCGGGCGTGGTTGCGAAAGGGCATGGGCCAGTAGCTGTTCAGCGCGCCGACGGCGTTGACCGAGACGGGCAACGAGTTCACCATGACCGGTTCGGTCCAGCCGTTGCAGAAGAGGTCGCCCAAGGGGGCTTCGACGGACGGGTTGTCCTCGTTGTCCCAATAAGCGCGGAACACCAGAGACCGGAAGTATTCGGGGCGGCAGGCGAACCAGATGTGCTGAATCTGCCCCGGACCTTCGATGTCCGCAATCGGGGTCACGGACTCGGGGGGAACATGAATGCTGGGAGAAACCTTCCAGCCATGGCCAAGTTCCCGGGCGGCGTCCGCGCCGGTTCCTTCGGTGGCGCGCCCTCCCTGTCCGGGGATACCGTCCATGTTCTCGGCCGAGATGGACCGCGACTTGGCGGGAGAGAGGCGGGCGATTGTGCCCAACCCCATGTTGAGGCCGTTGAAATCCGAATTCATAGGTGCGAAACCCTCCTCCAGTGAACCTGGAAACTATTTCCAAACTATTTTGGCTGGATCACCTTCCAATGTCAGCCCCTACCGACTTGTCGCGGCACGACTCGAGCGATTGGTTGGGTCGAAGTAGGGGATGGAAAGATCCCCCCGCACAAGTTGGAACACTGCCGGCACACGCTCCTTGTGGCCTGGTGACAGATCGGGCAGGGCGTCCTCGGCAAAAAACCCTACTTCCGTCGTTTCCGGACCTGCAATGGGGATTTGGTGTTCGTTGATTTCAACCAACCAAATGCTGGCATAGACGTGTTGCTTGGCACGACTCCCCCATAGACGGGCATCAAACACTCCGAGCAATTCCGTAGCGAATCCCTGCACCCCGGTCTCTTCGCGAAGTTCTCGCTCCACAGATTCCGCCCATGTCTCACCAACCTCTGTCGCTCCACCCGGCAATGCCCAAAGGCCGTTGTCTTCACGTTTGATTAGGAGGATATGTCCTTCCCGAAACACGGCCGCGTCGGCAGAGACAAAGGGAGTGGCGCGAATCACCGTTTCCCAGCTCTCCAGTACTGCATCGGCTGTACTGCCTTCGATCGCGGCAACCAACTGGGCGCTCAACGACCGAACCCTGCCGTACCTGGCCTTGTCGTATTCGGTTGGGGCGAAGTGCAATCCCAGATCTGCGATGCTGTGCAACTCATCTGCTATGAGATGTATCTCACCTGTTGTGTCCATTTGGTTCTTCTGTTGATGATGGTCTGAAACTTTCCCAGGAGTCCTGCAGGAACCCATGAACAAGCCTATTGATAGGTGGAAGCCGTCTGAGACTTTGGACAAGCGGGTGGAGATCTGCCTGTCCCGCGTGGGACCGCGTTGGTAGACGTAGCTTGTGTACAGCCAACCAGATGTGCCCGCGATGCAGGGGCCGCGCCTACAGCGAGATGCCGGTTGGGCCGCGTGTGATCTGGAAATCGATGTTGCCCGTTTGCAACACCCGGACCTTTCGGCTCCCGGACAGCACTTCCTCGGCTACGGAGAGTATCCGGGCGACTTGCTCGGAGATGGGCAGGTTGGGGTCTAGGGAAAAGTCAAGATCAGGGCTCGCATTCGGGCCCAAGCCAAATTCCACGGTTGGAATGAAGGGATGACCCTGCACCGGATGTCCGGTGACGAGGACCAGAATCAGATCCGGGCCGGTGGCCCCCAGGCCGGACAGGGTTTCCACCCAGTGCACCGTCGGACAATCCATTAGGTGCAGGCCGTGTTCCGCGGCCTGTTGGGCATAGGCCAGCGTGGGACCGGCATCGGCGGCTTCGGGAATCAGCGACAGCCAGTCGGCGTTGGCCGGCACTACCACCAGTCCCCCGTGCGCGGCGATGGTGGTGGCCAAACTTGCCAACACTCTTTGGTCGGAAGCACCAGGGTTGCCAACATGGCCCAGGGCAATCCGCAACTGATCCAGGGATCCGGTCTCCGGGACAAAGGAGGGTTCGCTTTCCAACCTGCTCCGGAACCAATCCTCGACCTTGGACAGTACCGGTGCGATGCCGCCGTCCAACTGCACGCTGGCCCAACCGAGGTTGTTCGTTTCCACTCCGCTGTCTTCCAGAACATGCCGCATGAAATCGTTGTGGGTCTTTTCGCAGCCGTGTTCCATGAGCAGGCAGTGGCGAACCTGGGGATGGCGGACGTAGCCGGCCAGGGTTCGGGCATATAGTTCCTCGGAGGAGCCGCTTGAGGCTCCGCAACCCTCGTGGTGAACCACGGTGGCAAAGTTGCCGGCCGCACCCAGTGCATTGGACAGTCGCCGCACTGCCAGGGCGGCAATCTGGCCGGAACAGAGGCTCGTCGGCACGATCAGGTTCATGTCCCTAGGGAGTACCCGGTCTCCGCGGCGAATCCCCGGAAACGCGAAGTCGAGATCGCCGCGACCATTGACCACCTGAATGGCCTTGCCTGCCTGTATCGGTGCCGGCGGGACCATCGCCTGGTCGTCGGAGTCCAGAGCCCAGTTGCGCCACAGTTGTACTTGGGAGTGCCCAGCCTTCTCTCCCACCGTGCGTTCGCCACCGGCCACGGCCAAGGTTCGTGCGTAAAGATCCCGGCCCAGGTCGTCCATCGGCGTGCCGTCCAAGTAGCGGCCCGCATTGATGTCCATGTCGCCCTGGAGCAAGTCGAATCTCTCAGTGGTCGTAACGATTTTGACCGTGGGCACGAAGGGAAAGTTTGTAATCGAGCCGTTACCGGTTACGAAAAAGATGATGTTGCAACCCGAGGCCACTTGGCCGGCGATACTCTCCAAGTCGTTTCCGGGACTGTCCATGAAACAGAATCCCGGTTCCTCCATCAGTTGCCCGTAGGCCAGAACGTACTCCAGCCGGACGTTCGGATTCCGCTTCATGGCGGCTCCGATGGACTTGAGGAAGATGTTGTAGAGGCCGCGGAACTTGTTGCCGCCGGACGGGTTCCCCTCCGCCGAATGGCCGTGGCGGGCTGCCCGCGCCTTGAAGGCCTCAACGGTGTCCAGGAACTCGCGGGCCGTGGCCAGATCCCTGACGTTGTTGCAGATGTAGGGTTCCGCACCGATCAGCTCGTCGGTTTCGGCAAGATTGGCTCCCCCGCCGTTGCGGATGATTTCGCGCGCCACCCAGGCGGCCAGCGGATTGCCCGAGATTCCCGAAAACGAGTCGGAACCGCCGCACTGAAGCGCAAGCTTGAGTTCCGATACGGGCTGGGCGACCCGTTGTGTTTGGGCCAATTCCGGATACCAGTTGCGAACCGTGTCGGCGGCGCGATCAAGGTCCTCTTCAAAGATTCCGGAGAGGGACAGGAACTCGTGCTTCACATGGCCGACAGGGTAGCCCTTGTCGGCCATCCAGGCCGCGAGCGCCCGATTGTTGACGGGTTCGGTCCCGTGGTCCACCGCCAACACCGCCGCGGCGTTGGGATGGATTACGAACCCGGCCAGGGTCCGCAGGACCAACTCCAGGTTGTTCGGGTCCGGAACCGCACCTTCGGTGTGGGCCACGGCCACGATTGCGTCCACGTTGGCAAGGGCGTTGGCATCGGCCTGGAGCTTGGCTTCCAGGGCCCGGACAAAGCCACCGGTCAGAGACGATGTGCCCAGCAGCAGGATCACGTTGCGCGTGCCGCTGCCGCGTCCTCCGGTCCGGGGATAGCCCATGAACGTGTCCGGAACGGGCTTGACCGGCACCGGTTCGCCGGGCTGGAACGATTCGGCATCCAGAACAAACGACGGGATTTCGCTTTCGAAGTTCGGGGTTGCGGGCAGGTCCATTTGCACCGCACGGCCTGCCAACGCTTCCAACATGCCGTCGTTGCACACGTACTGGCCCGGTTCGATCGCGACTGCGGCCGTGCCGAACGGCATCTGCCAGGACAGCAGCTGTTTGCCGGCTGCGATCGGCTCGATGGCGAAGCGGTGTCCCTCCAGGACCGTCGCATCCAAGGCGAACGTGCCCTGTTCCGTCGCGATCTCGGTGCCTCTTTCCAACCGGCGCGTGGCAATGGCAACGTTGTCGCCGGGCAACGGCAGGCGGGCCACCGAGGAAAACGGGAGTGATGCCATGGACATGGTCCTCGCCGGCAGGCGGAAGGTCCGTCAGTCGTGCAGTTGGACCAGCATCTTGCCGTTGTTGGCTCCGGTGAACAGGTTGATGAAGGCCTGCGGCGCCTGTTCGATCCCGTGCACGATGGTTTCCTGCCACTTGACTTGGCTGGCGTCAATCCACTTCTTGAGGTCCGCGTAGAACTGGTCCGTGTCCTCTGCGAAGTCCGACACGATGAACCCCTGAATGCGAATGCGGTTGCCGACGATCAGCATCAGGTTGTTCGGTCCCGGCTGGGGCGTGCGCGCGTTGTAGGTGGAAATCATGCCGCAGGCCGCAACGCGTCCGTACATGTTCATGTTGGCCAGAGCTGCCTGCAGGTGCTCACCACCCACATTTTCGAAGTAGACGTCGATGCCGTCGGGACAGGCACGACCGAGTTCGGCGTTCAGGTCGTTGGTATCCCGCCAGACGATGGTTTCGTCAACTCCGGCCTCGTCCCGGAGCCACTGGGCCTTGGCCGCCGATCCGACGCTGCCGACCACGCGGCAGCCATGGAGCTTGGCGATCTGGCATACCAGTCCGCCCACCGCGCCGGACGCCGCGGATACAAAGACGGTTTCGCCAGGCTTGGGCTCCCCAACGCGCAGCAGTCCGAAATAGGCGGTCTGGCCGGGCATGCCGGCAATGCCCAGGAAGCTCTGCATGGGGGCAATGGAGGTGTCGACACGGTTCAGGCCCATGCCGGTGGACACCGTGTATTCCCGCCAACCCGAGGAGTTGACGACTTCGTCGCCTTCCTTCCAGTTGGCATTGTTGGATGCCACCACTGTGCCAACGGCGCCGCCGTACATGGTCTCGCCCTCCTGGAAGGGGGCTGCGTAGGACCTGCCCGCGCGCATGCGTCCCCGCATATAGGGATCCACGGACATGAACTTGTTCCGAATCAGCAGCTCGTTCGAGCCAAGGTCCGGCACAACCGATTCCCGGATTTTGAAGTTCTCGGGAGTTGGCATGCCGTCCGGACGGGACGCCAGAACTACCTCGCGGTTGACGATCTGGCTCATGTAGTGTGCCTGTTGGGGATGTGCAGGGGTGGAGGGTGCTCCGAGCGTCGGATTCTAGCACCTGGGATCCGCGAGGCCCAGAACAACCCAGCTTGTTCGGGGCACGGGTCGTACCGCTTCTGGCTGGCGGGCGCAATGCCAAAAAACCAAGGACCGGGCCTGAACCCGGTCCTTGGCGCGAATTGCACCGGCCGAAAGCCGGCTTCGGGTCTTGGCAGACCCGCGCGTTCTAGCTTCGTTCGCCGAGGGTCACAGTGAGATCGACCGTCTTGCCGTCGCGCAGGACTTCGACTGATACCTCTTCGCCTGCGTTGTAGTCCAGGGTCAACATGCCGACCATTTCGCTGAAGGTGCGTATCTGGTTGCCGCCGAGCGAAATCACGATGTCGCCCTCCTCAATGCCTCCGCTGGCTGCCGGGCCGTCCGGTTGCAGACGGTTGACAAATGCCCCCGCGTGGATGGTGTCCAAGCCGATTTCGGCCGCTTGTCCAACGGACAGGTTGCCGCCGGACAGTCCCAGCTGCGGGTAGGTGACGCTGCCGTTTGCAATCAGATCCGGCGCGACGCGGGTCAGCATGCTCGCCGGAACATTGCGGCTGAGGGAGCCTTCGCCCATGAAGCCCTGGAGCCTGCCGTTGGCGATGCCAATCACCTCGCCCGAGGCATTGACCAACGGTCCACCGGAGTGCCCGGGCAAGAGGTTGAGGTTGCTCAGGATCATGTTGGGTACCGAGTATCCCGTCTCGCTGGCCGGCCCAGTCTCAAATCCGCTGACAATGCCCTGGGTGAGCGTACCGTACAAATTGCCCGGGTAGCCGAAGGCATAGATGGAGTCACCGATTTCCAGCGCGGTGCTGTCCGCCACCGGCAGCGGGGCGATTGCTCGGTCAAGGTCGGGCACGGAGAGGATTGCCAGATTCGAGTGTGGATCCTGGCCTACAACCTCGGCCGCCGCGAAGGTTCCGTCGGCGAAAACAACGTGAATAGCCTCGGCACCGTCAACCACATGGTTGCTGGTGGCAATATGGCCAATGTTGTCGAAGAAGAAACCGGAACCCCGGCGCCCGTCGGCAAATCCCTCCTGCATCTGGTTCCTGATGGCGCGGGGCAGGCGGTCCTGCAGTGCGCTCAGGTCCATATCACCGCGAAACGCGGTTCCGTCAAATCCGGTGGCCTCTATGCGAACCACGCTGTCGGTCATTCGGTCATAGATCGTGCCGGCATCGAGCATCGGGCTGGCAGGCGGTGCGGACTGTCCGAAGACTGGTTGCCGGACGGCAGCCATCAGCACTGCGGCCGTAGTCAGCAAGGCCAGAAGAAGGCTGAGGCTGACAAGCCTGGCAGGACGTCGCAACGACTCAAATTGCACCATGGTCTGTGTCCTATGGTTGATGGGATGAATGCGGGAGTCGGTTGGACACGGTTGCCCGAATGACGGGATTCACCTTGCCAGCCGACCGGATACAGCGTAAGCGGCACACGGCGCAGGGATCGTTGCTCGCCTACAGGAGCGAATCAAGAAAACATAAATTATGAAGTTCGCGGTCCCGTTTGGGGACTGAGGCCACTGCCACCCTGTCCGGCGGCCATTCAGTGGACACTGAATTCGGGCCGGGAAGCGGGATTGAAGGCCCGTGTGGTTGCAGGTTGGCTGCTTCCGATGTTGTCGCCATTCCAATCGGGGTCTTGGCCCAAAGGCCCAACTTCTGGCCACCGTGGCCTTGAACCCTTGCCAAACGAGTCGACATCCAAACGAACAAGCAACCGGGAACCTGGTGAGCCAAGCAGGTTCTTTACCCCTTGATCCGGGTCAATGCAATACTCCGCACGGAATACCGCTGTAGGAACACGACCGACATCGGTAGGGTCGCGGCCACGGAACCCGCCATCAATCGAAGCCCCTTTGTCGGTTGTCATTAAGTTGCATCCGGACGGACAGTGGCTCGCGCGCTTGGCTCGGTCCGCCCCCAGCGAAACTGACGCCGGGTGCCGCCATCACATGCGGTGCAAGCCGCTGTGGCCCTGTGTTAGAATCGATGTTGTTGGATGACCGTTACTCTTCGACTCGAAGAAGGAGATCCAATCATGGAGAGAATTGATTCCGGGATGCAGCACCAGCTTGGTACTGCCAAGAGTTCGAGTTGTTGCTCGTGCCCGGCCTGCTCAACTTGCAACTGCGGCTGCTGCTGTTGCCGTGCCGGTTGCAGCTGCTCGTGTAGTTGCAGTTGCTCGTGTAGTTGCTGTCCTTCCGGGTAGACGGCGAACTCCGTTTGGCGCGGTGCTCCGACAGGAGCGAGCATCGCAAGACCGCAGGCTCGTCGTTGGACGGGCCTGTTTTTTTGCCTGTCCGACGCGGCCGGAGGCGGTCCGCGCTGCCCTCGTCATGGTTTGTTCCGGCCGGTCCAGGCATGTGCCCAGAGAAGGCTCGATCCGTACCTTCGCCCATTTCAGTTGAGAGACATCCCATGGCCAACAGTTGGAAGTCCGCCCTCCGGGATCAGATTCCCGCATCCTGGGCACAGGAGGTAGACACCTTCGAAGGCCAGATGGGCCTGGTGTTCAATGGCACCCTGGAGGACAAGGTATTCGCCGAGACCCGGCTGCGGCGAGGGGTCTACGGGCAGCGGTACGATAACGGCAAACGGCACGACGGCATTCGGGAACAGGAACTCACATTTCCGTCGGGCGAGGCCGTCAAGGGTCCCGACACCTTCTGGGACGCGCCCGGCATGCAAAGGATCAAGATTCCCTGGGGCGGCCTGAAGCCGGACCAGCTGGAAGTCTTGGCCGCGCTGGCGGACGAATACTCCGACGGGATCCTGCACATCACCACGCGGCAGGATTTCCAGCTTCACTTCGTCCATGTGGAGGACACCCCCGACTTGATGCGCCGCCTGGCCGCGGTTGGCATCACCACCCGTGAAGCCTGCGGCAACTCGGTGCGCAACGTCACGGCGTGTCCCTTGGCCGGGGTGTGCCGCACCGAGGAATTCGACGTCACGCCCTATGCCGACGCGCTGACCTTCTTCCTGCTGGGTCACGACGACGTGCAGGACTTCGGCCGCAAGTTCAAGATTGCCTTCTCCGGCTGCGAACACGAGGCTTGCGGCTTGGTGTCGATGCACGATCTGGGTTTCATTGCCCGCACCGAGGTGCGCGACGGCCGCACGGTTCGGGGGTTCGACATGTACGTGGGCGGCGGTCTGGGGGCCGTACCCCATCAGGCCCGCCTCTTGCAGGCATTCGTGTCCGAAGAGGAAATTTTGCCTCTCTCCCAAGCGGTCTGCCGCGTTTTTGCCCGGCTGGGCGAAAAGCGCAACCGGAATCGGGCCCGCATCAAGTTCCTCGTGGCCAAGCTGGGCATGGAGGAGTTCAGTCGGCTAGTCTTCGAGGAGCGGGAGATCCTGCCCCACGATGATCGCTGGACCAGCTATCTGGACGGCCTCGAAGGTTTTACCGAGCAGCCGGTGCGCCAGCCGATTGCCATCGAGTATGGGGATTCCGATCCCGAATACGAACGCTGGTTCGCCACCAACGTCTATCGGCAGCGTCAGGGAGGTTTCTCCGTCGTGCACGTCGCCCTGCCGCTTGGCGATTTGACTGTGCAGCAGTCTCTGGATCTGGCGGACATCGCCCGCAAGTACGTGGGTGACCACATTCGCACCACCGTGGAACAGAACTTCGTCCTGCGGTGGGTTGCCGACCAGGATCTGCGCGACCTCTACGCGGACCTGAAGGCGGCCGACTTGGCCACGCCCTGGGCCGGCAGCATCGCGGATATCACTGCCTGTCCCGGCACGGACACCTGCAAGCTCGGCATTGCCTCTTCCCGCGGTTTGGCCGGGGAACTGGGAGCGCGATTGGCCCAACAGGTGGAGGAACTGCCTCCTGAGGTGCAGGAGCTGAAGATCAAGATCAGTGGCTGCTTCAACTCCTGCGGCCAACACCACGTGGCGGACATCGGCTTCTTCGGCAACAGCCGCCACCGCAACAAGCGGACCGTGCCCCACTTCCAAGTGGTGTTGGGCGGCCAGTGGCAGGAGAACGCCGGCAGCTACGGCTTGGCCGTGGGGGCTGTCCCGTCGCGCTCCGTGCCCGAAGTCCTGACCGAATTGACCAACCGGTTCCACACCGACCGCGAGGCCGGCGAATCGTTCCAGTCCTGGGTCAACCGCTTCGGCAAGAAGAACATTCGCGAACTTCTCAAGCCCTTCACCCAGATCCCCCTATACGAGGACAGTCCCCAGTTCTACAGCGACTGGGGCGATCCCCGGGAGTTCACCACTGGCGACATCGGAGTGGGCGAATGTGCAGGCGAGGTTGTGTCGCTGTTCATCCTGGAGATTGCGCGGGCGGAGGCCGAGGTGTTCGATGCCCAAATTGCCATGGACGACGGGCGGCATGGCGAGGCCTACGCCGGGGCGGTGCAGTCGATGGTGCTGGCGGCTAGGGCCTTGCTGCGCGGCCAGACGGTGGACATTACCAACGACGAAGCCGAGATTGTGGCGGAGTTCAAGAGCCGCTTCTACGACACCGAACTGTTCTTTGATCGTTTTGCCAAGGGCAAGTTCGGTCAATACCTGTTTAAGCACCACCGCCACCGCGTCGAAGATCCGGACGCGGTGGCGGCCCACGAGACGATCGAAGAGGCCTATCTGTTCATCGAGGCTGCCCATGCCTGCGACGGCCGCATTGCCGCGGCCGCAACGCCGACCACCGGCGGTATTCAGCTGTAGGGGAGGGCATTGGTCATGGAACAGCCCCAACGGCTCATTCTGCGCTTTGAACTGCATGGTGACGCACCAGTGAATCTGGACGATGTCATCCCGGTCTTCCACGGTTGGATTCAGAACGGCCGGCTGTCGACCATGCTGATCGACGTGGCCGACTACAAGCATGTCGAGGCCAGTCCCGGTGTGGTCCTGATTGGGCACACGGACGACTGCGGCATCGATAACGGCCTGCCGCGGACCGAGTCGGGTCAGGGTTTCCACTACACCCGCAAGCACGCCCGCCTGTCGGACGAGGCATCCTTCCTGGAACGGCTGCGCCAGTTGTGGACCAACGCCCTGGAAGCGGCCGAGGCCCTCGAACAGGAATCCGGCTTGGGGGTGTCGATTAACCCGGGCCGCCTGCAATTGATGGTTCCGGACCGGTTGCGCTATGCCTTCACGGAGGCCAACGTGCAGGCGGTCGCAGCCTTGGTGCGGGAATGGTTGGCTGAGGTGTTCGGCTCCGCGGCCGTTACGGTGTCCCATCCCGGGATTGACGAACGGCTGCCCTTGACCTTGACGGTGGCAGTAGCCGGTGAGCACTCGGTGGCTTCCGTGCAGGCGTCGGGCAACTGAATCCGAAGCGCAAGGCTCCTGAACATGTCGGCCGCCACCTTGCTGCATCCACCGCCAACTGCGGATGCAGTCGTCCCCGCGCGCGATGCGGCCGGATTCATTCCGCATGTGCAGGCCCTTGGACGTGGTGCCACCCTGCGCAGGGATCTCACCCGGGCGGAAGCCTGTGATGCCCTGGATCGCATTCTCGGCGGCTCGGCCACCGAAGCACAAACCGGCGCTTTCCTGATTGCCCAGCGGGTCAAGGGCGAGTGCGCCGCCGAGATTTCCGGATTTGCGGACGCGGTGCGCCAACGGTGGATGGAGCCCGTTCCGCACTCGGTTTCACCCCTGCTCGATCTGGCGGTCCCCTACGACGGCAAGGAACGGACGGCGCAGTTGGTCCCGGCCGTGGCGTTGACCCTGGCCGCCTGCGGCCTGCCGGTGATGCTGCACGGTGACGAGCACGTTCCGACCAAGGCTGGGGTGACGATCGGTGCCGTGTTGGGCCAGTTGGGTGTCGCCACCGACCTATCCCCCGCCGAGGCCGGATTTAGGCTGGAGGCGGACGGCGTGGCCTACTGCAGTGCCGCTCGATTCATGCCCGCCTGGCACGACCTGTTGCCGACGCGGTGGGAATTCGGGTTGCGGACCGTGCTGAATACGGTCGAGAAACTCGTGAACCCGGCCAACGCCGACTGGCAGGTGACGGGCTTCTACCACACCAAATACATCGACCATGTCCGGGCCGCCCAGACTGGTGGGCAAGCCAGTTGGATTGTCCAGGGCGAGGAAGGCTCGGTCGAGATGCGTTCGGGCCGCAAGACCCGCATCTACGGACAGTCTGCGGATGAATCCGTGGTTCTTGATCCGGCAACTCTGGGATTCGCCGAGCGCGTGGCAGTGGAACCGGACCCGGCTCCTGCGGCGCATGCCGCCCTTAACGAGCAGGCGGTCAACGACGAGGACTCTCCGGCCAGGGATCAGGTGGCCTTGACAACGGGTGTAATCCTGTCGTTGTTTGGTCGCGCACCGGACATCCCTTCCGGCATTGCGGCGGCGCGGTCCGCGCTGGCAAACGGCCGTGCCTCCGCCCTTCTTGAATCCATGGCGAACTGATTGTTTCCCACGTGCAACCTTGGAGGCATATGTCTCATCACGCTCCGACTTTCTTCGCAACAAGCATCGGCCGCCCGGCTTTTGTCACGGCCGAATTCCTTGAAGAAATGAATCGGCAGTTCGAGTCGTGTACGCCTCGGGAAATTCTGGAGTGGTGCCTGACCAACTTCCGGACCGGAGTTTCCCTAGGCACATCGTTTGGCCCGTCCGGCTTGATGATGATGGACATGGCCCTGAAGATCGATCCCCACATCGACATCTACTACCTCAACACCGAGTATCTGTTTCCCCAGACCATGGACCAGATTGCCCGTGCCGAGGAACACTTTGGGCGCAGCTTCCGCAGCATCATGCCGCACCTTACGATCGCCGAACAGGCCGAACGGTATGGTCCGGCCCTGTACAGCACGGATCCAAACCAGTGCTGCAAAATCAGAAAGGTGTACACCCAAATCCATGCCCTCAAGGACAGTTCGATTTGGATCACCTCCATCCGACGCGATCAGTCTCCGACCCGTGCCGACACACCGTTCATTGCCTGGAACGACAAGTTCAACGTCCTCAAGCTAACTCCGATGGCAGAGGTGACCGGCGACCAGGTTTGGGACTATGTGCGGGAACACAATCTGCCCTACAACGAACTGCACGACCAGGGTTATCCGTCGATCGGTTGCTGGCCCTGCACGCAGCCCGTCTCGGAAGGCGAGGATGAACGGGCCGGCCGGTGGCGCGGCATGGACAAGACCGAGTGCGGTTTGCAGACCGACGACGATTCCTCGGAAGAGTTGGCTCTGGCCGGTCAGCCCGGCTGACCGGCCAGGATGCGCGGCTGTTGGCTCCCATGCCGGAGGTTGGTGGGCAACAGGTTCCGCGTTCCGGTCTTCTCGTCCGGGGTCGCCGGGGTGAAGCTTGCGGTACCCGAGCTGGGCAACGATCTGCCGCCATGGATGGAGTGCTGTTGGTCGCTCACGGCAGCTTGCGTGCCGGAAGCGACACGCCTCTGCGTGCCGTGGTTGCCGAACTGAACGCGGGGTGGAAAGGCGATCGAACCGAATCCCCGAAGGTTCTGGGATGTTTCCTGAATTACGGCGAACCGCTGCTTGAGGCTGGCTTTGCCAAGCTGGCCGCCATGGGCGCGACCACCATACGGGTCCAACCCTATTTCCTGTTCGGTGGCCAATACACCAGGCGGGATCTGCCGCAACGGCTCCGCGATCTGGACCGCCGCTGGCCGGTGGTTGGCAGCGTCTTGGGGCCGGAGATTGCAGAGCACCCCGCCTGGACGCGAGCGGTGATGGAACTTGCGATGCCTGCCATCGACCCTTCGGATCCCGAACAGGGTTGCCTGTTCGTCGTGCACGGTTCCCGGTACGAGCCGGCAGTGGAGCAGGTTCGCAGGATGACCGGCCGGCTGAGGGAGGTCCTGTCGCCGGTTCCGGTTGCAACCGGGTATTTGGATGTCGAGCAACCGGATGTTCTAACCGCAGCCTGCAACCTGTACAACGAGGGAATCAGGCGATTGTGCTTGGTGCCGGTCCTGCTCAGCGCGGGCCGCCACACCCGGGAGGACGTGCCCAGGGCCATCGGATTGTTCCAGAGCAGGCATCCGGACTGCACAGTGGTCCTGACGGATCATCTGGGCGAAACCACTTTCCTGACCCCGATTCTGCACGACCTGGTTACAGGTATGGTGGAGGCTATCGGCCTCGATTCGGTTGCTGTAGAGGCTACAGGCATGCCGCCATGACGGGGCAGGGCAAGGTCTGGCTGGTGGGCGCGGGTCCCGGCGACCCGGAACTCATCACCCGAAAAGGTCATCGACTGCTGCATGCCGCCGATGTGGTGGTTCACGATCGGCTTGTGTCCGATACCCTGATTGCCGAACTGCCACCTTCCATCGAGTGCATCGATGTGGGCAAGGCTCCCGGCAGGTCGTCCCCCTCGCAAAGCGACATCAACGAAATGCTGGTTCGTATGGCCCGCCAAGGCAAGCGCGTGGTCCGGCTCAAGGGCGGTGATCCGTACATCTTCGGCAGGGGAGCCGAGGAGCGCCAGGCTCTGCTGGAAGCGGGTTGCGCCGTGGAGGTTGTACCGGGGATTAGCGCCTTGACGGGCGCCACGGCGACCGCAGGTCTTTCCCTGACCCGGCGCGGCCTGTCGTCAACCTTTGCCGTCATGACCGGCCGTCCGATGACGGGGCGGACCTTGCCAAAAGACCAGTGGCGTGCGCTGGCCGGATTGGACACGGTTGTGGTGTTTATGGGTGTCGGCGCGGCCCTGGCGCTTCAGACCGAACTGGTCGCTGCCGGTCGGGCTCCCGACACGCCGGTCCTGCTGATCAACGACGGGACCCTTCCGACCCAGTCAACCCACCGGACAGTGCTGGGACAATTGGACGCAACCGTCAGGGAACAGTCCATTGGCTACCCGACCATCATCGTCATCGGCGAGGTTGCCGGTGCATGGAAACCGGAGGATGAAGACCTTGCCTCGCCGGACGCGTCCGGATTTGTCAGGCGCGACGCAGACCTCCAACTTTCCGCCTCCGAATCTTCCGATGAGGCACCGGAACCTCGGAAACCATCCGGTTTGTATCCCATGACACTGACCAACCTTGCCGGCCGCCGGGCTCTTGTGGCGGGGGGCGGTAGGGTTGGAGCACGCAAGGTTCGACGCCTGCTTGACGTTGGGGCACGGGTGGTGTTGTGCAGTCCGACCGCTACTTCCGAGCTGCAGGACTGGTCTCGGTCCGGCAAGGTGCACTGGATCCGCCGGCGATATTGCCCCGACCATCTACAGGGGTGTTGCCTGGTGTTCGCGGCCACCAACGACCACCGGATTAACGTGAAGATCGCGCGGGATGCCGCCGACCTCGGTCTGTTCTGCAATGTGGCGACCGATACAAAGTCGGGTGACTTCCGGGTGCCGGCCGTGCTCGAAACCGACGGCTTACTCGTGTCTGTCAGCTCCGTGGAGGGGGACCCCCGGCGTGCCCGGCGGCTGCGGGACCGCATTCGGGAACACTTGGCTGCCCCGGGAGCTTGAATTCAGGACAAGGCCTCGACCGGGTTGGACAGGGTGCCCAATTCGGCGATTTCGCCCCGAATGCGATCGCCGGGTTTCAGCCTGAGCTTCTTCGAGTGCCCAACCCCGGCGGGGGTGCCCATGCTGATCATGTCGCCCGGTTCGACCGTGACGAACTGGGTGATGAACGCCAGCGCTTCCGCCGGCGAGAAGATCATCTGGCCGGTACTGGCATCCTGCTGCAACTCGTCGTTCAGGAACAGTTGCATTTTGAGGGCCGAGGGATCGGTGATTTCGTCGGCCGTGGTAATCCAAGGCCCCATGGGACCGAAGGTGTCGAGCCACTTGCCGACCAGCCAGTCGAAGAAGCCATCACCTTCCTGCATGGGCAGGTTGTCCCGGAAGGACAGTTCACGCGCGGAGATATCGTTGAAGATGGTGTAGCCGACAATGGCCGACTGGGCTTCCTCTACGGAAAACCCGCGCCCGGCCTGGCCGATGACCACGGCCAACTCCAGTTCCCAATCGGCAAATTTGGTTGAGGGTGGGATGCGAATCGCCGCGTCCGGCCCGATCACGGCTGTTGTGGGTTTCATGAAGAAGTGGGGAGTCATCTTGTCTTTGCCGGGAAAGACACCGCCGCCTTCCAGAATGTGATCGGCGTAGTTGCCTGCCAGGCACATCAACTTTCCCGGGTTGGGCACGGGGGCCAGCAACCGCACGTCGGTCAGACCAAAGTTGGATGTCTCCGAACCGCTCTGCTGATGGCACTCCACGGCTGCCGCGGCGGTTCGGAGACCGTCCGGTCCGGCAGCGAGGAGCGACTGCATGGTGGCTGCCAGGCTGGCAGGTGCCAGGCCGCTCAGGTCCAAGGCCGCAACCAAGTCGATGATGCGGTCTCCGGCAACGGCCCCGGTACGAGGTCCGGTTTCAGATTGATAGGTTGCAAGTTTCATTGAGGTCCTCGGTGCACATGTCTCCACGCGGCCAGGCGCACTTTGCCTGGGTTCAAGCCAGGGGCATGGCGACCTTCGCGTTCCCTTCAACGTGAGATTGAAGCATCGCCAGCAGGATTTCCAGACTTTGGCGTGCTTTGGTGCCGGGCGAGGCCAAAGTGCCGCCGTGGTCCAGGACGTGCACCAGTTCGGCCACTGCCCCTGCCTGGTGCACCATCGCGTATGCGCGGTCCGAAACCATATCCTGATAGGACCAGTTCAGGTGGCCGGAACTGGTGATGACCACGGTTCGGCGATCGGAAACCTCGATTCTGGCATCGTCCAAAAGCAGCTCGAACTGCATGCCGGTGAAGTTCGACTTGGCGCCGTTGTAGTAGGCGCGTACCCCGTTGGCGAATTGGATGAAGGCATTGGCTGCCGGCTCGGAGGCTGGATCGTGGCCCCCGTCACCTTGATACTCCCCATACCCCTCGTATCCCGGTTCCAAGACGGCTGTAAGCCACTCAGGGTCGGACTCGGCAAAGAAACAGATCATGTCCACCGCATGCGTGCCGTTGCGGAACAACATGGCGCGCGGACCGTATAGGTTGGCCACGATGTTGTGCAGGGAGCCGAGCGAACCCGATCTGATCAACTGGCGCACAAGGTGGAACTCATGGCTCCAGCGACGGGTGTGCTCCACTGAAAGCAGAACCCCTTCCCCGGCCGTCACCTCGATCATGCGGTCGGCATCGGCCAGTGTGGTGGCAATGGGCTTTTCGCACAGGACGGCACAGGCACTGCCGCGGGCCGCCTCGATTGTGATGTCGGCATGCAGGTGGTCCGGTGTGACCACACTCACGATGTCCGGTTGCTCGCGTTCCAGCAGCTCCCGGTAGTCGGTGTAGCAGCGGATATCGGGCCAGACGTTGCCCCACAATGCCTTGAACTCCGACAGGGCCTCGGGTCGGATGTCACAGACCCCGACCACATCGGTCTGTGGATGCTGGTGGTAGGCCGCTGCGTGGGATCTGCCAATCTCTCCGTACACGGGGATCCCGGAAGCCGCTTCGGGACGGCGAGCACCGATTCCGGTAAGTCCGACGATCACGGATTTGTACACATTCATGGTTGCATCCGAAATCCGGGCTGGCAGGGAGCGAGAATGCCGATGTCCGGATCCAGGGCCGTGTGGACGGCAGCCCGGAAGGCTGTCGCACTCCGTGGACTATCGGGTATGGCCGTTCAGTGCTTCTACAATGGCGTCCACGTCGTACACGCACCCTCCCCAGGTACCTCCGCTTGCGTTCTGTAGGGCAGCCCACAGACGCGTGTCCTCCGGCAGCAGGTCGTCAGGGCTCAGATCCGGGTGTGGTGTTCGGGCATCCAGCACAGCCTGGGCCTGATGCGGGGACAGCACGGTCCCGTCCGCGGAGCCGGTCAGGTTGATCGATCCGGTCAGGTTGCGCGTGTCCACTTCGATGGTGACCCGGTCTCCTTCCCGCAACTGTCCCAACGGGCCGCCGGCCAACGCTTCCGGTCCGACGTGGCCGATGCATGCACCGGTGCTGACCCCGCTGAAGCGCGCATCGGTCACCAGGGCCACATGTTTGCCCCACTCCAGGTAGCGGAGGGCCGATGTCAGTTGATAGGTCTCCTCCATGCCGCTGCCGGCGGGGCCGCGGCCCATGAGGACGATGATGTCGCCGGCCTGGACCGGGTTGTCCGTCAAGCCCTTGATGGCTCTGATGGCATCGCGTTCCCGGGTGAAGACGCGGGCCGGGCCGGTCATGTGCAGGACTCCGGCATCGTCCAGCACAGTCGGGTCGATGGATGTGCTCTTGATGACAGACCCTTCCGGTGCCAAGTTGCCGGTGGGGAAGGTTACGGTGCTGGTCATTCCGTTCCGCAGCGCTGCGACGGGCCCCATGATGACCTGGTCGGCCGCGACTCCGTCCCGTTCCTCCAGGATCGCTCGTACACGGGCCCTGCGTTCGCTGCGTTCCCACTGATCCAGATTGTCGCCAACAGTTTGGCCGGTGGCTGTCAAGGCGTCCAGCTCGAGCAGGTTCATGTTCCTGAGGTGCAGCATCACCTCGGGTACACCGCCCGCGAGGAAGGCCTGCACCGTGACCCAGCCGCGGGGTCCGTTGGGCAGGACATCGACCAACCTCGGCACCTTCGAATTGATGCGTTTCCAGTCTTCCACGGAGGGGCGGGGCAGACCAGCCGCGAACGCCACTGCCGGAATGTGCAGCAACAGGTTGGTGCTGCCGCCGAACGCGGCATGCACCACCATGCCGTTGTGCAGGGCGCCCTCGGTCAGGATGTCCGACATCGTAATGCCATCGGCGTGCATTCGCACCAGGCATTTGGCGGACTGCCGGGCCATGTCCCGCCAAATTTCCTGGCCGGAAGGAGCCAGGGCGGAGTGGGTCACGGACATGCCCAGGGCTTCAGCCACGACCTGGCTGGTGCCGGCCGTGCCAAGGAATTGGCAGCCGCCGCCGGGCGAACCGCAGGCCCGGCAGCCGAGTTCGGCCGCCTCTTCCAGTGAAATCAAATCCTGGGCGTACCGTGCGCCGATGGTCTGGACCTTGCCGGCATCCTCGCCGTGTTCCGGAGGCAGGGTTACCCCGCCGGGCACGACCACTGCCGGCAGGTTTGCCTGGGACGCCAAGGCAATCATCATGGCCGGCAGGCCCTTGTCGCAGGTCGCGACTCCCATGACGCCCTTGCGCGTGGGCAGGGAGCGGATGAGCCTTCGCATGACCTGGGCGGCATCGTTGCGGTAGGCCAGGCTGTCGAACATCCCCCGGGTTCCCTGGGTCCGACCGTCGCACGGGTCGCTCACATAGGCTGCAAAGGG
>DAOUIC010000353.1:0-10957 GCA_034428255.1 Anaerolineales bacterium
AGCCAACGGGGCATCAGGTAGGCGGGTTCCGGCAGGACCTGGGTGGCGGTCGCCGGTTGGTCTGCCGTGCCGGTCCGGACGGCCGCCGGTCCGGAGAACCTAATGTCCAGAATCCCGTCCGCAAGATCGGCAGCCTGCCAGACGGTGAACCCCCGCCCGTCCAGTTCGCGTTCGCCGGACTGCACAAACCCCGCGGGCTCGGACTCCAGGCCCGGTACATCGGCAATCAGGAGCGTTGCCTGACGGACGGGATAGGGCCAGGTCTGCCGCCAACGCTGCTCGGTCAAGGGCCACGGCAGGGAGTAGCCCAGCACGGCCTGGTGGCGACCGGACACCGGATAAACCGGTGCGGAGTCAAGGACAAATCCGTCTCCGGCGGTGAACCGCGGGCGGCCGAAATCGGCCAGCGTCACTTCGTCGGCCGCCGGATCGATTGGAATGCGGGCCGTGATCGGAAGCGTTTCCGGCGTCTCCGCCTCGGCCGTGAACACCCAGGGCAGCGTGTTGACCAGCAAAACGGTCTGGCCCACCAACAACTGCTCGCCGGACAGGGCCAAGACCAATTGCAGGGACTCGACCTCAAGATTCCCATGGGTGGCGGACGGCAGGTACAAATCCAGTGTCAGTTCCGGTGTCCGACCGAGTTCGTCGAATCTGACGGGTGGCGATTTGAAGTTGAGATTCGCCTGCTCCGCCTGGGCAGTCCAGAGGATGCGCGGGGTGGGTTCAACACCCTCCAGGACGAAGGTGCCGTCGGTGGTCACAGGCACCATATAGGTGTCCAGAACCGTCTCTCCCACTTGAGGCTGCAATCGTACTGCGACCGGGGGAGCCGAGGGTTCAGCGGGACTCAGTTGCCGAATCCGGCCCTTCAGCACACCTGCGCCGGGCCGGAGCGGAGGGGCCCAGTCGGGTGTCAGGGTCAGGGACTGCAGGTACCGCTGGATCAGCCGGAGTTCCTCCGCTGTCGGAACCGGATGCTGTTGCTCGCCCAGACTTATCGTCACCGACTCCGCCCAGGCCTGGTGGTTGGTGGTCAGGGCCAGGGTTTGCCAGTCCCGGTCTCCGAGCGGTGTGGCCACCGTTGTCCAGAGGCGGGCGCCTTCGTCAAGCTCATCCGGACTGGTGGACAGTTGCCAAATCCACGCCACCACGTCTCCGATCTGCGCGTTGGTCAATTGGTTGCCCCAAGGGGGCATGAGGTTCTCGATGCGTCCATCCCGGGTGGTCCGGAACCAGTCGGCGGGGCTGCCCAGGGCAACCCGTTCCGGATCGGACAGACCGGGCGCGGACAGATTCTGTTCGACCATGACGGGTCCGTCCCCGGAGCCGGTCGGTCCGTGGCACGGAGCGCAGTTCTGGAGAAAGGTGGACTCTCCGGCCGCGGCCCAACTCCGGTCGGGCATGGGATCCTGGGCTTGGACAGGGACGGTAGGCCATCCCAACCACAACAGCACGACCAGGGCTCCAAGCCAGCGACCAAGGGAATGTCCGGACGCGTCCGCGCCGGTTGCCGGCACTACAGAAGCCGTACTGTAAGGTTCAGTGCAGGCTGAACCCGCGGATGCGCAGGCTGTTGCGTACAACGAAGATGCTGCTCACGGCCATGATGGCGGCGGCGAACTGGGGTTCCAGCTTCAGGCCCAGCCAGGGCACGAACACGCCCGCGGCCAAGGGAATGGCGGCCACGTTGTAGGCGAAGGCCCAGAACAGGTTCTGTCGCACGACCCGCATGGTGCGCCGACCAAGCCGGATTGCCTCCGGAATGCGGCTGAGCCGGTTGTTGAGGATGCCCACGTCCGCGGTTTGCAACGCCAGATTATGGCCCGCGGCCACGGCCAGCCCGACATCTGCCTGGGCCAGGGCGGGAGCGTCGTTGACTCCGTCTCCCACCATGACCACCTGGTGGCCGTCCTCCTGGAGCGCGGTTACGACCGTCAGCTTGTTCTCGGGCCGCAGGCGACCGCGTACTTCGCGGTCCGGGTCCAGTCCCAAGGCGGCCGCGGCCGCCTTGGCCGCTTGGTCGTTGTCTCCCGACAGCATCTGGATTTCCATGCCGGCCGCGCGGAGCGCGGTCACCGTGTCGGCTGCCTCCCGACGCAGCGAATCCGAAACGACGGCGAAGGCTTCCACCCGACCCTCGACCGCAACAAAGGAGATGCTGGCCGAACCGGCCTCCGCCGAGGCCAGCAATTCCCCGAACCCGGTGGTGGACAACCCATGCTGGTCCATGAGTGACTGGCTGCCGATCAGAACCGCGGAACCTTCCACCGTGCCTTCCACGCCCAGTCCGGTTAGGCTGCGGAAGCCGGCCACCTGCGGTACCGGCAGTTCCCGTCGCTCCGCCTCGGCAGCGAGCGCCCGGGCGACGGGATGGGCACTGCCTTGCAGAACGGCGGCGGCGAGCGACAGAATCCGTTCCGGGTCCAGGGTGGCCTGCGGCGAGGGCACCAGTTTCTCCAGCTGCAGACGGCCTTGGGTCACAGTGCCGGTCTTGTCCAGCAATACGGTGTCGATGGTCGACAGCCTCTGCAGCGTACCCGCATCCTTGACCAGGATGCCGCGCCGTGCCCCGAGGGAGGTGCCGGCAATCATGGCGGTCGGCGTGGCCAGGCCCAGGGCACACGGGCACGAGATGAGCAGAACCGCGGACGCGAATATCAGGCTTACGGATGCCGGCGCCAGATCCGGGTAGTACAGGGACGCGCCCCAGAAACCCCAAATCAGTCCGCAGATTGTGGCCAAGACCACAATGATGGGCACAAACACGCGGGCGATGCGGTCTGCCAGGGACTGGACCGGGGCCTTGCTCATCAGGGCCTGGCGAACCGTGTCGGCAATGCGGGCGGCCGCCGTCTCCGAACCCACCGCGTCGGCCCGAAAGCGCAGGGCACCATCCAGGTTGGCGGTGCCGCTCCAGACCGCATCGCCTGCATGCTTGGGCACGGGCAGGCTCTCGCCGGTGAGTACTGCCTCGTCCACCGAACTGCTCCCGTCAAGCACCGTGCCGTCCACGGGAATGGTGTCGCCGGCGCGCACCAGGACCGTGTCTCCGACCGCCAGTTCGGCCAGGGGCACGTCGTGGTGCCGGCCGCCGCGCTCGACGATTGCCCTGGCCGGCTGCAGGGTCATCAGGGCCGAGATGGCCTCGCCCGTCTGGCGGCGCGCACCGGCCTCCAGGTAGCGGCCGAGATAGATGAACGTAATGATGAAGGCGGCCGATTCGAAGAACAGGGGAAACAGGGCCCGGTCCAAGTCCAGGAGCAAGGTGGCCAGGCTGGTTCCCCATGCCACCAGGGACCCCAGGGACACCAGAAGGTCCATGCCGGGGAAGCCCCTCAGCAGGGACTGGACGGCCCGCACATGGAATTCGCGGCCTATCGCCAGCACGACAATGGAGCCCAGGACGGCCACGGTCCATTCCCGCGCGGCGTTCGGTATCCACTGCAGATCGGGCAGGAACATGGCCGTCATGTTGAGCAGCATGATGACGGCGCTGCAGGCGATGGCAATGGTTAGCCGACGGCGCCGGCCGCGCAGTTCCGGATCCGGTTTTACCGCCTGTTCGCTGTCTTCCGCGGCTGTGGCCTGTTCGCCCGCGGGTTCAGGCCGGGCCGCTTCATACCCGGCCCGGTCCACGGATGTTGCCAGGGCCTCCGGATTGGTGGCATGGGGTAGATAGGTCACCGTGGCCAGGGGCGGAGTCAGGCTGACGCGGGCCTCGATCACGCCTTCCGTGCCGTTCAACGCCTGCTGCACGGCCTGGACGCAGCCGGTGCAGGTCATGCCCCCAATGGTGAGTTCGGTTTCCGCTCGGGGGACGGTGTAGCCCAGGTCCGCAACCGCGCCGGCCAGCGAACCGAGCGACACCTGCCGCGGGTCGAACTGCACTTCGGCCTGGCCGGCGGCGTAGCTGACAGCCGCGGAGGCCACGCCCGGCACGGTGCCCAAACCCATTTGTATCGATTGGGCGCAGCCGGTGCAGTGCATGCCTTCAACCGGCAGGCTGGTCTGTGTCAGACCGTGGTTGGATGGCGGCGAAGTTGGGACGGCGGCGGTCATTGGCATTCGGATGAAGACGGCCGCGAACCGGCCGCGGCCCTGAACTGACGCCTATTGTATAAGGCACCCCACCGTCACTCCGGACATGGGGTGCCTGATTGGATGCGAGTTGTGTCTCCGCAACGAGCCGTGTTGCCGAGCCTCCGGGATCAGCCGTGGACCCAAACCTCGGTGCCCAGATCGACGAACCGATAGAGCCGTTCCGCGTCTTCTTCCGTCATGTTGACACAGCCGTGCGACATGGGCTGGCCGAAATTGTTGTGCCAGTAGGCACCGTGCATGGCGTAGCCCTGGTGGAAGTACATGTTGAACTTCACGTTGGGCAGGCTGTATCCCGGGCCGCTCATGGTCTGGCTTTCGTTCATGTGCCATATGTTGTAGTGGCCAACCGGGGTTGGGTACTGCACGAGGCCGCTGCTGATCTTCACGTGCAAGTAAAGATCCTCGTCGTCCCAGGCTGTCAGGGTTTGGGAGGACAGGTCAATCTCGATCCAGCGTTGGCCCATGTAGCCCTTTGCCTGTGCCGGCCGGCGCGGGATCAGCAGCCGCTGGCCGGGCACGATCAGGTCGCGCGATGCCAGGCTGTTGTAGTCGCTCACCTGAAGTGCGGTGGCCTTGAAGCGTCGGGCAATGTCCGCCAGGGTCTCGCCCCGCTTGACGATGTGGACAAAGCTGGCCGGGATCTGGGGCAGGCCTGCCTGGTCGGGGATCGGATCGACCACGGGCAGGGGCGGCGCTTGGCCCGCGGCCGGCTGCGGTTCCGCAACCGGCACAATCAGCGGCTCGGATCCGTCGGCCCGCTGCGGCAGGGCCAGGTTTTGTCCCACCCAGATCAAGGACGCGTGGTCCAGGCCGTTGAGCAGCATGAGGTCCCTGACGGCCACCTTGTACCGGTTCGCGATCGCGTTCAGCGAATCGCCCAGAGTCACCGTGTGGACGACCGAGGAGGACCGGGGCATGGACTGGGACGTGCCAACGGCCGGGGCCGTTGGGGGATTTCTGGGCAGCGACAGGGTTTGGCCCACAAACAGGCGTCCAACGTCCTGCAGGCGGTTGTGGATGGCCAGGGTCTGGACATCCACGCCGTAGGCGCGCGAAATGGAATAGAGCGTGTCTCCCCGCCGCACCTGGTGCGACGTGGCGTTGGGGTCCACCACAATCGGTGCCGGCGCGGCCGCCGAAGGCGGCGGTCCGGGGGTTGCGGAAACCGGTACCAGGACCGGCTGGCCGACCCAAAGCGCGGACGGCGAGTCCATTCCGTTGAAGAACAGGATCTTCTCCAGCGGAACCCCGTAGAGGGCTGCGATGTCGGTCAGGGAGTCGCCGACGCGGACCGTGTGGATGCCCAGGGACGGGGTCAGGGCGGTCTCGGAGACGGGGACCACCACCCGCTGGCCCACGAAGATGTAGTCGCTGTTGTCGATCCCGTTCTGGGCGGCCAGGACGGAGATGGGGACATCGTAGCGGCGGGCGATGGACGACAGCGTCTCGCCTCTTTGGACCACGTGGACCTTGTTCAGGGCAGCCGCCGGTGCCGCGGCCACGGCCAGCAGCAGGATGCCTGCGCTCAGCAAGCGGCCCAACGGGCGCAATTTGTACATGACTTTCATGAGCTCCCTCGCGACCTGTTCAACAGGTTCCGAATGCCAGTCGCAGGGGAGTGGAGCGCAGGTTGACAACGACGGTGCCGGGGCACCGGCCTGCAACAGAACCTACCAGGATGATTTCGTAATTACAATGATATACCAACCGGACCGTCTTTGTCGGCAACCCGGTACGGCTGGCAGGGCGGCGGCCCGATCGTCGGGCCGCCGGGGCTCAGATGGCCTGTTCGTTTTCCTCGGCGGTGCGGATGCGCACGGACCGTTCGGTGGGCAGGACGAAAATCTTGCCGTCCCCGACCTGGCCGGTGCGGGCCGACTCCATGATGGCGTCCACGGCGGTATCGGTGTCCTCGGACCGTACAAAGATCTCGATCTTGACCCGCTGCAGCATGTCCGAGGCGACGCCCCTGCCGGCGCGCCCGCTGTGCACCATGGTCCGCTGCTGGCCGCGTCCGGTTACCTGCGATACGGTCAGGCCCTTGATCCCGGCTTCGGACAATGCGTCCTTGACGGCGATCAGCTTTTCCGGCCGGATAATGGCTTCGATTTTATTCATGCGGTTCCCCGTTGGTTGGATGGCGTCAGCCGGGAATTGTCCGGATACCCGGAATCATTACACAGCACTGCCTTCCTGTTCGCCATGTTGTGACGCATCGAGCCCGATGGCCTCGTCCGCCTCCGACACGCGCACCTTCATGACCACGTCGACGAGCTTGAACAGAATCCAGGTCACGATGAAAGCATAGGCCCAGGTTGCGACGGTGGCAATGAGCTGGCTTACGAACTGTCCGGTGTTGCCGCCGAAAAACACACCGCCGTCGGTCAGGGCCGTCGAGGCGAACAGGCCCACTGCCAGGGCCCCCCAGGTGCCGGACATGCCGTGGATGCCCCAGACATCCAGGGAGTCGTCCAACTGCCGCCGGATGCGGAATTCGATGGCGGCGTAGGACACGATGGCGGCGACGATGCCGATGAGGAGCGCCGGCATGGGTTCCACGAAGCCGGCGCCGGGGGTGATGGCCACCAGGCCGGCCACGGCACCCGAGGCCGCGCCGATGGCCGAGGGCTTGCCCAAGGGTTTGCCGCCGAACAGCCAGGTGATCAGCATCCAGGTCAGGGCCCCGGAGGCTGCGGCCGTGTTGGTGGTGACGAAGGCGTTGACGGCGATGCCGTCGGCCGCGAGGGCGCTGCCGCCGTTGAAGCCGAACCAGCCGAACCAGAGCATGCCGGTGCCCAACAGGACCAGCATGATGCTGTGGGGTTCCATCGGCTCCCGGGGGAAGCCCATGCGGCGGCCGATGATCAGGGCCGCCGCCAGCGCGCCCACGCCGGAGGTCATGTGCACGACGTTGCCGCCCGCGAAGTCAAGGGCGCCCAGTTCGCCCAGCCAGCCGCCGCCCCAGACCCAGTGGGCCACGGGAGAGTAGACGAGCGAGGACCAGAGCACGACGAAGACGAGGAAGGCGCTGAACTTGATGCGTTCCGCGAAGGCGCCCGCCAGCAGGGCCGGCGTGATGGCGGCGAACATGCCCTGGAACAGCATGAAGAGCATCGGCGACAGGCCGCCGTCCGCATCTTCGAGGGCCACTCCTTGCAGGGCGAAGTGGTTGAAGCCGCCGATGAAGCCGCCGATGCTTTCGCCAAAGGCGAGCGTGTAGCCCCACAGGACCCAGACCACCCCCACGACCCCCATGCAGATGAAGCACTGCATGACCGTGGACAAGGCGCTCTTGGCGCGCACCAGGCCGGCATAGAAAAGACCCAGGCCCGGGATCATGAGCATGACCATGGCCGTGGAAATCAGGACGAAAGTAGTGTTCGCGCCATCCATGATTGGAAGTCCTTCAGCGTGTGATGCGGGTCCCAAAGAGCGGGTCCGCCCATCTGAAATTGTGCAACATAGCCAATTGTGCACCAAAACCGGCGCGATCTCAACCGTTCGAGTGTCGCGAAAGGGCTTTGGATTGCGGCAGTTTGTATGTTTTGTGCAGGTAGGAAGGGTGGGATTCGAACCCACACGAGGAGTTACCTCAGCGGATTTTAAGTCCGCCGCGTCTGCCGTTCCGCCACCTTCCCGTCCCGGTGATTCTAGGAATCGGGGCCTTGCGGAGTCAAACGGGCCGTTGGATCCGCTTCAGCGCCAGTAGTCTTCCACGTTCGCCAGGTGTTCCGCGTAGGTCTCGGCAAACCGGTGGCGGCCGGGCCGATCCCGATCGGCCACGAAGAAGAGGAAGTTGTGGCTTTCGGGCTGCAGGCAGGCTGCCAGGGACCGCCAACCGGGATTGGCAATGGGGGTCGGAGGCAGGCCTGCAAAGAGGTAGGTGTTGAATGGGCTTTCGTGTTTGAGGTCTGCACGCGTCAGGACGCGACCCCACCAGGTTTCTCCGGGAGCGGGAGGTCCCAGACCGTAGAGGACGGTCGCGTCCATTTCCAGTGGCATGTCGCTGGCCAGCCGGTTGTAGATCACGCCGGCAATCGTGGCGAGTTCCGCATGGCTGACCCCTTCCCTTTCCACAATACTGGCCAGGGTCACCAGTTCCGGGAGGGACAGTGCGGTGGCCTGTTCGGACCGGGCCTTGTCCCATGCCGGCACGACCACACTGCCAAACCGGGACAACTGCAGCCGAATCAGGTCTTCGGCCGCCTCGTCCGTGTCGGGCACGTGGTAGGTGTCCGGAAACAGGTAGCCCTCCAGCGACGCGGTTTCGGGTGCGGCCGGCAGGAATGGAAACACGCGCCGCCAGGTGTCCAGGGCATGTGGGGAGCCGGTCAGGCGCAGGTAGTCCGCGCCGGTGCCCGGCCGCAGTGTCTCCAGTAGTTCCGCCGTTTGTTCGCGGCGCACGCCTTCGCGCACGGTCACGACGAGGCCCGGCAGTTGGCCGCTCTGCAGCCTGGCGGCCAGCTGTGGGACGGTGAGGCAGGCGCAGAGCAGGTACTCGCCGGCCTGCAGGGACGTATCGAGCCCGTGTGCGTCCACCCAGGCCATGAACAGCCGGGCGTCGTTGATCAGGCCGGCTGCGACCAGGTCGTCGGCAATGATGCCGGCATGGCTGCCCGGGCGGACGGTGAATGGTTGCCAGGACTGGACCGCGGTTGCCGGCGTGTTGAGTTCCAGGCTGTGGTTGTTCAGGTACCGCTCCGACGTCATGCGGCCACAACCCGCCAGGCATACCGCCAGGCACAGCACCGTCCACGCCGGCAGGGCTGTGCCGGTGCGGGTTCGGCACACCGCGGCCCGCACCGGGGCGCGTCCGGCAACGGGTTTGGCGGCTTCAGCCTTGAAACGCCGGCTCCAGTTCATGGAACCGCTGCAGTCCGTCCCTGAGCGGGACCCGAGGCTTGAAGTCCAGCACGCGGCGTGCCTTGGACATGTCCGCCACCAGCCGGCTGACACCGGGAGTGGTGTCCTGGTTGTGGAGGACATGGGGCTTGCGACCAACAGTTTGGCCAATCAGGTCCACCAATTCGTTGATGGTGGTTTCGCGGCCGCTGCCGATGTTCAGGACATGCCCGTGAATCCCCGGCTTTTCCGCGGCCAGGACCAAGGCGCGCACCACATCGTCGATGTAGATGAAGTCACGGGTCTGGTGGCCGTCGCCGAAGATGACGACCGAACGGCGGTTGAGGGTGTCGTGCATGAACCGGGGGATAACCGGGGCGTGGGCATGGGGCACGGGCTGCCAGGGACCGTAGGTGTTGAAGATCCGCAGCGCGACGGCTTCGAAGCCGTTGAGCCCGGCAATGCTGAACAGATAGTTCTCCGCCGCGACCTTGGAAACCGCGTAGGGCACGCCGGGCTTCAGCGGGGCATCCTCGGATACGGGCTGCCTGGCCTGGGCTCCGTAGACGGTGGCGCTGCTGGTGAGGATCACGCGACGGACCCCCACATCCCGACAGGCCTCGAGCAGGGCGACGGTGCCACCGGTGTTGACCGTGTTGTAGGCCCGGGGGTAGTGGACGGAGTCCGGCACGTTGGCCAGCGCGGCGAGGTGGAACACGACGTCAACGTTCTTCAGCAACCGCCACAGGAGAGGCAGGTCGTTGACGTCCCCTTCCTGGAACGGGATGCCCCGGTCCAGGAACTCCGGCCGGCCGTTGCTCAGGTCGTCAAGCACCCGCACCGGCCATCCCAAGGCGTGGAGACGGTTGGCGAGATGCAGTCCGAGGAACCCGGCTCCGCCGGTTACAAGCGCGTGCATTGCCACCAACAGCGGGGCGTTAATGCGAATACCGAGTTAAGGAGTGTATCTGGCATGGTCGCGGCCGGCATTGGTCATCCATTGTAGGCCAGCGTTCGACATGCACCGTGTGCCCGCGGCCTTGGGACCCGGCACTCGATCCCGCCCGCGGTGGGCTTGCCGCCGAAGGTGGCCCGGTGCCTGCTGGGCAATGCCGACTGTAGGCGCCGGGCCGGAATCGTGTCGGCTTCTAGGGCTGCATCGACTCCGGCTGGGGCTCCGGCGACACCGGTCTGGTCTTCCCGCGCAGGGATCCGTCGGCGTTCACATGCCGGTAAATGGTCGGCGCGCTGACTCCGACGATCTTGGCGATCTCGGTGACCGGCAACGAGCCCTGGCGCCTGAGTTCCGCGGCCAGTTCAAGCTTGTCGCCGGATAGCTTCACCGGCCTTCCGCCCCTGCGTCCCCGCGCCAAGGCCGCGGCGCGTCCGGGTTTCGTGCGCTCATCGACCAGATCCTTCTCGAACCGGGCCAACGACGCGAACAGCCGTCGCGCCTGCTTGCCGGGACCGGCCTTCGTCGTGAGTTTGTCGCTGACCGAGAGGAGTGCCACGCCCCTGTCCTTTAGCAGCCCGACCTGGGCCACGAGCTCCGTCAGCGAACGGGCCAGCCGATCCAGCCGCCAGATGACCAGGGTGTCGCCCTTGTCCAGCATGGCCAGGGCTTTCTGCAGCTGGGGGCGTTCCGCGGCGGGGACCGATCCGCGGCAGCGGTCGACGAAGATGCGTTTCCGGCGGCATCCCTGCTTTCTGATGGCCTTTACCTGGCGTGCGTGCGTCTGCTCGTCGGGTCCCACACGCACGTAGCCGATTTTCATGCAGTCGATTTTAGCAAAATCCCAATAGCGTCGTTTTGATAGATATGATAATGAAATTGGCTTGACAGAGCGGGGCCGCGCGGACTACGTCCGGTCCCGGTACTGCACATTTCTGTTCCGGCTAAACCTTGGTGATTTTGACCGGTAAACGGGCCCGCTTCACCATTGGTTAGGCTACGCTGTGTCTTGACTCGCCTCTTGTTGCCGCCGGTTTCACACGATGAGCCCCACTCCTG
>DAOUIC010000354.1:0-2034 GCA_034428255.1 Anaerolineales bacterium
CAATCCGTTCGTGCCGCGCACCGGTGAGGATGCGGATGAGGAAGACGAAGAGGAAAAACAGGAACAGACCAAACCCGACGAAGCCGGCACGTCCGCGGCGAACGGCGATTCGACTGCGGAAACCACAGACGGATCCGACAATGCGAAGCCAACCAAGGCGGAGGACTCCGTTCCTGAACCCGTGCGAATTGACGTTGACGGCATCGCGGACCGGGTTCTCCCCTTTCCGGTGCCTGCAGGTTTGTTCATTGGCCTGGCGGCGGCCGAGGATCGGGTGTTCTGGCTGGCTTCGGAAACCAGACAGACCATGAAGGATCCGTGGTTGGACGATGAAACGCCGCACGGAGCCGCACTCCAGGCTTGGGTGTTCAAGGACCACAAACCGAGCGAAGTGGCCGCGGACGTGTCGGACTTCAGTCTGTCCGCCAACCGCAAACACCTGCTGTACCGGGCCGATCAGCGCCTTCGGGTCATCAAGGCCAGCGAAAACGCCGACAGCCTGACCAATGAAGGCGCGCCCCGTGTCACCGGGTGGTTGGATCTCGGTCGCATTCACCTGTCGATCGAGCCTCCGGCCGAATGGCAACAGATGCTCGCGGAGGCCTGGCGACTGCAAAGGGACCAATTCTGGACACCCGACATGTCGGGTGTGGACTGGCAAGGCGTTCACGACCGGTACGCACCCTTGGTGCAACGACTCGCAAGCCGACGCGAATTCAGCGACCTGTGCTGGGAAATGCAAGGCGAACTGGGCACGAGCCACTGCTACGAGTTCGGAGGCGACTACCGACCGGGTCCCAATTGGCCGATCGGCACCCTGGCCGCGGAGTTCGAATGGCAGGCGGATCCGCCGGGATGGCGGCTCGACGACTGGATCGAAGGTGACGTGTGGGAGCCCGAAGTCCATTCCCCGTTTGCCGAGGCCGGGGTCGACGTGGCCAGGGGAGACCTGCTGGTGTCCGTCAACGGACAGCCGGTTTCGGAAAGCGTTCCCCCCGCCAGATTATTGGTCAACCTGGCCGGTCAGGAAGTTCAACTTGGTTTCCGGCCCGGCACCCAAGTCGAGTCTGCCGACAATGAGTCATCAGCCGAAACCGACATGCTGAAGGAAGTCACGGTCCGCACCATGACCGGCGACAAACGTGCGCTGTACCGTGCCTGGGTGAACACCAACCGGGCGCATGTGCATGCAGCGTCGGACGGCCGTCTCGGCTACCTGCACATTCCCGACATGGGACCGTGGGGCTATGCGGAGTTTCACCGCGGCTTTCTGGGTGAACTCCATCGGCAAGGCCTGGTTGTGGATTTGCGCTTCAACGGCGGCGGCCATGTGAGTGCCCTGCTGCTCGAAAAGCTGGCGCGCCGCCAGGTTGGGTTCGACCAAACCAGGTGGGGTGGAGTCGCACCCTATCCGGAGGAGTCGGTGTCCGGCCCCATCGTGGCCTTGACCAACGATGCCGCCGGCAGCGACGGCGACATATTCAGTCACGCCTTTAAGCTGATGGAGCTGGGAACGCTAGTCGGCACGCGGACCTGGGGCGGCGTGATCGGGATCTGGCCGCGCCACGCCCTGGTGGACGGCACGGTCACTACGCAACCGGAGTACAGCTTCTGGTTCAAGGACGTGGGCTGGACAGTCGAGAACTACGGCACCGACCCGGACATTGAAGTCGAGATTTCCCCCGACGACGTCCGCGAAAAGCGCGATCCCCAACTCGACACCGCGGTGGCCGAAGCACTTCGCCTGCTGCAGGAACAACCGCCTCTCCAATTCGAACCCGGAGACCTGCCGAATCTGGCCAGCGCGCCCCAATTGATACCGGGAACAACAGCGGAGGACAACGACCAATGACCGGCTCCGGCGGCAGCCGCTTCGACCTGCGCGTCCTGGACGCGGACCCGGAACGCAGGCACACCGTACTCCAAGTGCTGGAGGCGGCACTCGAAGCCGTGGACCCGGCCCGTGCGGTTCTGCACCACGTGTCGCTGGACGGCGACCAACTGCGAATGGCGGATCAAACCATCGACCTGTCC
>DAOUIC010000355.1:0-11076 GCA_034428255.1 Anaerolineales bacterium
GGGCACGGTGGTAGTTGGCTGTCCAAGACGAAACAGCCGTGGATTTTGAGATTCGCCCCTTCCATCCTGTTGACGAAGAGTATCAGGCATGTCTGGCTGTCCAGGCGTGCTACCCCGAAGACCGTCAGGACACTCTGGAAGAGTGGAAGTACGTTGACAAAACCGCACGCAAGGACGCGTTGTGTGTGAGGATCGTCCTTGCGTTGGGCGGCATCATCATCGGTTATGGCGTTGTTGCCGATCCCTATTGGTTGGACATCGAGGACCGCATCCAGTTTGGTCACACTGTTCATCCCGATCATGAAGGATTGGTCGTGGATCGCAAGCCGATCCACGACCATGTGGAACGGTATGTTCTAAGTCTCATTTCCGACCGGCCGATCAAGATTCTGTTGACCAACGCGCGCGAGGATGACCAGATCAGGGTCGGTTGGTTGACAGCCAACGGCTATCGGGCCGTTAGGAGGTCTCCGTCTTCGTCATTGGACGTGGCCACCTTCGATTTCGGGAAGTGGGCAGGTTGCGTCGAGAACGTTGAGGCTTCGGGGATTGAGTTCTTCTCTCGTGCCTACTTGCAGGAACATGATCCCGACTGGCATGCGAAACTGCATGAGGCATGGGTGGAAATCAAACTTGATGCAACTACCTCAAATGGGGAGAGGCCAATTCCGGTTGACGAATTCGACAAGATGCTGAACAACCCCGTCATGTGTCCGGAGACCAATCTTATTGCCGTGGACAACGGTTCACCGGCGGCAAGTTGCTCCGGGTTTGGACCTTACGCAGGGCTGACGTTTGCCAATCCCTTGCTACGCAATGCAACAGACTGGGGGATTCGGTTTACCGGTATTCGCCGCGCTTGGCGCCACCGGGGAATCGCCACGGCGATCAAGCTGAAGTCGATTGCCCAAGCGCGTGACATGGGGTGTACCCGGATGAAAACCAGCAACGAAGAGAACAACCCCATGTATGGCATCAACCTCCGGCTGGGTTTCGAATCCGCCCCGGCCTGGGTGGAGTACGAAAAAATCCTGTAGCCGGCATGGAGCGATGAACGGCGATCCAGTGGGCTGAGAAACAGGGGGTGACGCCCGCCGCACACCGTTCAAAGCAGTTGGTGAAATCCAAATCGACTTCCGTGAACCAGGATTGTGCAACGCGCCGAATTGGGCGATTTCCGGGCAAGTCCACCGGTGTAGAAAGTTGAGCCGGTCACCTCAGGCGTCTGGGCAGCACGGACAGGGCTCGGTGGACATCGCCCAAGGTTACTGCCGGATGCCCCTGCGGGCCAAGAACCCCATTTTTGACACCACCGACAATCCGGTTATAGAGTCTGCGCCCTTTGGCTGGCTTGGGGTCCCGATTGGTCGAACCGAGCCAATAAAGCAAGTCGGCGTTCGGCATTTTGGAAGGAGACAGTCGTGGAATTCAGGATCCGCCCCTTCAACCCAGTTGACGAAGAGTATCTGGTGTGTCTTGAGATCGGGAACGCCTGCTGGCCGGAATACCCGCCCAACACGCTGGAACAGTGGAAGTACAGGGACGAGACGGCGCGCAAGGACAAGTTCAGAGCCAGGTTCGTCCTCACGCTGGATGGCGTCATCATTGGTTATGGCGATGTCTCGGATCCCTATTGGCTGAACGTGGGGGGCCGAATCCAATTCAGCCACATGGTTCACCCGGATCATGAAGAACTGGTGGTGTATCGGCTGCCGGTCCACTCCCACGTTGAACGGCACGTCCTGAAACTCATCTCCGACCGGCCGACGGAAGTTCTATTGACAGGTGCACGCGAGGACAAGACGGCAAGGGTGAACTGGTTGATTGACAACGGTTATGCTGCGGTGATGCGCTATCCCTCTTCGTCGCTGGACGTGGCCACCTTCGATTTTGGTGCGTGGGAAGGCTTTGTTGAAAAGGTCGAGTCTTCCGGCATCGAGTTCCATACCCTTGCGCACCTGCAAGAACATGACCCGGACTGGCATGCCAAGTTGCACGAAGCGTGGGTGGAAATCGATCTTGACGTCCCTGGTCCCAATGAACCAAAACCCGTACCGGTCGACGAATTCGACAAGATGCTGAAGAGTCCGAGCCTGCGCCCGGAGACCAACCTGATCGCTGTGGACAACAGTTCGTTGCCTGAAAGCAGTCCCAGGTTCGGGCCCTACGCGGGGTTGACCTGTGTCAATCCCGCCCTGAGTGATTCGTCGGTTTGGGACATTTGGCTGACCGGCGTCCGCCAGAATTGGCGCCGCAGGGGCATTGCCACGGCCATCAAACTGAAGTCGATTGCCCAAGCCCGCGACATGGGCGGCGCGCGGCTCGAAACCGGCAACGAAGAGAACAATCCCATGTACGACATCAACATTAAGTTGGGGTTCAAGCCCTCTCCGGCCTGGCAGGACTACGAGAAGCAGCTGTAAACCGGTTGCCAACGGCCACACAGACCGAGTCGACGGTGGCCCCCGTGCTCCTGTAGGATTCGGCCGTGCAAAATCCGTCCGGTTCGACACAACCGAAGGCTGGACCACCGACTGCGCCATGTGGTTGGCGTGTCTGTGGGCCGCGGGAGTTCCCGATGGTTCGCAGGTTTAGGGGAAACGGATGTTCCCGAACTGTGAGGCTGTCTCCGGTGCCAAGCCGGGCAGGCATGTCCGCAAGGGGGATTGCGTGGGATTCGACATTCGGGAATTTAAGCCGATTGACGAAGAGTGCCGCGAGTGGCTTGCTGTCGGTGCTGCCTACGTGCCCGACCGCCCCCCAGACACCATGGAGCACTTTCGTGCCCGCTTGGCAACCGGAACTAAGGACCGATTTCCGCACCTTTTCGTGGCAACCATGGACGCGAGGGTTGTCGGCTGCGGCCAGGTGTACAAGCCGACTTGGGTGGGCATCCAGGATTGCATGACATACGACTTCATGCTCTATCCCAATCTGGAAGACCTCACGGTAGGGGAGCAGGCGATTCACTCGCTTGTGGAGACGTATGTTCTGAATCGGATGGAAGGCTTGGAGGTCGGTGTCCTCAGCCTCAAAGTGCGCGATGACAGACCAACACGTGTCGACTGGCTTGAAGCTAACGGCTACGTCTGTCTCCAAAGCGAATTGAACTCGGCCTTGGATGTTCAGGGATTCGATTTCGCTCCCTGGGCAGGGCGGATTCAAGCTGCGGAAGAAGCCGGGATTGTGTTCCACAACCTGCCGAGCCTGATGCAGGACGATCCCAAGTGGCGTTCCAAATTGCACCGCGCGTGGATGGATGTCGACGCGGATGTTCCTCGTCCATACGGTCCTCCTTCCATGACAGAGGCCGAATTCGACAACATGCTGCGCAAATCCGGTGCATCACCGGACACGTGGATGGTTGCAGTCGATCACACCGAAGCCAACGCGGCTGGAGGATTCGGACCGTACGCGGCCTTCACGGCCGCGAACCGAATGCCGGGCAATCCGACTGTCTGGGACATTCGATTGACTGGTGTCCGCCGCGCTTGGCGCCGGCGGGGCCTGGCAACCGCGCTGAAACTCAAGTCGATTGAACAGGCGCACCGGGAAGGGGCGACCAAGATTGTGACCGGCAACGAAGCAAGCAATCCAATGCTGGCCATCAACCGGGGTTTGGGTTTCGTGCCGACAGTGACCATCCTGCAATACGAGAAGCGGCTCTGCGCCGCCTGAGACATTTCCTTGCATCAGGGAGGATTCCCCAATGGCATTGGTTGAATTTGTTCCATCCAAGTGGTTCAGCACCATCGGCACGCACGAACCCGTTTGTCGTCTGAAGCCCGGCGACGTCGTGCGGACCCGCACCGTCGATGCCGGCGGCACCGACCATCGCGGCGAAACCGTGGCCGGCCGGCCCAATCCGATGACCGGACCGTTCCATGTCGAGGGGGCGGAGCCGGGTGACGCCTTGGTCATGCACCTGATCAGCATCAGACCGGATCGCAGCACGGGATGGACCAGGAACATCTTGGCCGGAGACGTGCTTGATCCGGACTATCTGCAGGGGCTGCCGGTGCCTTCCCCTGCCCTTGCACTTTGGGACGTCGACACGTCGGCCGGCCTGGTTCGTGTGTCCGATGGGGAGAAAAACCTTCCATGGCAGACAATGGATCCCATGGTTGGATGCTTCGGCGTGGCGCCGGCAGGTGGAGAGGCAATCAGCACCGCCACGCCCGGACCTCATGGCGGCAACATGGACTACCGCGGATGGCGCGATGGCGTCACGGCACTGTTTCCGGTGTCGGTACCGGGTGCCCTGCTCTATCTGGGCGATGTGCATGCCCTCCAGGGCGACGGCGAGATCGTGGGGACCGGCATCGAAATTTCCGCCGAGGTGGAGTTCAGTGTTGATGTGGTCAAGAACCAGAGGCTGGGATGGCCGCGCGGGTACAACGACTCCGATATTTTCGTGGCCGGCAGCGCCCGGCCCTTGGATCAGGCCACACGGCATGCGACCACCGAAGTGTCGCGCTGGCTCGTTGACGAATGCGGCTACGACCTGGAGACGGTCCATCTGATGATGGGGCAGCAGGTCCGATATGACCTCGGCAACATCTATGATCCGGCATACACCATGGTCTGTCGGCTGTCCCGCGCCATGTTGGCGGACTGGAACTTGGACCCGGGACGAACGGGACTGGTACCGGCCTATTCCGGTTGATGCAATCGTCGGTCGCGGTGGGTCTTGGCCAGGCAGCATGCGGTAATCCAGCCCCAGAGCCTACCGGACCTTACGCGTGCACGGGGAACCAGCGATCACGATCCTCTCCATGCCAACAGTGCGAGTCGTTATGCGAATATTTCTTTCAATTCGTTGGTGAGGATGAGACTCAGCCGTGGGTTGCGCGTCATCCCTTCCAATGCCAAAGAGACAGCTGTTTACTGTGTTTCGTCTCGTTGCCATGTCCATGCAAGCTTGTGAGACCTTTGGGGGAGGAAAGTTGGCGCGCGCTGTTCTGCCTCAACAAATTTAGTTCGCATAAACCCATTGCGATTTCAGAACTCTCATGTTGAATCTCGGCCAGCGACATCTCCATGAGGATTTGCGTGAGCAAGACGCCCTGCGGATGGCGAGATTCGGGGATTGGGCTTGACCGATTGGCAAAGCTTCCTGAACCGACAGACAGAGGCTTGCGCCGACTCCTTGGGCACGCAACCGGAACATTGGGGTTCAGGCCTGAATTCGGCAGTTGTCCTGGTCCAAAACCTCCGGGTTGACCACACTGTCCGGAACGTGCCCCTGGAGAACGGATGCAACGTTGTGGGCGGTTCGGGCAGCCAGGGTTTGGAGCGATTCCTCCGAGAGGAATGCGGAGTGCGGAGTCATCAATACATTGGGATGGTTTCGCCACGGGATGTCCGAGGCAGGGGGTTCGGTCGTCAGGACATCCAACACCGCGCCGGCGATGGAACCGCACGTGAGTGCACGGTTCAAGGCAGGTTCGTCAATGATGGCGCCGCGCGATGTGTTGATCAGGACTGCGGACTCCTTCATGGTCGCAAAGGCGCGGTCGTCGAACAGTCCGGTTGTGTCCGCAGTCAGCGGCGCGTGGATGGAAAGCCAGTCGGATCGTTCCAGCAGGTTCTGGAAGGACTGGGCCAGGACCACGCCATCGGGCAGGTCCGCGGCCGCCAAGCGCGGCGTATAGGCAAGCACCTTCAGGCCAAAGGCCTGGGCTTTTGGCACAAGGTGCCGGGCGGTGTTGCCAAATCCAAGCAAGCCCAGTGTCTGGCCGCGCAGTTGTCGAAGGGGCACGGCGGTGTTCCGCGTCCACTCGCCGCGTTTGACCGAGGCGTCGAGGGCGGGGAGTTGTCGGGACAACGCAAGAATCCCGGCCATGACCTGGTCGGTAAGTTCGTCCAGGCAGAAGTCGGGCACGTTGGCGACCACGATACCCAGTTCCGTGGCCAAGGCAACCGGTATGTTGTCCAGGCCAATCCCATACCGGGCAATCACGCGGCATTGTTCCGCTGCCGACACGACTTCCGGCGGAATCGTCCGCCAGCACGTCATAATCGCATCGGCATCCTGGACGTGGTCCGCCATCTGCTTGTCCGAGCATCCCGGTGCAATTTCCAGGATGGCGTCCAGAGGATCCAGGACCTCGAGTTCAGCGGCCAGGGAGGGCCAGCCAATGTCCGTGACGTAAACTTTGAACTGTGGTGACATCAAACCATATAATCGCCGCCGGATGGTTCTGGCGGTGCCGGCTCAACCAGGATATGTGAGTATAGCAACCGGCGGTTCCGCAGCATGAATGGGCGTATGAATCTACGACGGTGCGAGCCTGGATGGGGTTCGAAGCCATGTTGATTGTCAAGGCTGGGGGCGGGTTGTCCATTTCGATGGAATCCGTGGCCGATGACCTGGCAGACGTGGTGCACCAGGGCGAACAGCTGGTGTTCGTCCACGGTGCCGCGGAACACACAAACGCAGTATCCGAAGCCCTGGGCCATCCCCCGGAGTTTGTTGAAGGCCGCAACGGGATGACCAGCCGCCGTACGGACCGGAGGACCCTGGAAATCTTCCTCATGGTCTACTGCGGCCAGATCAACAAACTTTGGGTCGAGGCTTTGCAGAAGCGCGGGGTAAATGCGGTCGGTTTGAGCGGATTGGACGGGCGGCTTGTCCGCGGTACGCGCAAGAGTCGGATACGGGTACGCAAAGGCAATCGCTGGGTGATGATCCGCGATGACTGGACCGGCACGGTGGATCATGTGGACACCCGCCTGGTGCGACTGCTCCTGGACGACGGGTATGTGCCGGTGCTGACGCCGCCAGCCCTGTCCCACGACAACGAGGCCATCAACGTGGACGGCGATCGGATCGCGGCGCACATGGCCGTCTCCTTGCAGGCGGACAAGCTGCTCTATCTCAGCGATGTGGCCGGCGTTCTGCGGACGTACCCTGACGAGTCAACCGTGATTTCGTCAATCAAGCCGGAACAGATCGAACAGTTCATCGACCTCGCCGAAGGGCGCATGAAACGCAAGGTGATGGGTGCCCGGGATGCCCTACAAAAAGGCGTTGGCAAAGTCGTGATCGCGGATGGACGGGTGGAAAACCCGGTCACCAAGGCGTTGGATCAAGTGCACGGGACCCACATCGGATGAACCACCACCAGGCGTCTGTGAAGTCGGAGGACTTCGCCCATCTCAGGGAAATCGAACTGCGAATGTCAGGCGGTTTCATCCCGAAGCGGGCGGAAATTACCTTCGCGCGCGGCGAGGGAGCATGGTTGTTCGATACCGACGGCAATCGTTTCCTGGACTTCACGTCCTCTCAGGGCATTGCGATGCTGGGCTACTCGCATCCCGACTTGGCGGCAGCCTTGTCCAGGCAGGCGGAAACGCTCACGTCGCTGTCTTCGTTTCTCTATGGCGAAGCCCGAGGTCGGTTCTACGCCAAGTTGTCGGAAGTACTGCCGGATCACCTTCCCTACGCGTTTCTGCTCAACAGTGGCACGGAGACCATCGAAACCGCGCTCAAGCTGGCTCGGATCACCACGGGTCGCGCGAATCTGGTAGCCGCGTCAAAGGCATTTCATGGCAGGACTTCCGGTTCCCTGGCACTGACTTGGAATGCCCGCAACCTGGAAGTCTTCGGTCCGCTGTTGCCCGGAGTCAGTCATGTTCCCTACAACAATGTGGATGCCCTTCAGGATGTCGTGACCGACGAGACCGCCGGTGTTTTTCTGGAAGTGGTCCAGGGTGAGGGTGGTGTGAACCTGGGTACACCCGAGTTCCTTCAAGCTGTCCAACAGCGTTGTCAGGAGACAGGCGCGCTGTTGATTGCCGATGAGATTCAGACCGGCCTCGGACGTACCGGCAAGTGGTTCGCGATCGAGCACCATGACTTGATGCCGGACATCCTGTGTATCGCCAAGGGACTGGGCGGAGGCTTCCCGATAGGGGCCGTTGCATTTGGGGACCGTGTACGGGAACACATTTTTGTCGGGATCCACGGCAGCACCTTTGGCGGCAACCCGTTGGCCTGTGCCGCCGGTCTGGCCGCGCTCACTGCCTATCGCCAACAGGACCTAATCGGCCACAGTGCCAGAATGGGCGCTTATCTACTGGAGGCACTGAAGGACGCACTTGACGGCGTCCGGATCGTCCGCGACATTCGCGGGCTGGGACTGATGATCGGGATAGAGTTGCGCGCCCGGGCCGCACCAATCCTTCGTGCGCTGCTGGAGGAACACAGGATGTTATTGCTCAATGCCGGACCGCGGGTGCTGCGACTGCTGCCGCCCCTCGTCATCACCCGACAACAGGCGGATATGGTCGTGGCCGCGTTGACCGCAGTACTCAAGAGATGAGGTTGGTCCTGTGGTTGCCCACCTCGATCTAAGGGACTTCGATGCAGTCCGGAATGCGCGTCTGGCCCATGGCACGCCGTTTGTCATTGCGCACCGTGGTGCGTCGGCGGTAGCGCCTGAGAACACGATGCACGCCTTTGCCTTGGCCATCGATCAAGGCGCACACCTCATCGAGACGGATCTGTGGTTCTCCAAGGACCGTGAATTGATCCTGTTGCATGACCGCAATCTGAAGCGTACAACCGGCCGGGACGCACATGTAACCGACCTGTCCACAGCCGAAGCCGTGTCAACACCGGTGGACATGCCGGAACGCGACGCACCGGAACCGCAGTTTGTTCCGTCGCTTGCCTCGCTGTTGGAACTGGCCTCAAGGGCGGACGTGGCGTTGCTGTTGGAGTTGAAGGATCCCAGGTTTTCGATCGCTTCTTGGACACGGGTGTTGATTGAAGTCCTCGCCGAACACGATTTTCTGTCGCGCGTGCTGGTGACATCCTTCAAACCCCGCTGTCTCCTGGCGATTCGCGAGGTGTGTCCCGAACTGCCGGTTGGCCCTGTGGCCATGAACATGCTGTTGCCGCAACCCGAGTGGGATTTCGTGGGTCCGGCATGGCCGAACCTGGCCGCCAATCCGCTGTTCGTGTGGCATGCCCACCGCAACCAGGTGCTGGTGGCACCGTTGGACACGGATCCGACAGCCCGGATGCCGAAGCATGCACGGCAGGGAGTCGACGCAGTCTTGACGGACGACGTGGCTGCCACGGTTGCCGCGTTGTCAACCACAGTGGACTGAGGCTCCGAGTACCGAACAGTTCGCCTACCGATTGTTTGCACCTGACCCAAGCAACATCGGCCACGATCCGGACACCGTGGTCGCCAAGTACCCCGCACCGCACGTGGGATTCCCCGGCGGTGCCCCGAACTTGATGTCGACGCCGCCTCCAAATCATGGAGCACGGGAATGCGATCGGTGCCGCCCACTGTGGAATGCCCGCTCCCCAAGCCTGCGACTGAAACCTTCCAGCCGTGACAACCACGGCAGTCGACCAGCCTATTGCAGGAACACGTACAGCCAATGCCGTGCGATGGCGTGTCCCACATGGCATGGGGACCTGTGCGAAGTCAGGTTTGGCATGCCCGCGCGCGGACTATGACCTCCCGATGGCCGTCAGAATCTCACACCGAACCGCCTTGGTGCACGACCAACGATTTCCCAAGGCAGCCTGAAAAAGTTTTTATTTTCGGTTTTTATATGATACAAAGATTTATTTTTCCAATTCATAGCCAGCCGCAGTACCGGTGACGCATCCTTCCTCCGCACCTCCTCCGCCATTGTCTGACGGTCGCAGGAGACCATTCATGGCCCCACCGTGGCAAGGGGCCAGTCTTCACTGAGCCGGATCGTCTTGCGGAAGCGGCAGGCCGCCTTCCTTGGCTCGCAGCCGGAATTATATATTTTTGCGTTGTCTTCGAAATTCCGTCAAATTCAGGTAGAGGCACAATTGGGTTCCAAAGATGAAATACGATCCAAAAATGAACTGTGTTTCCAAATCCAGACCACTGTTGGAGAGCGAAGGCCTCAGCAGTATTAAATTGGTACAACCCAGCTTTGCAGCGAATGTTGTTTCAGGGCAAATAGACATCGCAATCCATAATCATTCAATATTTTTGCAACGGCCCTGGCAAATTGCGCTGCTTTTCCGCTAGGTTGTGGCGGCCGTTGATGCAGGCAACGCCGGCACCATGGCTGACCGGCGGTTCAAGAGTCAGGCTGAAGATGGATTGGCCGCGGTGGCGTCGAATTCTGACGAGTAGCATCCGGTCGTAGTCCCTGAAGTGCGGGTTCGGCCACTCAGCTGAGTCGTTCGGACCACGCGCTCAGGTCCCGCCAGTCACGGGCCGGCTTCATGCATCGGTTTGCATTCCAGTTGATGCAACGAGTTATCGTGGAACAATGGACGGCCCGCGTTGGAACGCCCATGCCATCTCTTAGCGCGGCAGCGTATGAATAATATTCCAGAACAGTAATGTGCCTGTCACACGGCACTTGGAATTTCTTCTTAGACCGCGAAGCAAGGATGTTGCACTGCAAATAAATCGTAGTCCTGCATTGATCATATGACGGCGGCAGATCTCGATGTCAAGGGTGGCGTGTGCGGCCAATATGCACTTGCCCCATGTGACCTCCGCACTCTGTTTCTGTTTGGTCGCCGGGAGAGATGGAACGGCGCAGGGCCAGCAACAGGTCGGGCTCCGGCCCATGCATGGCCTACCCTGGAGTTGCACCGGAATGTTCCATACCCCTCAAACGAAAAAATAAACGCTATAAATTATATAAAACGAATTTAAATTCTTCATGGAGTTCACTGGAGTGTCGCGGGTCGATCCGGACAATGCCGGCTCGCTGGCAAGATGCGACAGCCAGCCGAGCGCCGGATTTGGTGGCCGTGCCGCGGGGCGCAGGGGCGAAGCCGACATTCAGGGGCGTGTGCCCTTCGCAGCCGGGTTGGCAAGGAACGGGCGCCCTGCAGTCGTGCCACACCAGGAAGGCCGATCCTTGTTCGCCAAGTCGTCGCGGCGCGCGGAAAGAGCGGTGTGGCGGGTTCGCGCGCAGGCCGCGAAATATATAACATTAGTGGAGTAATGGTATACTTAGGCCCCTTGGCCCGCTTGGAGCACCAACATGACCGACACCGCCTTGGTTTCCATCCCGGAACCTGTGGATCGGACCGAAACCGACGAATTGACG
>DAOUIC010000356.1:0-1739 GCA_034428255.1 Anaerolineales bacterium
ATCCAGATCCAGGAGGACACGAGTGATGAACACCGACAGGTTGACCAGACGATCGTTTCTGAAATTGGCCGGGACGATGAGTGCGGCCAGCCTGTTGGCCGCCTGTGCCGTCCCCACCGCGGCACCGGGCACCTCCGAAGATGCGATGGCGGAACCCATCGTGATTGGATGGGCCCGTCACGGCAATGAGGTTTCGCAGGCCACCGAGGATACGCTGGCCGGACTGTTCCAGGAAGCCAATCCAGGGGTGGAGATTGATGCCCTCGCCTTGCCCTGGAGCGACTACAACACCAAGATTCCAATCGACATCGCGGGTGGCACGGCGCCGGACACGTTCACCGCACATCCGGCCCTGATGATCAACTCCCACGCCGCCGGCGGCGCCGCCAACTTGACCGAGCGCATCAACGCCGCCGAGCCGGGCATCAACTACGCCGACATCCTTTATCCCGGCGACGCCGAGTTTGACGGTGACATTTTCGGCCTGCCGCAGAAGTCCTGCACCCATCAGGTCCGCTACAACAAGGATCTATTCGCTGAAGCGGGCCTCCCAACTCCCGGAGAACTATATTGGTCGGGGGGCGCCGATGCCTGGAACTTCAACTCATTCGTTGAAATCGGCCAGCAGTTGACCAAGGACCTCGACGGGGACGGCGCTCCGGACCAGTACGCCTACGCCGGCATAGGCGGCACCGGCAATGTTGCCATGCTGCGAGCCGCAGGTGGCGACATCTTTGACGAGGCCGTAACCACTTGCTTGGTCAATTCCCCCGAATCCGTCTCCGGCCTGGAGTACATGCTGAGCCTGGTGGAGAAGGAAATCATCCCCTCCCCCGAGTTGATGGTCACCGAACTGGGCATCAACTTCGACACCGGGCGCATGGCCATGGCCGGCGGCACCACCTGCGACAGCGTCCAGGCCCTGCATCCGGACAAGAGACTTCCGTTTGCCTGGGATTTCGTCGTTCTGCCGGCGGGACCCGGAGGCTTCCGTTGCTGGGGAGACACGGACCAGTCCGTGGTCTCCACGGCCAGCCCGAACCCTGATCAGGCGTTCGACTGGATCGTCTACCGCAGCAGCCTCGAGGCCTGGGAACAGGCGTACGACGGCGGCATGAAGCTGGCCTTCACGGATGGCCCCACCCGCTGGTCCACGTTTGATTCGCGCGCGTTCACGGAACCCCTGGGCGAACTCGACATTCCCATGATCAAGGAAGGCTACCGGCACACGAACCCGGATCCGTTTGTTCCGCGGTCCAAGGATCCCTACCGGGTGCTATTCTCGATTTACGCAACCGAGGTCAACAACATGTTGCGCGGCACCAAGACTCCGCAGGAGGCGGCCGACGATGTCTGTGCCCTGATCGACTCGGAAATCCTGGCCTAGTACGATTGGTTCGCCTGCCCGTCCAGGACAGGCAATCCCCCGCGGTCCGGGACCGGCCCCGCTTCGGGTCCGGGCCGCGGCCTCCATCCGAATCTTGAACGGCACAGCCCGCGGGAAGCTCTACTGGCGCAGAACGCTGGAGGGCTACCTTTTCATCTCCCCCTGGATCATCGGCTTCGCGGTCTTCACGGCCGGCGCGTTGCTGGGATCCTTTGGCATCAGCCTGACGGAATGGAGCATTATCGGCGACCGCCATTGGGTCGGTGCCGGCAACTACGTGCGGTTGGTGCAGGACCGGTTCTTCTGGACTTCCCTGAAGGTCACGTTCCTCTACCTGTTGAACGTGCCGATG
>DAOUIC010000357.1:0-6566 GCA_034428255.1 Anaerolineales bacterium
TCAGTTGGCAGCCCATAATGGCGCCTGCAATCTCGTTCATGCGCAGGTTTTCGCCAATGATGGGGTCCGCCTGCAGACCCTGGAAATGATCCCTGACCCCCGAGTGGGATGTCCAGAACTGGCCGCCCTGATCGGAATAGATGGTGGCTCGCCGATACAACTCCGGATCGCTCGTGATCAAGGCACCGCCTTCACCGCTGGTGATGTTCTTCTCCAACTGGAACGAGAAGCAGCCCACGTCGCCGATGGTCGCCACGGGCCGGTCGCGATGGACACTGCCCACGGCCTGGGCCGCATCCTCAATCACCTTGAGGCCGTGGGCCTGGGCAAAGTCGCACACGGCCTTCATGTCCGCGCACTTGCCGCCCAGGTGGACCGGCATAATCGCCTTGGTCAACGGAGTCAGACATCGCTCCAGATCCTCCGGATCCAGGAGCATGTTGGCATCCACCTCACAGAACACGGGCCGGGCGCGGCTGGCAACAATGGCGCCCACCGACGCAATGAAGGTGGCGGCTGGTACGATCACTTCGTCACCGGGACCGACCCCGAGTGCCGCCAGGCCGAGGCGCAGCGCGGCCGTGCCGTTGGCGGTTCCCAAGGCGAACGGCACGCCCAGGTAGTCCGCCAGGCCCTGTTCAAAGGCCTCCACCTTGCCAAGGTGGTTGGGACCGTAGTACCGGAACAGGGACTGGGCGTCCAATACTTCCATCACGGCCTGCTTCTCCTCGGCTCCAAGCAGACCGGCACCCTTGAACAGATTGAGATCACGGTCCACCGCCTTGGGGCCGCCATGGATGGCCAGGAGACTTTCACCGACGCTGGAGGTTTGGGAGTTGAGGTTCATGGGCGGAATACCAAGGGGTAGGAAACAAGACAAGCGGAACACCCAATCAGTGTACTCGCAAGACGACAACGCACCTGACGCCGCCGCCCGGCACCCCGAGACATGACGCAGCCTGAATTGTCCGCATCCACGATTCGGGTCCTGGCCTCGGGGCTGGGCTTCGATCTGTGCCGCACTGCCGCCCCGCGGTCCGGGGCCGTGCACGCCGACTACCTGGAGGCCTGGCTGGAGGAAGGCTGCCACGGCGACATGGCCTGGCTGGCGCGCAACCCGGACATCCGCATGCATCCGGACCGCCTGCTCGTGGCCGACAGCCAGCCTGTCCGCTCCCTGGTGGTGCTCGGTGTTGACTACCTGCATGCGGATTTGCCCGAACACGTGCGCCGGGATCCGTCGCGCGGCATCTTTGCCCGGTATGCCTGGCACGAGGACTACCACGACCAAATCAAACCCCGGCTCTTTGAACTGGATGCCCGGATCCGGAAACTCAGCGGCCGTACCGACCATGCCCGATGCTGGGTGGACACCGGGCCGGTGGTGGAACGCGACTGGGCCATGGCCTCCGGCCTGGCGTTCACCGGCAAGAACTGCTGCTCCATCAACCCGGACTTGGGCAGCTGGATTTTCCTGGCCGTCCTGGCCCTTCCGGAAACCGTCGTGCCGGATCCGGCTCCCGCGGTTCGCTCCTCGGCGCCAACCCTTGCGCCCATCGCCCTCCTGAACGGAATGCCGCACGAACTGGACATGGGCTCTTGGACCATCGCAGGTACGGACAAGACCAGACGAACCATGACCTGCGGCCGATGCACACGCTGCCTGGAGCAATGCCCCACGGACGCCTTTCGCGGTCCCCTGATGCTGGATGCCCGCAGATGCATCAGCTACTGGACCATTGAAGCCAAGGGGGCCGTGCCCAGGGATCTCCGCGGCAGGTTCGGGAACCTGGTGTTTGGGTGTGACGTCTGCCAGGAGGTTTGTCCCTGGAACCACGAGCGGACACCCGGCGACGGATTCCTGGCCGCTCAACCGGTCCGCACCGAGTGGATGGCGCCCAAGCTGCTGGAGGGTTTTCGGGAGGACAGGCCCTACTGGCTGGACGACGCGGCGTTCCGAACCCGCTTCCGACGCTCCGCCGTCAAGCGGGCCAAGCGCACAGGCATGCTCCGCAACGTGTGTACCGCCCTGGGCAACTGGGGCGTACCCGCGGCCCTGCCGGCCCTGACCCGTGTCTTGCAGGAAGCCACCCCAGCGGTCCGGGAACACGCCGTCTGGGCACTGGGTCAAATCATGCGCAAGTCCGCAAGCCCCGACGCGGCAGCCGTCCTCCGGACGCACCGCGACTGCGAAACCAACCCTGGCGTGCGCGAGGAACTGGCGATTCAACTGGCCCGGTAACAAGACCGAGGCTTCGCAACCCGGTTGTGGACAGTCCGGTTCGCAGCGGATCGACGGCAACGTCCAACTCTCCGCGGGCCTACGTTGCACCTCCTGCCTCGACCATCTGCAGGAACAGACGGTGCCAGCGCAGATCCCCGGACAGTTCGGGGTGAAAGGCCGTGCCCAGAATATGGCCCTGACGTACGGCCACCTGTACCGCACGACCGTCGGGATCAGTCCACTCCGCCAGGATCTCAACGCCGGGACCGGTTTCGATGACGGCCGGCGCGCGGATAAATATCGCGGGCGAAGGGGAATCCCACCCGTCAACCTGTAGGTCGGCCTCGAAACTGTCCCGTTGGCTGCCGAAGAAGTTGCGGTCCACCGACACGTTCAGGCCGCCCAGCAGCGTCTGTCCGTCCCGCTTCTGGCCCGTGGCCCGATCCGCCAGCAGGATCAGCCCGGCGCAGGTTCCCCAGACCGGGCGGCCCTGGGACACCCATCGCCGCAGGGGGTTGACCAGCCCCCAACGTTCCGCGACGAGCCCCATGGTTGTGGACTCGCCGCCGGGAATGATCAACCCGTCCAGCTTACCGAGCTGGTCCGCCCGTCGCACCTCAAAAGCTGCAGCCCCCAGGGCCTCCAGCCTTTGTATGTGTTCCCGAAAAGCTCCCTGCAGCGCCAGTACGCCGATGCGCAGGGGCACGGCCTCGCTACCAGCCGCGATGAGCCATCTTCTCCGGTTCGGACAGTGTGTCGAGGTTGATGCCGACCATCGGTTCGCCCAGGTCCTCGCTCACTTCGGCCAGCACTTCGGCATCGTTGAAGTGGGTCACTGCCTGCACGATGGCATGGGCCCGCTTGGCCGGCGCTCCGCTCTTGAAGATGCCCGAGCCCACGAACACGCCGTCAAGGCCCAACTGCATCATGAGCGCGGCGTCCGCCGGCGTGGCGACCCCGCCGGCCGCGAAGTTGACCACGGGCAGGCGGCCCAGGGTTGCCGTCTCGTTGACCAGCTCCACCGGCGCCTGGATGTCCCTGGCATACGCATAGCGCTCGTCGGCGCTCATGGTCGAAATGCGCCGCACCTCCCCGAGCACGCTGCGCGCATGGCGCACCGCCTCGACCACGTTGCCCGTGCCGGCCTCGCCCTTGGTTCGGATCATGGCGGCACCCTCGGCGATGCGCCGCAGCGCCTCACCCAGGTTGCGGCAACCACAGACAAAGGGAACCGTGAAGTTGTGCTTGTCGATGTGGTTGTTCTCGTCGGCCGGGGTCAGGACCTCGCTTTCGTCGATGTAGTCGATGCCGAGGGCCTCCAGAATCTGGGCCTCGACAAAGTGGCCGATGCGCGCCTTGGCCATGACGGGAATGGTGACGGCTTCCTTGATGGCGCGAATCACCTGGGGATCGCTCATGCGGGAGACACCGCCTTCCTTGCGGATGTCCGCCGGCACGCGCTCCAGAGCCATGACGGCGCAGGCGCCTGCCTCCTCGGCAATCCGAGCCTGCTCGGGCGTCACGACATCCATGATGACGCCGCCCTTCAGCATCTGGGCCAAGCCGGCCTTGACCGTATATGTACCGGTCCGGGCACCGTTGCTGGAATTGATGTATCCGTTCTTCTCCATAGTTTCCATCCCTGCCTGCCGCAAGCATCCATGCAGACCTGTAGATTCGACTATTTTAGTCCAGTGGCCAAGGCCCGCACCAAATCATCCGCCATTGCAGTGCAATCTTGCCACCAGATTTTCGATTTCCGGTTCAGGACCTTGCCATGGCAGCCAGATACGGCAGGAACACCACAACTCCCACCACAAAGCTGACCACCGCGGCCAACAGCACCGCGCCGGCGGCAACATCCTTGATGACGCGGATCTGCTCGCTGTGCCCGGGTCCGTTCGTGTCGGCCAAGTGTTCGATCGCCGTGTTGAGCAGTTCCGCGGACAGCACCAGGCCACAGCAGATCACAACAGCCAGCCATTCCACGCGGGAGATTTGCAACCACCAGGCCATCGCGAGGGCCGTGAGACCCAGGATCAGTTCAATCCGGAAGTTGCGCTCGCGGCGGACCGCATGGACCAGTCCGGACAGGGCATGCCGGACCCCGAGCAGGAATCGATTCATGGCAGTGCGGACGCGCCAGCGCGACCGCGGAACGTCGCCTGCGGGCGATATCCAAGCCTGCGCACGATTCGATCCTGCAGGCTGAACATCGCATCCTCGTCCCCGGCAGTTCCGTGGTCCAGGCCCAGCAGGTGCAGAAATCCGTGAACGAAGCACAGGAGCAGTTCCGCCGCAGGCTCGGTGCCCGCCCGCCGGGCGTACCGGGTGACATAGTCGGGGCAGAGCACGAGTTCGCCGAAGACGACCGGCTCATCCGGAGGCTGCGTATCATCCGGGAAGGCCTCCGTGTCCTCCCCGAAGCTGAGAACGTCCGTGGCACCGTCTACCCCAAGAAACTCATGGTTCAGGGCTCGGATTTCATCCTCCGCGGCGAACAATACGTTCAGGACGGAACCCCGCGGGGGAGACAGTCGGGCCTTTGGCCCCACCTCGGCTGCCACCAGGGCGACTGCCCGTTCCAAGTCACCGGAACCGAGGCATCCGGGAAGGGAACCGACGAACTGCAGCCGAGGAGTTTCGATCACTTCTCCATCTCCAACGGACCGACATTCCCGATTCCGGCGACCGGGCAGTCGACCTCAAGGCTACATCTGAACTTGGGTGCGCGGGGCTGCTGCCGAAATCGTCTTGGCGGACAACGTCGACGACCGTGCCCAGCCCTCGCCCGAAATCGGATAGGGAACCCGGCGGTGGTTGACCGATTGAAGCATGGTCCCCACGATTCGGCGTACCGTCTGGAACTCCACCAGTCGCAGCGGACTGTCAATCAGCGATCCATCCAACAGTCGGGCCTCGAATTGTCCGTTCACCAACTCCTGGACGGCATCCTCGGTTTCGGGCCGCATGGCACGGAACGCGGCCTCGCAGGAGTCGGCCAGGAACAATACGGTTGTTTCTCGGGTTTGCGGCTTGGGGCCCGCGTATCGGAACGGTTTCTCACCGACCTGGACGTCGGTTCCCGCCTCCTCCAGGGCCCGATGGAAGAACGGCACCATGAGTTGGTCGGCGTGGTGTTCCCTGATGAAGTCGAGGATGCGCGGCGGCAAGTTGTGCTCCTTGCCCATCCTGACCCCGTCCGCCACATGCCGAATGATGATCTCCGCCGACTCGCGAGGCGACAGGTCCTGGTGAGGATTGTCGTCCGGCCCCATGTTCTCGACGAACATGCCCGGGTTCTGCAGCTTGCCAATGTCGTGGTACAGCGCACCCACCCTGGTCAACAGAGGGTCGGCTCCGATGGCATGGGCCGCCTTTTCGGCCATGTCGCTGACCAACAGGGAGTGCTGGTACGTGCCGGGGGCCTCTTCCCGCAAGGCTGCCAGCAACGGATGATCCGGGCGTGCGAGTTCCGCCAGGCGGAAGCTCGTCACGCGGCCGGTCGCGTCCCCCAATCCGTAGATCGCCCCCAAGGCCAGGCTGGATGCAGTCAAGCCGTGCACCACGGCCGCCAGTCCCATCAGAAAGGGTCCGCGGGCGAAGAAAGCCGGCCCGGTCTCCAGCCAGTTGCCGGCCGCGCCCGAAAGTTCAGGCAAACCGGGCGACTTCTGTAGCCAGCCGGGAACAATCAGGAGCGCAGCCAGCATCGCCACCCAAACGCCGGCTTTCACGAAGTCACCGATTCGATGTGTCTGGCGCAACGCGACCAATCCGGTCGCAACGGTCATCGCCAGGAACACCATGTGCGGGAGCGTCATCCGAGGCACGAAACCACAGACAATCAGGAAGACCAGCATCACCATTGAGGCCGCCCTGAAACCGGCCAGGGCCCTGACTGTCATGCCCAGGGCGGCCAGCGGAATCATGTACCGGAGCCAGGGAGCCAGATGCGCTTGCAAGCGAACCACCAGCAGGCCGACGGCAATCAGCAATACCAAGGCCTTCAGTTCCCGTTGCTGCTGTACCAGGTATTGGTTGGTCTCCGGGACGACCCGGTACAGAAGAAACAACAGGCCGACCACGACCGGAAACAGAAACAGAAAACGCGGTGTGATCCACCCTGTCCACACCAAATCCAATCGCCTCAGGGCTGCGATCTGCACACTGTCCAGCGGCATGCCCGGCACGACCACGGTCGCACCCGAACCAAAGGCACCGGCGGCAGCCCGTTCGGAAAGAACCGGCTGCAGCAGAGCAAAGGCAATATCCGCCTGACCCGGCGGCAGCCCGTTCAGCTGCCTGTACAGATGGTCCCGGTATCCAGCCAGATCCTGTGGAG
>DAOUIC010000358.1:0-4333 GCA_034428255.1 Anaerolineales bacterium
AACGGGACCTGGTGATCAACCTCCTGTCCGGTGGAGGTTCGGCGTTGCTGGTGGCCCCGGCCGCAGGCCTGACCCTGGCCGATCTGCAGGCCATGACAGCCAGCCTGCTTGCGGCCGGGGCGACGATCAACGAGATCAATTGCCTGCGCAAGCACTGCAGCCTGGTCAAGGGCGGGCAGCTGGCCCGTTCCATCCACCCGGCTCGCTTCGCCACCCTCGCCGTGAGCGACGTCATCGGCAGTCCATTGGATGTGATTGCCAGCGGACCCACGGTCCCCGACAGCGGTGACTGGCAGGAAACCCGGAGCATCGTGGAGAAATTTCAGTTGATGCCGTCATTGCCGCCGCCAATCCGCGCCCGCCTGGAAGCAGGTTGGCGCGGCGACCTTCCCGATACTCCGAACGCCGACGATCCTCTCTTCAAGGGCAATCCCACGCTTGTGGTGGCGGACAACCGCACGGCCATGACCGCGGCCGAAACCCGGGCGCGCGAGTTGGGATTCAACACGGTGTGGATGTCCTCGTATGTGGAAGGGGAAGCATCCGAAGTTGCGAAGGTGCTGTGCGGCTTCGGACGCGAGGTTGCCGGATACGGCCTGCCCGTGCCCGCTCCGGCCTGTCTTCTGTTCGGGGGCGAAACAACGGTAACCCTTGGCGATGACAGCGGCGAGGGCGGCCGCAATCAGGAACTTGCGCTCGCGGCCGCCTTCGAATTGGCAGACCAGCCCTGCACGGTCCTGGCCTCGCTGGCCACTGATGGAACAGATGGCCCCACGGACAGCGCAGGCGCGCTGGCGGACGCAGGATCCCTGCAGCGGGGCATGGCGGCCGGTTTAAATCCCCGTCGGCACCTCACCGGGCACAATGCCTACCCATGGCTGACCGTGGCCGGTGACATGCTGATCACCGGGCCCACAATGACCAATGTCAACGATTTGATGGCCCTGTTCGTTTTCGAATAGGCGGTCGGGCCCGTAAGATTCGGGTTCGCGCAGTTCCGCCGATCCACTCGGCGACACCGCCCAACACAAGGAGCACCGCATATGAGCACCGTAAACATTACCGTCAAGGGGGAAGGCACCTTCTCCGTTCCGGAAGGCAAACGTCTGGTGCTCGCGCTGGTGGACGAGTGCGGCATCGACCAAATGCACGCCTGCGGCGGCAACTGCATGTGCACCACCTGTGCCGTCAGTTTCGTAGAGGGCGAGCCCACCGTCACCACGGCCGCCGAACAGGCCAAGCTTGCGGAGCGGGGATTGAGCGGCGTCCGCCTGTCGTGCCAGATTCAGGCAGCGGACGGCATGCAGGTCGAGATTTTGAATCGCCTGGAAGGTTCCGGCCGGCCTGATCCGGGCAGTCGTCCCAATGACGACATCACACCTGATCCGGAGTGGGTGAACCTTTAACAGCAGTACGCACCGGAGCGCGCGGCGATCGAACGGCCGCGTGCTCTGCCCTTCCGATGGATCCCGCACGGGATGAGGCGAGCCGACGGCAGGGCCTGATCAAGGTTGGTGGCAGTTCAACACCATCCCAGCACAGCCAACAGCACGGCATTGATCGTCCGGCGCGTTCCTGGGCTTGCCCGGCAAGGGCGTGGTCCATGGATGTTTCCATGGCTCGGAATGCTGCAACACACGGAGAGCGTGGAATTGCTCCACGCTCTCCGCGTTCAAACCGGACTCCGACCCTGGGCCTCCGCGATGGGCATCAACCTCGCATCTTCAGTCCGGAGTTTCGGGATCTAGCCGAGGGTCAGCAGCCTGGCCAGCGCCAAGGCCAGTGACGCAGGCTGAATTTGACCGACGAGTTCGCCTGTCAACGCGTTCATGTCGCCCATGCCGGTGGCAACCGCGATCACGAGTTCCTGCAGCGTGTCAGGGTTGATGTCCTGGAGCAAAATGCCGCCCCAGACCTGTTCGATGGCCGCATCGGAGAAGAGACGGTCAGCCAGTTGCCCGGGCAGCATGTCGCCCATGCCGGCCGCAACCGTTTCCTGGACAAACGGCGCGCGCAAGGCCTCCTGTACGATTCCGCGCCACGTCTCATCGGCCAAGTCGTCAGCCACCATCGTGATGTAGTCGGCAGTGGACATCATCTGGCCCATCAGGACGCCGTTCACGATGCCGGCGACCGTCCCGGGGCTGAGATCGCCCAGGATCAGTGCCGCCACGCCCGTGCCTGCCGCGAGGTCGCGCATGGAGTCGTCAAGCACGACACAGGCCGACATGGCCTGGAGATTGCCACTGGCATTGACACCGACCGAAACCCGACCGCTGCCACTAAACGATACCGGGCTGATGGACGCATCGGCCGTAGCCAGGCAGCCGGTCTGGTAGAGCGCTGCCACCTGACGCAGCCATGCGGTCACCGGCGTAACGTTGGCATCTGCGATCTGGTTGAGCCGGGCCGCGGACATGGTGGAGTCCTCACCCAGGCCGGAAATGGAGTTGACGACCAGGGACACACCCAGATCGTCGATGCCACCCTCGGTTACCGTAACCGTGTAGTCCACGTTGTGCACGCTGCTGGTGTAGAGCGACATGTTTGGCTCGCACGTGCGCTGGGACAGCTGCATGCGGGAGCGGAGGTTCATGACATTGTCGGCACCGCTCGTAATGACGGTGGAGGCCGGGACCCAGCGCATGCGAACTTCGCAGGATTCCTCGACGGAGCCGCCGTACGCCAATTGATCGTCGATCAACTTGACCACATCGTTGAGATTGACGGTCCCGTTGATCCGCATGCTGAGGACGCCATCGTCCATGCTCACCGGATCGATGCCGTCGAAGGACACCGTCACCGTGCGGTAACCGGCCGGAATTTCGATTTCGCCGGCCGTATGGCTGTCGGCCAAGGCTGCCGAAGGGGCCAGGAGCAGAATCAAGGCTGTCAACGCCAAGGCGGATAGCAAAGTGAGTTTGCGCATTGCGCTCTCCCAAGTTTGGAAATGGAACTGAGGCACTCGATGTCTGCCGACACGAATGACGTGCCGCGTCGATTGTACACCGGAACCGGGCGATGGATTTTAACGATTCGCAGTTGAACTATCCTGCCAAGTTGACACATGGCAGCGACTCCCGGAGCCGTGTGCCGGGAGTCGCGGAGGCATTGTTGCCCCCGCGTAGGCAAATCGTCAGATTCGGACGGTACGGGTCAATCCTCTTCCAGATTGGCTGCCGTCCCGGTTTGTCAGGGAGGCGGCGCGGTGCGAGACCTTGCCGAGGGACGACGGCTTGGGATTGGGCCGTACTCCGCGAACCCGTCTGCAACGCGGCGGGACTTCGATGTGGAACAAGGAAGGGTGTCGCCCCATGGCCCGCCCCCTGGACCGAATGCTGCCAGCCCCCAACGTTGCCTGGCCCGGAACCATGCCTGCGGCGGAGGCGTTCCTCGCCAAACCGCGGCTATCAGGTCAAAGGGTCAGCCAAAGGTAGGGCCGTTCCGCGAACTGTTTGATGCGTTGCAGGAATCCGGCGGCCGGCGCGCCGTCCACCGCCTTGTGGTCGAACACCAGACTCAAGGCCATGGCATGCCCCACACCGATGTCCTGCCGTGCCTCGTCCATCACCATAGGTTTGACGATGATGCGGCCCAGACCCAGGATGGCCGTGTGCCCCACCGGGAGAATCGGGGTGAAGTGGTCCACGTCCATCGCACCCAGGTTCGTCAGTGTGAAAGTACTCCCCTGCATGTTCTGGGCTTTCAGGTTGCCGGTCCGGGCCCGGTCGATCAGATCGGTTGTCTCCACGTGGATCTGGCCAAGATTCTTTTGGTGGACATGCCGAACCACTGGAACCAACAGCCCCCGGTCGGTGTGGACCGCCAGCCCAATGTCCACCTGTTCGTTCATGCGCACCCCGTCTTCCAGCACGGTGGCATTCATAACAGGGTGATCCAAAAGGGCATGCGCCGAGATTTTGAGAAACAGATCGTTGTAGGTGGGAACATCGGCACGCGCATCCGCCTTCAACTGGTCCCGCAGCCGCACCAGTTCGATGGCGTTCAATTCCGTCGTCAGGGTCACCGGTGCGGACCGGACCAGACTTTGGGTCAAATTGGCGGCAATGGCCTGACGGGTAGGGGTGAACGGTATCACTTCCCCTTGAGGCTTGGCGGCGGCGCCAAACTGCTGCACCATGTCCACAGTAATGCGAACGTTCGGAAAAGCCTTGGCCAGTGCATCCATACCCACACCCAATTCCCGGGCCAACCTTCGGGCCACGGGCGAAATGGACAGGATGCCGGACGTACCGGCTGTCGCGGCAGCCCGTACGTCGCGCTCCACAATGCGCCCGGTGCGGCCGCTGCCCTGCAGGACGGTCCAGTCCAC
>DAOUIC010000359.1:0-7152 GCA_034428255.1 Anaerolineales bacterium
GACCTGCCCGTACTCGGCTCCCACTACGAGAGTCGGGTACGGACGCGCAACGACCGTGCCTGTATTAACCGGTGCTTCCGGGGTATCTGGCTGCACAGTGCCGACCAACACGGCATTGCCGAAGGTCGTCCATCCCTATCGGTCGCGTCGGGCCCTGCCTGGCGGTTTGTCTTCCCCGTTTCCGTTCGTCTCCTGAGGACAGCTCTGCTGTCTGGTCGTCAGGTCACTCCTTGAACAGACCCGGATCCCCGTGGATGACAGGGCAGATGTCTAGGTTGTCGATGTGGCGAGTTAGGCCTTCACGACCACCGTCGGCAGGGCGGGAACCTTCGCTGCGCATGTGAATGGCCAGGCTGCGGCGCGGGCGACCGGACTGGTTGGGCCCCGATCCGTGGAACACCAGGTGGTGGTGGGTGCTGACCCCGCCGGGTGGCAGAAGGGCCGAGACTTCCTCCCACTGCTGGCCTTCCGGCAAGGTGATCATGTCCCTGGTTGCCTCGAAGTCCGTGGCTTGGAACGTGCCTTCGCCGGTAAAGCCCCAGTGGTGGGAACCGCGCACAAACTGCATCGGGCCGGACGCCTCGTCCACGTCTGAGAGGGCCACCCAGGCGGTAAACAGGTTGGATTCATTCGACCAGATGCGCCAGAAGTAGCGATCCTGGTGCCAGCCGATGACCGGGGCGGAGGTCCCGGTTGCGGACGGCTTGTAGAGCAGTTGCGTCCACCAGACCTGAACCGCCTCCGAACCCGTGACTTCGGCCACATGGGCGCCCAGGCCGCAGTCGGACACCAGTGCCCGGATGCCCCGTGAGGCCATCTGCGGCATCTCGATCTTGCACAGGGCGTTGGGATCGTCGCCGGGCTTCCACTGGGACTCCTCCGGCGCCCGACCGGTGTCGTAGTGGCCCTCCCGGATCTGGTCCATGCCCTGCACGGCCGCGGCGACGGTGTCCGCCGACAGGACCGGCCCGGACTCCAGCTGGAAGCCGTCGGCCTGGTAGGTTGCGTGGCGGTCGTTCATGGGTGCCTGGAGTTCGTGGTGTGAATTGGATTGATACAAACGGCGGCTGGGACCGTTTCAGCCCTTGAGGCCGCTCATCGTGATGCCGGTCACGAAGTGTTTCTGGGCGAAGAAGAACAGCAGGATCACGGGGGCCACCATCATTGAGGAGGCAGCCATCAACAGGCCCCACTCCCCTCCGTAGGCATCCGTAAACACCTGCAAGCCCAGCGACAGCACGTACTGCTTCTTGTTGCTGAGGTAGATGAGAGGCCCCATGTACTCGTTCCAGCTGGCCATGAAGGCGAAGATGGTCACCGTGGCCAGCACCGGTTTGGCCAGGGGCAAAACGATGCCGGTGAAGGTGCGCAGCCGGCTGGAGCCGTCGATGAACGCCGCGTCCTCCAGTTCGCGGGGAATGGTCAGGAAGAACTGGCGTAGCAGGAAGACGAAGAAGGCGCTGCCCATCAGGTAGGGAATCACGAGCGGCTTGAAGCCTCCCACCCAGCGCAGCTTGGCGAAGAGGATGTAGGTCGGGATCATCGTGACGAAGGCCGGCACCATCATCGTGGAGAGCAGGACGATGAATATGGCGTTCTTGCCGGGCGCCCGCAGCCGGGCGAAGGCGTAGGCTGCCAGTGAGGAGGTGAAGACTGCACCGAAGATCGCCGGCAGCACCAAAAAGAGGGTGTTGACGAAGTAGAGGTGCATCGGCGCGTAGTGGAAGACCTCGGGATAGTTCGCCCATAGGACCGGATTCGGAATCAACTCGGGCGGGAACAATGCGATCTGCCGCAGGGCCTTGAGCGACGTGGATACCATGAAGACCAGCGGGATCACGAAGAAGACCACGCCCGGCAGCAGGATCACGTGCCGGAAGACGGCCATGAGGCCGGACCGCCCGCGCAGCGGCCGCGGCTGTACCGCAGCTACGGTGGGGGCCGGCTGGACCCGGGTGTCGGTGGCCATGGTTCCGGACTACTCCATTTCCACTTCGGAGTAGACCCATCTGCCGGCCAAGCGCACGTTGGCAAGGGTCAGCACCAGGATGATCAGGAACAGGATCAGGGACAGGGCCGAGGCGTAGCCCATCCGGAAGAAGACAAAGGCATTCCGGTATACGTAGATTAGGTAGACGAGCGTGGAGTTGAGCGGCCCGCCCATGCCGTCGGTCAGGACAAAGACCACGGAGAAGACCTGGAACGTGCCGATGATGCCCATTACCAGCGTGAAGAAGATGGTCGGCGTCATCAGCGGAATGGTCACGTGCACCAGCTGGCGCAGCCAGGAGGCGCCGTCGATGGAGGCCGCTTCGTAGAGGGTGTCCGGGATGTCCTGCAGGCCGGCCAGGTAGATGATCATCGTGCCGCCCGAGGCCCAGACCATGAGCATGATGATGGACGGCTTGGACCAGGTGGTGGAGGCCAGCCAAGTGGGGCCCTTGATGCCGAACAGGTCAAGGAAGCCGTTGACCAGGCCCCATTGGGGCTGCAGCAGGTAGAGCCAGAGGGCGGCGGAGGCCACCGCGGGCACGATCGAGGGGATGAAGTAGCCGGTCCGGTAGGCTGCCATGCCCCTGACCTTCTGGTTGAGCAGCAGCGCAATCAGGAAGGAGACCACCATGCCCAGGGGCACGGCCATCAGCACGATGTAGACCGTGTTGCCCAGGGAGATGCGGAAGAGGGGATCGGCAATCAGATCCCGGAAGTTTTCCAGTCCCACCCACTTGGCGGGCAGGATGATGTCGTACCGGGTGAAGCCCAGCGCCAGCGAGGCCACAATTGGCCCCAGGATGAAGGCCAGGAACCCCAGGGTCCAGGGCGCGATGAAAAGGTAGAACGAAAGTGCTTCCCGTCCCCGCAGTGACTTCCAGAAGCCGCGGGCCGTCGGAGTGGACAGGGAGGGGGTGGTTGCAGCCACGGACAGGGTTCCTATGAAGAGGCCGGCAACTTGCGGCCGAACCCGGCCCCGGCGCAGGGGCAACCGCCGGCTGCCCCTGTGTCGAGCCTATATTTCATTACGCGTTGTCGATGGCTTCCCAAGCCTGGTCGGTGGCATCCTGCACCAGGGTCTTGCAATTGAGCATCGCCTCTTCCGGCGTCATCTTCTTGGAGAGGGCGTTGCGGGCGGCATTGTCCATCTCCACCCAGTACTGGAGGGCGGCCAGGCCCATCACGCTGCCACAGCCGTGGGTCCAGTTGCGCAGGGCGTCCAGGGACAGGGCCCAGGTGGAATTCTCAATTTCGCCCAGTTCAGGTAGGTAGGTTTTTTCCAAATGCTCGAGTGCTGGTAGGTAGCAAGCAAGCCGTGGCCAGAATTTCGGATCGCCTTCCAACTGCTCCCGTTCCCAGGTGCGCTTGGCTTCAGCTACATCAGCTGTGGCCAAGGCATCCCAGCCCGGAGTGCCGGTGAACCAACGCATGACTTGGAAGGCTTCCTCGGGATGCTCGGATCCAGGAGCCATGATGATGGAGAATCCGCATGACCAAGTGCTTTTTATACCGCCAGCTGGAATTGGCGCTGGTGCTGTCCCGTAGTCCACACCCGGTGAGCGCAGCAAGTCGCCGACGTGCCAGCTGCCCGTGGCCGACATTGAGGTCTTGCCGGCCACAAACGGCAGGCCCAGTCCGGCCGACTGGAGGCCCTGCTGGAAGGAGTTGGCCGACTCGAAGTCGCCTACATAGTTGTCGTAGAAGTCGACCAACCACTGAAGCGTGTCAATCCAAATCTGGTCGTCGCACAGAACCGTGCGTTTGTCATCACTGAGGGAGGGAGCGCCGGCCTGAAAAGCCCACAACCACATCCAGGAGTTGCCATAGAGGTAAGGTACAAAGCCGTAGCGAACCACCTCATCTCCATCGCGGATATTCAGCTTGTCCGTGTACGCCTCGAGTTCCGCCCAGGTGGTTGGCGGTTGGTCCGGATCCAGTCCCACTTCGGCGAAGTGATCCTTGTTCCAGTAGAGGAAGCGGACATCCGTGTCCCAGGGCAGGCCGTACATCTTGCCTTCCCACACGGTTTCGTTGAGCTGCACCGGCGTGTAGTCGTCCCGGTTCAGGTCGGAGGCATCGAACCGTTCGGTCACGTCCTGGTAGAGGCCCTTGGCAGCGAACTGCAGAAACGTGTGGCGGCCCTGCAGGGCTGTGTCTGGCCCAGTGCCAGCCGCAACTGCTGTGAGGTATTTTTGATCGCCGAATACGATATCTCCGATTTCGGTCGGATTAACCTTCAGGTTGGGGTAGGTATCTGGAATGGCTTCCCAAATGGCTTCCCAGATCGGGCCGGAGAAACCCCAGTGGTTCAGTTCGATGGTCTCCATCATGGGCTCGCCCTCGCCGGCCGCCGGCGCGGCTTCGGGCGCGACGCAGGCGGCGACGACCAGGGAGGCCGCGGCCGTGCCGGACAGGGCCAGGAAATTGCGACGGGACAATGCGCGCGTGGACATGGTCAGACTCCTCAACGGGTCGTACGTTGTGCAAGGTTCGGGGCGGGTGCGGCCCGCCCACGGGGGATTGCCCGGGGGATTGCCCGGGGGATTGCCCCGTATTGTGCCATGTTGAAGGTATGGACCCGACCGGACAACCGGCGGGATGGCACCGCCGGGATCGGACCCGCTCCATAATCGATGTTCTCCCTACTTCCGCATCTCCCTGAAGAGGAGGGGATCGGCAATCAGATCCCGGAAGTTTTCCAGTCCCACCCACTTGGCGGGCAGGATGATGTCGTACCGGGTGAAGCCCAGCGCCAGCGAGGCCACGATTGGCCCCAGGATGAAGGCCGGGAACCCCAGGGTCCAAGACGCGATGAAAAGGTAGAAGGAAAGCTCTTCCCATCCCTTCGGGACTTCCAGAAGCCGCGGGTTTCCGCGGCGGACAGCACGGGAGTGGCGGCGGCCACGGACGGGGCACCTGCGGGTGTGCCGGTTCCTTGCGGCCGACCGGACCCGGCCGGGGGCGGCGCTCGCCCACCCCCGCGCCGGATTCGTCAGACGTTACGCGTTGTCGATGGCTTCCCAAGCCTGGTCGGTGGCATCCTGCACCAGGGTCTTGCAGTTGAGCATCGCCTCTTCCGGCGTCATCTGCTTGGAGAGGGCATTGCGGGCTGCGTTGTCCATCTCCACCCAGTACTGCAGGGCGGCCACGCCCATGACACTGCCGCAACCATGGGTCCAGTTGCGCAGGGCATCCAGGGACAGGGTCCAAGTGGAATTCTCAATCTCGCCCAGTTCGGGCAGGTACTTCTGCTCCATGGCTTCCAGGGCCGGCAGGTAGCAGGCCAGGCGCGGCCAGAATTTCGGCTCGCCTTCCAACTGCTCCCGCTCCCAGGTGCGCTTGGTTTCGGCCACGTCGGCCGCGGCCAACGCCTCCCAGCCAGGGGTGCCCGTAAACCAGCGCATGAGTTGGAACGCTTCGTCGGGATACTCGGAGCCGGGGGCCATGACGATGGAGAAGCCACAGGACCAGGTGCTCTTCATGCCGCCGGGGGGAATCGGCATCGGTGCCGTTCCGTAGTCCACGCCGGGCGAGCGCAGCAGATCGCGGACGTGCCAGTCGCCCGTGGCCGACATCGAGGTCTTGCCGGCCACAAACGGCAGTCCCAGTCCGGCCGACCGGATGCCCTGCTGGAAGGAGTTGGCCAGTTCGAAATCGCCCACGTAGTTGTCGTAGAAGTTCACCATCCACTGGAGAGTGTCGATCCAGCGCTGGTCGTCGCAAAGGATGGTGCGCTTGTCGTCGCTGAGGGAGGGGGCACCGGCCAGGAAGCCGTACAGCCACATCCAGGAGTTGCCGTAGAGGTAGGGCACGAAGCCGTAGCGCACGACCTCATCGCCGTCGCGGATGTTGAGCTTGTCCGCGTACTCCTCGAGTTCCGCCCAGGTGGTCGGCGGCTGGTCCGGGTCCAAACCCACTTCGGCGAAGTGATCCTTGTTCCAGTAGAGGTAGCGGACGTCGGTACCCCAAGGCAGGCCGTACATCTTGCCTTCCCACACGGTTTCGTTGAGCTGCACCGGCGTGTAGTCGTCCCGGTTCAGGTCGGAGGCGTCGAACCGTTCGGTCACGTCCTGGTAGAGGCCCTTGGCGGCAAACTGCAGGAACGTGTGGCGGTTTTGCATGGCGGTGTCGGGGCCGGTTCCGGCCGCAACCGCCGTGGTGAACTTCTGATCGCCGAAGACGATGTCGCCGATTTCGGTCGGGTTCACGGTCAGGTTGGGGTAGGTGTCGGGAACGGCATCCCAAATCGTTTCCCAGATCGGGCCGGAGAAGCCCCAGTGGTTCAGTTCGATGGTCTCCATCATGGGCTCGCCCTCGCCGGCCGCCGGCGCGGCCTCGGGCGCGACGCAGGCGGCGACGACCAGGGAGGCCGCAGCCGTGCCGGACAGGGCCAGGAAATTACGACGGGACAACGCGCGCGTGGACATTGGACAGACTCCTCAACGGGTCATGTGGTGTATAAGGTTCGGGTCGGGTTCTGCCCGACCATGGGGTGAACTCATATTGTGCCTTAAGGGAACCCGGAACCCCCATCGAACACCCCGGAACATGCCGGGTTTCAGCGGGAGACAGCCCACTCAAAGACATCCGGCGAAACCAATGGATCATGTCCGCCGGGATGACAAATGCGTGCTACGCGTCCTCGGGCGGCATGAGGGTCGACCAATCGCTGGAGCCGACCAGAACATTCAGGACATCCGCGGCATCGGGCACCCATTGGGCTCTCTGCCAGGCCGAGGCCAGAGTGTCCGGCACATGGGATGCCAGTTCCCCTTGGGCAGCCCGCAGTTTCAGTTGGGAGAGGAAGTTTGTCTGGGAGATGGTCAGTGTAGTGTCCCGAACCGTTTCCTGGACTGCCTCTTGCTTGGCCTCGTCGGCATTCAGGTCCCTGGCCCGCATCGGGTCCAGCCAGACACCGCGTGTTGCATCCCAAGTCTGGAGGGTGTGGATGTCCCCGCCCTCGTCCAGCATGCGGAACTCGCCCAGCACATCGCTGCGGTAGACCGGCTGTCCGTCCGCCGTGCGAGCCGGTTCAATGTCGTCGTATGCGCCGTCGACCGACAGGCGCAGGCCCCACAGCCGGGGTTCGTCCCCGGTGCGGTGCAGCCGCTCCGGATCGTAGAGAAAGTACTCCCGTACGCCCATGGCCCGGTAGATTTC
>DAOUIC010000360.1:0-2798 GCA_034428255.1 Anaerolineales bacterium
GTTGTGTTGGCCCGAATCCGGCCTCGGCATCCCAACGCGTGAAGACTGTGCTGTTCATGTGCGTCAGCAGGCCGGCAGCCTCCCCACTGCATATCCCGTGCCTCTGCCCGGTGGCGGTACCGCCACCGGCACTGACAGCCCCTGTCAGGTCTCGGGTATGGTGTCGCCCGCCGTCCGCGGCCAAGGTTCAACTGCCGTTGGCACTGGACTTCAGGTAGCCGATATCGCGCAGGCTCTCGTCCACGTAGTGGCCCTCGCGGGCATCGGTAGAACGTAAGCCTTCATCGTTGCCTGCGTGCACCCGTCACTGCCCCATGCCCAGGCCAAAGTCAAGGGCCAACATGGTACGCACTGTGGACATCTGTTGGCGCAGTGCAGTTCTTGTCGGATCATCCTCCCCAGAGGTTTCCGGGCTAAAGGCGAACATCATCAGTTGCTCATAGGCCTGATCGAATTGGGCTTTGTCCCACTCCTGATCCCGGCGTATCAACTGTCCCCAGCGCGCCATCAACGCGGCAGCACGGAACTGTTCATCCGTCAAGTCCTCCTTCAAATCCCTTCGCTTCAGGATGACGGAGGTTTCGGACCACTGGCCTTCCAAGTCCAGCCAGCGCAGATGGGCCGTTGCCACCATCTGATCGGGATCCGGCGACTCGCCGGCCGGGTCCTGATCCACCAGTTCAATTTCGTACAGGACCGTCACGGATTGCCCGGATCCCACCTCGCCTGCATCGACGCTGTTGTCGCTGAAAGCCTCGTCCCGCATGATGCGGTTTTCGAAACCGACTTGACGCCAGGCCGTCACCGCGGCAGGCTCAAATTCAAGTTGGCTGCGTGCTTCCAGGGCCACCGGCAACAGGTGGGACATTACGGTCGTCAGCACCTGCTCCTTGTCTTCCAGAGCACCAAAGAAGACATATTGACCATCCCCCTTGTCTCCCAACTGCTCCAGAACCTCGTCGTTGAGGGTGTCAAATCCGATACCCACAGTGGACAGGCGAATCCCCTCATCCCGAAAGCTCTCCGTCTGTTCCAGCATCTGCTGGTGATCTGTCAGGCCGGTGTTGGCCGCGCCGTCAGAAATCAGGACGATGGCGACTTCACGGTCCGGTCACAACTCCTTTTCCCGAGTCGCCTGCATGTAGGCGAGGTGCAGTCCGGAGAACAGATCCGTAGAACCTTCCGGAGCCAGGGATTGCAAGGCGGCTGGCAGCGAGTCCGCGAGCACCGCCACGCTCGCGGACACCAAATCAACGGTGGAATCGGTGGCATAGGATACAAGTCCCAAGCGATCCTGGGCTTGCAGGTCGTCCGCCAGTTGCCGAATCAGGGCGCGCCCCAACTCGAACTTGACGCGTTCCTGACCGGGCAGCCCCGTGTATTCCGCCATGCTGCCCGAGCGATCCAGGCAGATGATGATGCTCATGGGGGAACGGGCCGGAGCATCGGCCGCCTGCATCACCACGCGCAGCAATCCGAGTGCGTCGTCATCGCTGAACGGATGGGACCTCACCCCATCCAATGACAGGCTGAGACCCTGGTCGGGTACCGGATACTGGTAGGGCAAGGCGTTGACGAATTCCTCGGGCCTGATGGCACCGGTGGGAGGACGCTCCTTGTTGTTAAGCCACAACTTGGTCACGTCAAAGGACGCACGATCCACATCAAGCGCGAAAGTGGACTTGGCGTGCTCTTCCGTAAGAAAGAAAGGAGAGGAACCGTAGTCCTTGAAATTGCGAAGCTGCGCCGCGGACGTGGGCGGACATACGATTACGGTTGTACTGCTGGCTTGGGTCGTGGAGAGCGCTGCCCCCATGAACGTCAAAACAACCGTCAGGAACAGGACTCTGGTTTTCATGTTGCACTTCGGGCCCGCATGGTTCTGTGTGGCCGAGAGTGTAGGTTCATGCACTGGGGCCATTCAGACCCCTCCCGGATCGCTCGGGGATCCATTCAAGACCGGTTCTGACCGTAACCGTTCAGCAACTGTTGGGGCAATCAAGCCTCGATGGCTGTTGACACCGGGTTCCTCTACCAAGGAACTTGGTCTCGGATCACGGTGTTCAGGTCCAACTTGCGCATGGCGGCCACGAGTACCGCCTCTCCAGGTTGGCCCCGCCGGCATGGACGGACATGGAAGGTGCGAATGGCGGAGTGGTGGCGGGTGGCGGTCATGATGACCATGCAGGGGATCGCGAGTACGGAGTCCGCGCCCCTCCTCCACGCCCCGGACCGCCAGTGGCGGGCGTGTTGGCGGGGGCCGTGTGTGTCTCAGCGGCGTACGGTGGCGGTCCCACTTCTACCGGCCAGGGCCCGGCCGTCCCGACGGAACGTCACGCTGCGGATCCTTTTGGTTTTGGTGAAATGCAACCCAACCGCAGGGATCCTTGGTCCGTTCCGGGCGCGGACCACCATCAACGAGATTGAAACAGTGCCGTGTTCCGGCACCATGGCCCTTCACTTGCCGATGACATGTACAATCACGATGCCTGCAGTGCGCCTCGCCCCCGTGCCCTGGACACGAATTTGCAGAACGGCATCGCCTTGCTCAGCCCTGGCCGCTCCACCCGGACGGTTGGGCTTGTGTTGGCGCTGTTGTTCCGCGATTGGCCATGTTGGGCAGGCGCGGATCGTGTTCGGTGGCATGGTCGGAATTTGAAGCATGCATTCCCTCATCAGGACCTTTCGGTTCCTAACCCCCTATAGGTGGTTGATCGCGGGCACCATCGTGACCACCATCCTGCCGGTCATGATGGAACTCATCGTTCCGCGCTTCATGCGGGTTGTCATCGACGACG
>DAOUIC010000361.1:0-2134 GCA_034428255.1 Anaerolineales bacterium
CCGGTGGCGTCGCCTGGCCATCGCTGTTCCAACCCCAGCATTGAACAGTTTCGTTGGCCTGCACACCACAGGTGTGATTGCCCCCGGCACTAACCGAGAAAAATCCCGCCCCGGTGTGCAGGTTGGCCGCGACCGGAAGGGAATTGGCACTGGCAAACAGGCAAGGGGCGCGGAGGACACCCCCATCTGCATATCCACCATGCTGAGCGGCCGCCATCCCGCAACCGTTTCCAACCACATCCCCGGTGTACCATATCGAGGCACTGTCCCAATCAGGGACCCCTGAGGCACCGAGTTCGTAGCCATTGAACTGCGATTGAAGTGCGCCCCAACCGAGCGACCCTTGGAGGCCGTGCCCGGGTGCCATCGAGGGCACTGCGCGTGCCTCGTCGGTTTGATGCAACCGCTTCTTCAACGGAGAACCGTCGAACGGCGGTTCCGCGAGGATGCCACCGGTGGCGAATCGCGGGTGCTTCCGAAGCACATGCGCATCAAGGGCAGACGGATCAGGCGACGCAGCCAACACATCTGCGCGGCCGGTGGATGCATCGTGCCGGACAACGGCCATCGACGCGTACGTGTCCGGTACGGCACGGTCCTGCAAACGCGCGACGCAGGCCGATAGCAGCAAGCACGGGAGCAACCAGACAACCAAGGGCAAGCGCATGGCGAAACGTCTCCTGGAATCCGCGGTCAGCGGAAAACCCGACTGAGGTGTAGTAAACAATGGGCAAGGGTAGTGCGGCTTGAGTGTCCGGGGGCAGGGCCGTCAGGATTTCCCAGACCTAGGCCCAGCCGCCCAGATCGCATACCCGGACCGGATCGGCCTGCCACGTCTACAGGATGGCCGCCAGCGCCTCCTGTTTAACCAACCAACGAAGCATACACGCGTCCCGCCAACGCGCGGCGCAACTCCTGGAAGAATCGATCCATCGGATTCAACGCGGGCGCGTAGGGCAGCTGCACCCCGGGGGTGGTCCCGCGCCTGCATTTCCTCCCCCGGGTGGGGCCGACGGCCTCGTCCATGCCCGAAGGCCCAGGCCTGACATAGACGGACCACGACCACGGGCAGGCCGACATCCTGCAGGGAGGTGGCCAGAATCACTTCCAGACCGCTGGTCGCTTCCATCACGATGCGGTCCGGTGCCAGAGCGGTCAAGCGGTCACTGAGAGGCTCGAGGCTTTCCTGATCGTGGGATAGGCCGTCGATATCTTCGGCACCCCGGACCGCCAGGTCGCTTTGATGCTGGGCAACGTCAATTCCAACATAGGTGTTGGCCATGGTGGGGGTGGTGGATACCCAGGGTTTGCTGCTGGCCGTGGCGGTGCATCCCGCCGACCTCCAGGGCCGGGACGGGGCCCGGTTGGTCTTGGCCCGACTGAAGCACCGCTTCCCGCGTCTGCGGTGGCTCTGGGCGAATGCCGTCTACGCCGATCCCCAACTGGGGACCTGGGTGCATACGGCCACGGACTGGAAGCCGGCCATCGTCCGGCACCCGCAGCCGGGCCCGGGTTTCCAGGTCCTACACCGGCTGAGTACGACCGGGACTATCCCTGCAACACACCGCTCAAAGTTGTACAAAGTCCGGCTTAGAGTGGTTCCCGGTAGGATGGGGGTTTGGGTTCCGTCACATCCAGAATGGCTTCCCATTCATCCGGTGCCTGTCCCGCCTTCATGATCCGGTGAAGCATGTGGTCCGGTATGCCGGCTGTGACCCATGAATCCACAATGCGTTCCCGATCCGCATCGTCCAAGTGGGGCAGACACATGTCCAAGGCCTGCACCAGGATTTCGATTTGACCTTCGACTTGACCTTCGACTTGACCTTCTTGTTTGAGGTCATTCCGAAAATCCCGCCACTGTCCGCTGGCGCTGTCCAGCCACTGCACGTAGGGCATCTCGGAGCCTACGGCCGGCTGCAACCGGATCGGAATACCGCAGACGCGGAGAGGCTGCTCATCCTCCACCAACTGATAAACACCCTTGGCATCCAGGCGGTACAGCCACATGCGTTCGGGAGACCCGGACTCCCCGGTAGCATCGGGCTCTTGCGGCTCTCCGATGTCAATCAGCAGGTATTCCCGGATGCCCAGCGCCGCATACAGGCGCCATTTCCCTTCCAAGTCGTTGTCC
>DAOUIC010000362.1:0-3424 GCA_034428255.1 Anaerolineales bacterium
ACGAGACGATCCGCCGTTTTACGCCGGGCTACGATGCCATGCTTGCCGCCGTGGCCCGCGAATTTGCATGTGTCCGCCCGAGTCGGGTGCTGGACCTTGGCGGCGGGACCGGCTCGCTGGCCCAGGCTCTGTTGGTCCATGGCGGAGTCGGGGACATCGACCTGATCGACGTGGATCCGGAAATGCTGGCCCAGGGGCGGATCCGCCTTGCGCGTTTTGGGAAGCGCGTGCGTTTTCGGGAAATGTCCTTTTTCTCCGAACTGCCCCCGTGCAACGGCGTGGCCACTTCGCTGGCGCTGCACCATATAGAAGCAAGGGATACGAAAACCAACCTGTACCGGCGGATTCACGAGGTGTTGCCACCGGGCGGTCTCTTCGTCAATGCCGATGTGACCATGCCGCGGGCGGAACCTGAGCGACAGCGGACCTACCGCCTGTGGATCGACCACATGATGGCGTGCGGAATCTCCGAGGAGGGTGCCTGGCAACATCTGGCGGAATGGGCCGACGAGGATACGTACTTTCCCCTGGAAGAGGAGTTGGCCAGTCTTGGAACCGCGGGATTCCATAGTGAATGCACATGGCGCCAAGGCCCGATAGCGGTGATGGTGGGACGCAAGGCCCCCTCCTCGGCGGGCCGCTAACGTGCTGCTTGGCGGGACCGCCCCAACCACATCCGGCCGTGCCGGTGCTTCAGGGTCCGTGGACACGGAACGTCACAAGGGCATTCGGCCCCCGTCGCCCCCAACCGGGAGGTTGGTCCGTGGGCATTGGATCACCGCGGGCACTGGATTTACAATGTGGCTTCGTATCCGCCGTGTTTCGGCATTGCTGAACCAAACAGCATCGCCTACCGCCAGTCCGGTAGTCGGTGCCCAGCGCGCGGCCGCCGTGTCGCGCAAGGAATGATCATCATGTCCATACCTCTGCAGCCTTTCAGGGAGTCCAACGACCTGCTGGGGAACGGCCCCGCCTTGCGGGACCGCATGGCCGAAGAGGGGTATCTCTTCATCCGCGGCCTTATGGATCACGACCGGACCATGGAACTGCGCCGCCAAATCCTGACGGTATTGCAAGCCAACGATTGGCTCGTCCCCGGTACCGATCTGATGGACGGCATCGCCAATGTGGACAAGCGCTGCACGGAAGGCGATCTGGACTACGCCGAAGTGTACTACCAGGCCTATCGTCTCGAACTGTTCCATCGGATACCGCACCAGCAGGAGATCATGGACGCCATGTCCGCGATCATGGACGGGGCGGAGCCTCTGCCCCATCCCCAGAAGATCATCCGCATGTGGTTTCCCAAGTACACGGAGCACACCACCCCCGTGCACCAGGACTTCGTCCACTTCCAGGGAAACTTCGAGACCTACACCTGCTGGTCGCCCCTGGGCGACTGCCCCGTGGAGCTCGGCCCGCTTGCCTTGGTCCCCGGCTCCCACAAGGTAGACAGGGTATTGGACCACCACTTCTCGCTGGGTGCCGGTGCGCTGAACGTGGAGGAGGACTCCTACGAGGGTCAGTGGCACAGCACGGACTACGAACCGGGCGACTGCCTCTTGTTCCACAGCCTGACCCTGCACCGGGCCCTGCCCAACGTGACCGAGGACCGGCTGCGCATCTCCCTCGACAATCGCTACACTGCCCGGCAGGCACCCGTGTCCGAACACATGCTGACTCCGCACCTGGGGGAGCATCGCGTGGACAATCCCCATACTTGGGATCAGGTGTACGCGGATTGGAGCGAGGAATCCGACGACCTCAAGTACTACTGGGAACGGGACGACCTGGTCGTCATCCCCACGGACCTGCAGTACACCGATACGGGCCTGGCTGAGGCCCTGGAACTGGCCGCCCAGGGCGATGCCGACGCCCAGCTGCACCTGCTCAAGGTGGTCAAGCGTGATCCGACCACGGACGTGGCCCGGAAGGCGCAGGCCATCCTGGAGATGGAGCCCGTTGCCTGACCAACAGGCTCCGATCCTCCGGCCTAGGGGGCCGTTCACGATACAATCTTCCCGCCTTTTTGTCCGGCAAATTATCAAGAGAAGGAATGCAGACCATGTTGAAATCCCTGCTTGGGCGGTTGGAAAGCCGTCGCCCGGCCCTGGAAGTCTCCGCCCATTGCGACGGACCCTGCGGTGTGTACGATCCCGCCGATGCCCGCATCCGGGCCGAGGCCGTGCTCTCCATGACCAAGAAGATCCTGGATCTGGAGCAGCCGGCCAAGTCCGAAGGCAATGCCGAGGCCGTCGTTGCCTACCTGAATACCACCGCCCGTTTCATCGCGATCAAGGAGCAAGAGGCGCAGGGCGCCAAGGACCAGCTCCTGATTCTCTGGACGGACTACTTCAAGCCGGAGCACCTCGCGGACTACCCCGACCTGCACGATACCTTCTGGCAGGCGGCCAAGCTCTGCTCCGCCTGCAAGGTGGACGTCGATCTCGAAGCTGCCCAGAACCTGCTGGCCACCGTGGAGAAGATCCATGGAATCTTCTGGGCCACCAAGGGCCGCGATGTCGCTTTCTACACCGCCACCTGAGACCGGAACCGACATTGGATTGGCGGAGCGGAACGTTCTCCCGGGAGATGTCCGCTCCGCTCCTTACAAACCCCTGCCGACAGCGGGCCGCCGCGAACTGATCCTGCGGCTTTGCAACCTGCGGCGGAAGATCCGTGTGCGGGGTCCCTCCATGCTGCCGGAGTTTGCTCCCGGCGACGAATTGTTTCTGGATCCCCGGGCCTATCGCCGGCGGGCACCGCGCGTCGGTGATGTTGTGATGGCGCGCCATCCCCAGGCACCGCAGGAGATCATTCTCAAGCGCGTAGCCTTCGTGTCCTCGGACGGCAGGGTGTTCCTGCGTGGGGACAATCCACAGGCCAGCACCGATAGCCGCACGCTGGGCTTGTTTCCGCCCGAGCACATCCTGGGACGGGTTACCAGCAGATACCTGCCTGCCTGATCTTGTTTCGGTGTCGTTGTCGAACGACTGGCTCGCTTAGGAGGTCCCAAGAATCTCCGCGTAGAGCCGGTTCAGGGACTCGCCCACCGGCTGCCAGCCGAAACGCGCGCGGGCGCGTTCCCGGAGTTGGCATCTGAGTTCGCGCAGCCCGTCGGGATCGCACCGCTGGCGTTCCAACAGCTGGCAGATGCATTCCGCCAAGCTGGCTGCGCTGCCTGTATCGGCATAGATCCCAAGGTTGCCCAGGTACTCGCGGGCCACGGGCACATCGAAGGCCACCGTGGGCAATCCCATCGCCATGTAGTTGAGGAGTTTGCCCAGTCCTTCCGTCTTGGACACCTTGGGGGCCACCGCCACATCGCCCAGGGCCAGATGGCGCGGCACGTCGGCGTAGGGCATGCGTCCGGTCAGTGTGACGGCTTGGCCAATGCCCAGTGACCTCGCCTTGTCCCGGTAGC
>DAOUIC010000363.1:0-1694 GCA_034428255.1 Anaerolineales bacterium
TACTATATATTCTTTCTTTTTTTAATAAAACACCTTAAACTGAGAGTAAAACTTACATAATTTTGAAATTTAGAAGTGAAAGAAATAGGGGAAGGGGCTTAACATTTATTTAATTTAATAGAGGCCACATTGGACAATTTGGAATAAGGATAATTTTAGAATGGAGCGGTCCACGTCTCCGGGCAGAAAGGGGGCCCATGCCCGCAGGCCGACATCCACCGGCGCGTCGGTGTCGAACTCCAGGTCCGCCACCGGGAAGTGGCCCCAATAGTGGATGTCCTGCGCCAGCTGCACACCTGGCATCTCCAGGTCCGGCGGCGGCGCTTCGTTTGCCGCGTGTCCCGATCCCTTCTCCGGGCTCTGCTGTCCAGTGGTCAGCACCCACGTTTTGCCGCCAACGCCCAAGCCGAGGAAGGGGACGTTCAGCGCGCCGCGACGCGGCACGTGGGAGTTGAAGATGCTGCACAGGCCGAAGAGACCGCCGCTGTCGAGATCGAGGCAACCGGTGTCGATGCTGCCCAGGGGTACACCGCAGAGGGCGCGGTATGATCGCCGGTGGATGACCCCGACGACAGGCGAACTGAATCCTGAAGCCTGGAATTCGACCCATTCGCCATCGGGCAAGTCGGTTGGAAACAGAGTTTGGGGCATAGTCCTGGCGTTGTGCTGACAATCGGGATCCGGTTGATGGACTCAGGCCAACTGTGTGATGCCTGCCTCTGCGAAGCGGCGTAACCCAGCGGGCAAGCCCTCCTGATCGCACAGTCCCGGCTTGACAGGCGCCTCGCACGGCCAGCCCGTGCCTCCAACGTAGTCAAACTGCTCGCCGCACAACCAGCTGAACATCTCTGCCGCCGCGATGCCGCAGCGGAACTGCTCGAAGTGGGGTTCGACTTCCGACATGTCGGGCCATGAAAAATCGTGTTCGGGGTCAATGAGCCAGTCACGGCGCGGTTCGGCAGTGCGGAAGTAGTTGTACTTGAACAGATGACGGACACCCGGCAAAATGCTGCGGCCTCTGCGATGCCAGATCGGATAGGCCGTGATGATGACCGTTCCCGCGGGTGATGCGGTCGATTTGACCGGCTTCACGCTGCGGATATGTCCCATGTAGTTGGCCTTGCTGCGCATAAAGTGTGAGCCCGGAATCAGCTCGGTCGGCCCCATTTCGGGCGGCGTGTCCTGTGGGTAGTAGAACACCTGTAGGTAGTCAATCCGGTTGTTGTAAATCGATCCACCGTCGCGGTGCCAGTCCTGAGGAGCGAGCGGCCCATCGGCGCGGTGGTTGCACAAGGTTTGCGGCAGCTTGAAATTTGCACCCAGCAGGGAGCGGACCGCGCCGGCTGCCTGCGGGTTCTTGAACACGCCTTCTACGAACCACTCTTCTGTCAGCAGTTCCAGCGGCTGGTGGTCCGTGTGTTCGGCGGCAAAGGCCATCATGCGCCGGTTGACGTCATCGCCGACCACCCCTTCGAGTATCAGGTAGCCCTTGCGGCAAAAGTCAAAAACCTGTACGTCGTTTAGGGTTGGCTCGCAGTCGTAGGGCAGTCCGAACTGCGCCGCCGGCAGGTCAATCTTCCTGGTATCCATCGATCGTCCTCCCTGTATCTTTATCGTCGCCGGCTCTAGCTTTCGAGAATGAACTCGCAGCCGAAGCCGAATGTCTTGTCTTCCTGGAGAAGGAGCGCCATCTC
>DAOUIC010000364.1:0-5291 GCA_034428255.1 Anaerolineales bacterium
CGGTTACGGAGAGGTGAACTGGTTCCGCTTCCTGGATGAACTGTTCCAAGCCGGTTACGACCAGGCCCTCAGCGTGGAACACGAGGACAGGGTCTGGGCTGCCGATGCGGACACGGCGGTGCGGGGCCTGCAACTCTCACACCAGTTCCTCAGGCCCTTCATCGCCTGAACGCGGATCTTCATCACGGGATGCGTCTCCGAGTGGGGTTGGGGGCCGGCCCGATCGCCAAGGCCGACCGGCAAAGTTCCTGCAGTCGGCCAAGTATGCTCATACCGTCCAACCCGAGTGCCAAGGGAGCCTCAGCATGATCATTGCCAGCGGACAACCCGGCCGGCCCACGGTCTGGCATGACGTTGATCTGACCCCGGACGAACGCCGGCAGCTCTATGGCCATGCAGCCTGTACGCCACGGCGGCCCTTCGTGGCCGGCGAGTGGGTCGCGCTTGAGTTCACATTCACAATCGGGAAGACCGAGCTTGGACCGGGGGGACGACTGGCGTTGGCCTGGGCCTGGCCGCTGGATTGGACCGAACTGCAATTCGAGAATCCCGGCGGCGACGGGTTCACAACCGTCGTGACCCGCCCCACACACGGCCGCGCACCCGTGGCGGAGATTGGGCTGCGCTACTTCCGCCAAGGCGCCTTCGATCCCTGGCAGCACCACCTCGAAATGACGGTCCTGCGGGATCGGTTGGCAGAAGGGGACAAGGTGATCCTGACCTGCGGCAACAGAGCGTACGGAGGCAGGGGTTGGCGCGTGCCCACCTTCCGCTTGCGCAACCTGGAGTTCGTGGTGCTGATCGATCCGGACCGGAGCGACGCCTGGCACCGGTTGCCGTTGGCGGAGGGTTTGTCCATTGTGCCCGGGCCGCCGGAGCGCCTGGTTGTCATTGCGCCCGACCACGGGTTGGTGGGTGAAGCCGGGACCTTGACCATCAGGGTTGAAGACCGCTGGGGCAATGCCACCATGCCGGACCAGGAGCAGCCCACAGTCAGGGAATTGGGCCAGGTCCCAGGCGGTTCGTGCCTGGCGTTGGGAGAGGCCGTCGTCTGCGAAGATCCGCCCGTGTTCCAGGTTCCGGTTCGATTCACGCGAGCCGGCCTGTCCAGATTGGAGGTTCGTCTGCCGGACTCGGACCTGAGCACACAAAGCAATCCCGTCCGGATCGCAACGGAACCACCCAAGTGGCGACGCTTTTGGGGGGACATGCATTCGGGCCAGAGTGAAGTCGGCTGCGGTGCCGGATCCATGGCGGAGCATTTCACCTACGCCCGGGACGCCGCCGGCCTTCAGTTCATCACGCACCAGGGCAACGACCACTATGTGTCGCGCGACCTGTGGGATCTGACCCGGGCCGAGACGGGAAACTTTCACGAACCCGGCCGATTCGTCACCTTCCTGGGCTGCGAGTGGAGTCCGCCGACCTCGGACGGCGGGGATCGCAATGTTTTCTACCGGCACGACGAGCCCCGGCTGCGCCGCTCGGGCCGTTTCTTCCAGGAGGACGAGCCGGACCCCGAACCGGACCTGACCACCGCCGAGCCGTTCCTGGAGGCCATGCGGCATGAACCGGTGCTGATCAACATGCATGTCGGCGGCCGTCCCACCAATCTTGACTGGCATGCCCCGGAAATCGAGCGGCTGGCGGAGATCCACTCCACCCACGGTACGTCGGAATGGTTCATCAAGGACGCCCTCCGCCGCGGTTACCGAGTCGGCATCACGGCCGGAACCGACGGCATCACCGGCCGTCCCGGTGCCTGCCATCCGGGCTGGCGCAACAACCGGAACGTGCGCAACGGTCTGACCGCGGTCTATGCAGAAGATCTAACCCGCACAGGCATTTGGGAGGCATTGTCGGCCCGCCGGTGCTATGCCACATCGGGCGAACGCATAGGCCTGTGGTTCGAGGTGGACGGACAGCCCATGGGTTCGTTGCTCACCACTGCAGGCGATCCCCTGGCCACGATTGAAGTCGAGGGTACGGCACCGCTCGAATCGGTCGAACTATTGCGCGACGACAGGCAGATTTGTCAGTGGCAGCTGGCAGGCCCGTCCCCTGCAGCCAACGGGCGGCATCGGATCCGCCTGCTGTGGCAAGGCACAGCCCAACGCGGTACGGCACGCGCCCAGCGGGTGACATGGGACGGTTCCCTGAACCTGGACAGGGGTACGCTGCATGCGGTCGAGGCAGTGAACTTCCACGGCGGCGAGGACCGCGTGGACCAGCCCAGTGGCGATCGCGTGGCTTGGCGGAATGCCACGGCGGGCAATCGGGCGGGTCTTGTGCTGGAGGTTGAAGGGGACGAACACACCATGTGCAGCTTCAACGCTCCTCCAATCCGTTTCTCGTTCCCACTGGCCCATGTACTCAAGGCACCCCTTGTACACGAAACGGGAGGCCTGGACTGTCGGGTCGCGATTGGCCCAGCACCAGACAACGATGCACCCACGAGAGCCAGCCTGACCTTTCGCGACGTTGACGCTCCAACGGGTGCGCAGGCCTACTGGGTGCGTGTCACCCAAGTCGATCAAGCCCAGGCCTGGAGCAGTCCTGTATACGTGACCCCAGGCGTAATGTTTCCAGAGGGGTAACCGGAAGAAATCGCAACGAGGAGCCTATCCAACCTTTCCTGTATGTGCATGGACTACCCCCAACCTCCTCTGTTTCATTGTTGATGGCCCAGCCAGAACAAACGTCCCACGGCGTTCCTACTCTCCGCGGGGAGACCCAGCACCACTTAAAACCGAATTCACGGGCAACTCCCATTGGCTACTGCTCCGCTCCACCATCACAACTAGGTACTTCGGTCACAGCACACAATCCATTGCCTAGTCAAACGCGCGACACCCGAGGAACTTTCAGTTGTACGACCTTCTGATGCCCCAACAGGAAATGTTGCCATTCGTGCCGATGGCGCAATGATGGACTCCCCCTGCAGAAATCGTCGTGAATCCGCCTGCAGGACTTGGACCCTGAAACCCACTCGTATCGCCCCAACATGCGATGGAGCCATCTGGACGCAACCCGCAACTGTGGCTTGCACCCGTGCTCACCGAGAGAAATTGACCGGACGGAGCGGGAGTCTGACCAAAACGATATGTTCCCCAACACTGTACAGTTCCAACATTTGTGAGTCCGCAGGCATGTCCCAATCCCACTTCTACCGTCTGGAACTTTCCCGTGGGCGGACGATGTCTTTCCTCTCTGGGGGCGGGCCAGCAGTGGACTTTGTCGTTGAGATCCAGGCCACAAGCTTGAGACCAGCCGGCAGACACGGAGCGAAACTTGCCTGCTGGTGCATCCAGTTGGCCTTGGTTTCCCAAACCCCAGCATTTGATGGAACCATCGGTCACTATCCCGCAGGTGAAATGGTGACCGGCATCCACAACGGTGAACTTGCTGGTTGGAACATCCAACTGGCCTAACTCGTTTCCGCCCCAACATTCGACAGAGCCATCGAATGCCAAACCACAGGAGTGCTCGCTGCCGGTTGTTACGCTACGGAATGTGCCGGAAGGGGCATTCGTTTGTCCTTCCAAGTATCGGCCCCAGCAGACTATCGAGTTGTCTGTCGCCAAGCCACAGGTATGATAATTGCCGGCGGAAACTTGGCGAAACTGCCCTGGAGGCGGAATGGACTCTTCATAGTGGCTTAAGCCCCAGCATCGAATGTATCCGTCAAGGCGTAACCCACAGGCGGTGTCAATGTCGACAGCCAAAGCGCGGAACTGGCCAGGCGGTGCATCCAATTGGCCTTCTTCGTTGCTACCCCAACACTGAACAGTGCCATCCGTGCGCACGCCACAGGAATAGTCATAGTCGACTGAAACTGTGCGAAACCGGCTACCTGGTGGTGGCTCTGCCGCACTAGGATCCCTGCTCCAGCAGCTCACCGAGCCATCGGTGCGGATGCCGCAACCGTGGTCAGGGACCCCGAAAATAGCGCGGAACGGCCCCTCTGGCAGCGACGACGGCACGTGCACCAGTTGACCCCAACAGGTCAGCGAACCGTCTGTGCGTACGCCACAGGAATTCGAGTTTCCTGCGAGCAAAGAGCGGAACTGGCCTGAGGGTGCACTAGCCCCGCCGTGTGGGTTTCTACCCCAACAGATGGCCGTATTATCGGTCCGCAATCCGCAGGAGTGATACTCACCCACGACCACGGAATGGAATTGGCCGGCTGGGGCATCCTCCGCACCTTCGTTTTTCCCCCAGCAACTAACAGTGCCATCAGTTCGTAAACCGCAAATGTGAAACGAACCGACGGCGACATCCTGGAAAGAACCTGTGGGCACCTCCATCCGTCCGTAGCGGTTGGGGCCCCAGCACCTGATCGAACCATTTTCGCGTACCGCACAGAAGTTGGGACTATGGGCGGAAATCGCCGTGGATCTGATGGTGTCAGTGGCCAACACTCCGGTGGAAGCCTCCCATGGTGGCCTTCCACGTATGAATACGTGTCGCCGATTCCGAGGCGGGGGGGCAGTTTCGGCCACTGGTTTGGGAGCCAAGAATACGGGTACTGCATCCACCAGGGGCCTTGGCACCGGGTACCAGCGAATCGACAAGGTAGCCAGATGAGACCGTTCGTAATATTCCACACGCACGTGGTGCGAACCGGCCTCCATCGGCAGGTCCACCTCATAGGTAGTGGCAGGTTGATCGTGCCAAGCCTCCAGCACGAGAGTGTTGTCAACAAACAACCTCATGCCGTCATCAACAGTTACTACAAATCGATACTCACTCTTTTCAAAAGTGAAATGGCCTTCGAGCAGGGCACTGAAATTATCGGATTGAACCCCAGGACCAGGTGAATTCGGACCCCAGTTGTGACGGGTACCGGGCAGTTCAGTCCGTGAGAAAGCAGGTGCTCCAGTCAAGGACAGGTTGTTGAAGAACTGGGCAGTGAAGGTTTCGGCAGCAATGTTATGCGGCCCAGGGGCGGAGGTTGTTACAGGAATCTCAAGTAGCTGGCCAGGCCACAATTTGGATGGGTCCGAGATACCGTTGGCTACTTGAAGGGCATTGACTGACACCCCATGGGCCAAGGCGATAGCAAAGAGAGTGTCCCCACCCTTGACCTCATAGGTTGGGCCGGAGCGGACGGGTTGGATGACATTCGGGGTCGGTGGCGTAGCCACGGGCGCCGCCGGGCCGGGGATCTGGAGCACCTGACCAACGTAAATGAAGGTGGTGGTGTCCAAGCTGTTCTGTGCCCGCAAGGTCTCCACGGTCACCCCGAAACGGGCGGCGATGGTGGCCAGGGAGTCGCCTGCCTTCACGAT
>DAOUIC010000365.1:0-9479 GCA_034428255.1 Anaerolineales bacterium
CTGTGACCAAACCTGCGACACCGAGAAAGTTCCGACGGGTCAGCTTGCCCGGTTTGTCTCGAGTCATGCCCGCCTCTTCCTGCTTCATGGTGTTGATTCCCAGCATGCCAACTTCAAAATGAAGGCCAAGACAGTATTGATTCTACCCGTTTTCAGTGTGCACTTAATCGTCGCGGTTGCTTCCCGGTTGGGGCCATGCTGCATGGTACGAGTCGACAGCCCTCCGCCACCCGATGCAGGGCTGGACCAGGCAGTATCTTGGCCCCTGTTTGCCCTCAAGCGTCCGAACCCACGCGGTAGCGTATGAATCGAACATCCCAATCGTGCTAGGATCCGGGCTGCCTTTTGCGGCCCAAATCACTTTGCGGAAAACAGTGGGACGCGGCCAGTGTGTCCTGCGCCGTGCCCGGCAGTTCCGTACGCCAACCCGAAAGACCTGCAATGACCGTCTCTGCCCAGGTACCAGCACCCAGTCAGCCGGTGGCTGCCGCGCGCCCGCGGCTTCGCTGGTCCGAGATGTCCGGCTTGGCGCGGCGCGAGGCCATTGAGGGTTACCTGTTCCTTCTGCCCAACATCGTTGCCTTCTTTGTCTTTCTGGCCGGCCCCATGCTGGCGGCGGTGTACTTCGCCTTCACAAACTATGATTTGACCTGGCCGCCCCGGTTCACGTTCCTCGAGAACTTCCAGGTCATGTTCACCAACGATCTGTTCTGGCAGGTCTTCGGACAGACCTTCTACTGGGCCTTCGGGATGGTCCCCGCCACGATCGTGCTGGCGCTGGGGCTGGCCCTGATGATCAACCGGGAAATGCGCGGGGTTCTTACCTACCGCCTGGTCTACTTCATCCCGCACGTGACCCTGAGCGTGGCCGCCTCCATCGTGTGGCTGTGGGTCTACCACCCCGAGGTGGGATTCATCAACCTCCTGCTCGGCTATGTCGGGATCGACGGCCCCCAATGGCTCCTGAACCGGCGCACGGCCATGCCGTCCCTGATCCTGTTTGGTTGGTGGAAGAGCATCGGTTTCGCCATGCTGATCTTCCTGGCGGGCCTGCAGGGCATCCCGGCGGAACTGTACGAGGCCGCCGTAATGGACGGGGCCAACCCGCGCCAGCGCTTCTGGGCCATCACGGTGCCGATGCTGTCGCCCGCCATTTTCTTCGTCATGGTGACTTCCATCATCGGTGCCTTCCAGGGCTTCGATGTCTTCTACCTGATGACCCGCGGCGGCCCGGCCAACGTGACCACCACCATGGTGCTGCACATCTACAACAACGGCTTCATCTACCTCAAGATGGGGTTCGCCTCCGCTATGGCCATGGTGCTGTTCGCCACGATCATGATCTTCACCCTGGGGCAGTGGCTGTATGCCCGCAACTGGGTGCACGGCTTCGCCGACTGACCACAACCACCGGCAACCAACACGCGCATCGAAATTCGCATGGCCGTAAAGCAGGAAACCTTGCAGCCCACCCGCGAACTGCAGGCGGTCGGGCAGGACGGTATGTCCAAGTCCGGGGCCAAGCGCATCGGGGACATCTTTACGCACCTGATTTTGGCTGTGGGTTCGATCGTAATGGTGGGACCGTTCGCGTGGATGGTGTCGTCATCGTTCAAGACCCAGTACGAGATTTACAAGTTTCCACCCACACTGATCCCCGAGTCGATCCAGTGGATCAACTATCTGGTGGTGTTCGAGCAAACGGCCCTGGGGCGCTACGTGGGCAACAGCATGTTCGTGTCCCTGTCGGTGACCTTGGGCGTGCTTCTGACCTCGTCCCTGGCCGGCTACTCCTTCTCGCGCCTCAACTTCCCGGGCCGGGACAAGATCTTTCTGATGTACCTGGGCACCATGATGATCCCGAGTGCCATCCTCCTGATCCCCAGCTTCGTGTTGATGCGGACCTTCAACTGGATCGACACCTACTACGCCCTGATCGTGCCCGGCGTGGTGAGCGCCTGGGGCACCTTCCTGATGCGCCAGTTCATGATGTCCATTCCGCGGGAGTTGGAGGATGCGGCCTACATCGACGGCGCCACTCGCCTGCGCATCTACTGGACGGTGATCCTGCCGGTGTCCAAGCCGGTCATCGCCACCTTGGCCATCTTTACCTTCATGGGGGTCTGGAACGAACTGCTGTGGCCGGTGATCATCCTGCGTTCGCCGGAGAAGTTCACCCTGCCCATGGGCTTGGCCAAGTTCCAGAGCCGCTTCCCCAACCGGACGCCCTGGCACCTGATCATGGCGGCCAGCACCCTGTCCGTGCTGCCCATCCTGTTCCTGTTCATGGCCGGGCAGAAGTACTATGTGCAGGGCATCGTAACCACCGGTCTCAAGGGGTAGTTACGCAGCCCGCGCACACGAGAATTGCCATATCGCCGCGGTGCGGCCCGCCCGCCGCCGCGGTTCCGTCTCGCTTGTCTTGTCTTGGCAACCAACCAGGAGTAGTGAAATGTCTCGTAAATTTGGATTGAGCCGCAGGGACTTCCTGCGCGTCTCCTCGTATGCCGCGGCCGGCGTGGTGGCGATCGCCTGTGTCCCGGCCGAAGCACCCACGGTTGTGGAAGAAGTGGCCGATGTGGATCCGGCTCGTCGCGCGGAATTCACCATGGGCACGGTGCCGATGGAAACCACCGGCACCTTCGTCCAGGGCGGCTGGGGACCCGGCAGCGTGGCTGTCCAGGATCAGAACCATGCCTGGTTTGCCGAGTTCTATCCCAACATGGAGTTCCAGCCGGCGCCCGAAGGCGGCTGGAGCGCCTACTGGGAGACGATCGTGGTGCTGCTGGCCTCCGGCGAACATCCGGACTCGGCCATGATCCACTTCACCCGCACGGCGCCCTTTGCCGACAAGGGCTTCATGTTGGCGATCGACGACTACATCGATGCGCTGCCGCCCATCGACTGGCCGGACGATTTCCACTTTACGGCGGTGGACAACATCGCCTACAAGGGCAAGCAGTATGGCTTCCCGATCGATTGGGCCCCGCGCGCGATTCTGATTAACCGCGACATCATGGATCCGATCATGGGCGACTGGCCGCCCCCGGACAACTGGACCTACCAGGACGTGTTGAACCTGGCCATCGAGGCCACGGACACCTCCGGCGACGACAAGACCTACGGCTTGGCCACCGGCCACTGGGCCATCCGCCAGTGGAACGTGACCCGCGGGTTCGGCGGCCACTTCTTCAACGAAGATATCACCCAGGCCAACATGCTCGAGCCCGAGACGATCGAAGCCTTCCAGTTCACCTACGACGTCCTGCACACGCACGGCGTCTCCCCGTCTGCGGCCGACCTGGAACTCTTCGGCGGTCAGTTCTCCGCCTTTGCGGCCGGCAACATCGGCATGTGGTGGACGCTCTCCGACGAGACCCGCGCCTCGGTGGAGGCGGTCGGCGACAGCTTCCGCATGGGGATTGGTCCCGAGCCGATCGGCCCCAACGGCCGTTTTGGCTTTGAGGGCAACGTGGGTTGGTTCATTCCTTCCGGCTCCAATTTCCCGGAGATCGCCTACGAGTTCATGCGCTGGAATCTGACGGATCCGGAACAGGCTCGCTTCATGGCCGTGAACGGCTTTGGCGGCTTCCCCGGACGCAAGTCTTCCGGCAAGTGGAACGTGCAGGAAATCGAACAGTTCCTGCCCCACTACGGCCATGCTGCATGGATTCTGGGTGCCGAGTCCGAAGAGCACTTCCCGTTGTTCCCCGAAGGACAGGAATGGTTGCCGCTCTACAACCAGCACATGGACCCGCTGATGCTGGAAGGCGTCGGCAGCGTTGAGGAGGCGTTGGAAGGCCTGTCCGCCGACACCAACGAATTGTTCGACAACTCGGTCCGCAACCTTTAGTTTTGTTTCATGCCGGCCAGGGACGGCAGGAGTCGATCCTGCCGTCCCTGGCCCGGTCTTCCTTCAGATTCAGAGCCCGGTTTTCACCATGGAGATGCGCCCGCGCCCGCGACTTGTCCATTCGACATGGCCGGTTCTGGCCATCCTGTTGGTCTTGGCGGTCGCGCTGGCCGGCTGCAACCGCGGCCGGGACAGGTCCGAACTGATGCCGGTCTTCCTCGAGGAAGGCACGGAGGTGGGCGGTGTCCTCAGGTCCGATGCCTGGGAAGTCGAGATTACCGGCCTGGCGGGCAAGGATACGCTGCTGGGCGACGAAGGGGAGGACTCCGGCCTGGCCCAGGTTTCCCAGTACGAGACGTCCGCCCAGCCGGCCCAGCGCGGCGAATGGGTGATCGTGCCCATCCGCCTGAAGAACCTGGCCGGCGAAGACATGCTGCTGCTGGTGCGCACGCTCAGGCTGCGCGACGACCAGGGCAACGAGTACGAACTGGGCAAGCGCAACGTGCATCTGGCCTACATCTTTTATACCGATCCCGAGACGTACGGGGAGCAGTCCAACCAGCATGTCCAGCATGTCTTCGAAACCGACGAGGAGCGGCTGGGACCGGCCATCTTCGACGTGCCGCTGGACGCCACGGGGTTGGTCATGATCCTGGAAGGCGCCGAAGGGGAACTGGCCATCGGGTACTGATCGTCATGCCAGCGGTCGCGCCGGATCGGACGCGGCTGCCAATCACCTGAACCGTCCAACCCGGGACCCTTGCCCATGCAGTACCGAATTGCCCACAGCGGAATCACGTGGGGCTATGATGCCTCCACCGCCGAAGCGGCCGTGCGCGACGTGGCCGCCTGCGGCTACAACGCCTACGAGACGATCGGCGGCGTGATCGAGGCCTATGAACAGGACGGCGCCGACTACGCCGCCCTGCTGGCCAAGTACGACATCCCTCTGATCGGAACCTATGTCGGAACCGGTTTCCGACACGACTCCTCGCCGGCCGAGGACATCAAGAACGCCCACAACTGGATCCGCCGGGCCAGCGAGATGGGTGCCACAACCGTCCTGATTGCCGCCGGCAGCCGCAAGGACGGCATCTGCGACACGGCCGCCGGCTGGCGGCACATCGCGGACGCCTTCGCCGAGATCGCCCGCATTGGCCTGGACCACGGCATGCAGTCCGCGGTGCATCCCCACACGGGCACGCTGCTGGAGACCCGGACGGACATCGACAACTTCTTTGATGCGGCCGACACGGACCTGTTGCCTTTCGCCCCCGACACCGGCCAGATCGCGAAGGCCGGGGACGATGCCGTGGCCACGCTGGAGGACTACAAGTCCATCATTGCCCATGTCCACCTCAAGGACTACGGCGGCGGGCGCGAGACCGGCTATGTGGGCTACGAGCCGATCGGCTCCGGGGTGATCGACATGCCGGCCATCTTCGCCATCCTCGAGGACATCGACTACCAAGGTTGGGTTACGGTCGAGCTGGACGGTACCCCCGAAGCGCCCCGCCCGCCGGGCGAGGCGGCCCGCATGAGCCGGGACTATCTCGCCGGGCTCCTGGGCGACCAGGTGACCTGGTCCGACCGCGACGGTTGATTGCCTCGTTGCCTCTTTCCCAGGAATTTCCGCCCATGAACATTCTGCTGCTGGTCGGCGGATCCCACCACGACAGCCCGGAAATCCGGACGGCCCTGCAGGCCATCTTCGAAAGTGACGGTGCCCACACGGTGTCCCAGAGCGAGGACATGGCGGTTCTCAGCCCGGACGGCCTGGAAGGCGTCGACGTGGTGGTCAACGCCACGACGGACCGCGAGCCGGAGCCGGCGGAACACTACGCCCTGATCAACCACGTGGCCGGAGGCGCCGGCCTGGTGGTGGTGCACGGCGGCCTGGCCAGTTTCTGGAACTCCCAGGCCTACTTCGGGATGATCGGCTCCAAGTTCGCCGGCAAGTCGCTGGACGAACGGGGTGCAGGGGACTTCGTGGTTGAGTTTGGCCCCAATCGCCACACCCTGCAGCATCCCATTACGCTGGGCCTGGAGAACTACACCGTCAACGACGAGTTGTTCTTCCTGCAGGGTGATCAGACCCAGTGGCAGGTGCTGGCCCGCGCCCAGGGCCATCCGGTGATGTATACCAAGACCTTCGGCCTGGGACGGGTCTTCGTCTCGGCCCTGGGCCACGACGAAACACGCTTCCTGGTGCCCAACACCACGGAAGTCATGCGGCGCGGCGCCCTGTGGGCGGCCGGCCGCCTGTAGGAGCGGGACGGCTGCCATGAAAATTCTGTTGCTGGCCGGCGGGGCCTGGTACCACGATCAGCCGGCCCATCGCCGCGCGCTGATGGCGTGTCTCGAACCCCACTTCGATGTGCACATGACCCACTATCCGGAACGGGCCCTCGACGAGGATCTGTCCGGCTTCGACGTCATCGCGGACTACACCAGCTGGTGGGAGCCTTCCGAGGCCCAGTGCCAGGCCCTGCTGGCCGCGGTGGCCAACGGTACCGGCTTTGCCTGCCTGCATCCGGCCACGGCCTCGTGGATGAACTCCCGCGAGTACCACGACATGGTGGGAGGAACCTTCATCTTCCACGATCCCAACAAACTGCTGCGCGTGGTGACGGAACCGTCGCAGCATTACAAGACGCGGGAAGGCCTGCTGGAGAGTTCGGCCATTACCGAGGGCATCGAGGAGTTCGAAGTCCAGGACGAACTGTACGTGGTGGACGGTGACATGACCCGTTGGCAGATCCTGGCCCGTTCCCAGGGCCACCCCGTGGTGTGGACCAAGCCCTACGGCAAGGGCCGCGTCTTCAGCATTTCGCTGGGGCATGATGAACGGGCGCTTGGTCATCCGTCCGTGCAGCAGCTGTACGTGCGCGGCATCCAGTGGGCGGGTGGTCGGCTGGACTGATCCCGGCCACGTCCTGATCGACACTCCAGAAGCTCTCCGAGGGGGCGAGGTGCATCCATGAAGATCCTGATTACCGGTGCCAGCGGCTACTTCTGCGAGGAGTTGATTGCCCAGCTCTCACTGGCCGGCCACGAGCTGCGCCTGTCCGACATCGTGCACATGGAGACCGAGCACGAGTTTGTCAACTGCTCCGTGACCGAGTTCGGAGCCCTGGCCCTGGCCATGGAGGGTGTCGACGCCGTCTTCCACACGGTGGTGGGGGGACGGCGCTATCCTCCGGACTCGCCGGTCAACCGGGCCCACACGGGTGTGGAACACTTCAACACCACGGTCATGGGCACCTTCAACATCCTGCAGCTGGCTGGCGAGATGGGAATTGGCCGCGTGGTGATGATTGGCAGCGAGGCCGCGCGCGGGCAGCGCATTCCGCCCACCGACTGGGAGGTCTGCGATGAGTGGACGCCGGCCCGGCCGGACTATGTCTATGCCTTGGCCAAGTACGTAATGGAGCCGATTTCGGAGTACGCCACCCGTATTGACGGTGTGGAGACGGCGGTCCTGCGCAATGCCTGGTTCGGCGCAGCCGAAGGCAAATCCGTGGCCCGCATGGGCACCTCCCTTCTGTTCCAGCGATCCGCCCTGCGGCGCGACCTGGTGCGGGCCGGTGTGCTGGCCATCGAGAAGGAGAACCTGGGCCACGAGGTGTTTCTGCTCAGCGGCAGCACGGAGTTCACCAGGGAGGATGTCCCCGAGCTGCGGACCGATCCCAGGGCGGTCGTGGAGCGCTATTATCCGGGTGCCTGCGACAAGCTGGCGGAATACGGTGATGGCGACGAGCTGCAGCAACTGTTCGACTCGCGCAACCTGTGGAAGATTGACGACATTTCCCACAGCCGCCAAGTGCTCGGCTGGGAGCCGACCTACAACTTCCGGAACTTCTACGAAGGCCTGATGGCGGACGCCTTCCCCAAGGACTACATGTTCCGGGAGATGGTCACCACGGGTACGGATGCAGACGAGGCTATATTCCTATGAGTTTGGCAGGACAGGTTGCGGTCGTCACGGGTTCGACTTCCGGATTGGGCCGGGCCACGGCCCTGCGGCTTGCCCGCGAGGGCGCCGCGGTGGTGGTCAATTCAGATCTTCCCGACAACGGTGCGGAAACCGTTGCCGAGATCGAGGCGGCCGGCGGCACGGCCGTCTTTGTCCAGGGCAGCGTGGCTTCCAGGGAGGACTGCGAAGCCCTGGCTGCGGCCGCGTCCGACCTGGGGCCGGTGTCCATCCTCGTCAACAACGCGGGCATCGAACGCCGGGGCGGCGTGCTGGACTGCACCGACGAGGACTGGGACGATATGCTCAATGTCGATCTCAAGGGCATATTCGTCGTATCGCGGGCCGTGCTGCCGGCCATGTTGGAGCATGGCAAGGGCGCCATTGTCAACATTGCGTCCGTGCTCAGCTACGACGTGATTCCGGAACGGGCCGCCTATGTGGCCGCCAAGGGCGGCGTGCTCCAGCTGACCAAGAGCATGGCCCTGGACTACGGGCCGCGGGGCATCCGCTGCAACGCGGTCGTGCCCGGGTTCTTCCACACCCCCATGCTGGAGCAGTCCATGATCGACTCGGGGGACTACGAGGGCACCAAGGCCATCCTGACCGCCAAGAGCGTGTTTGGTCGGGGCGGTGAGCCGGCCGAGCTGGCGGCGGCCGTGTATTTCCTGGTGTCCGACGAAGCCAGCTTCATCACCGGCGCGGTCCTGCGCGTTGACGGCGGCTGGGACTGCACCTAACTCAATCGCGGCGCGCCGCGTCCAAGGGGGACTTGCGCCTCCGATCCCAACAGGAGACTTCAACGATGGGCCACCGTCTGATCGAACTGAGCATGGAAGTGCACAAGGGGATGGTGATCTATCCCGGCAACGTGCCGCCCGCCATCAACGTCTACTACTCCCACGAGGAGTACGCCAAGGAGACCGGCGCCGACAAGTACGGCGTGGAGCACTGCAACAACGGCGTGATCGTGATGGGCGACCACATAGGTACCCACATGGACAGCTGGTTCCACTGCAACCCGAACGCGCCGGGTGCGGCCGAGGCCATTCCCCTGGAATACTGCTACGGCAACGGCGTGGTCCTGAACCTGACCCACAAGGGGCCGGGTGAAGAGATTCTGGTGGAGGACATCGAGGCCGCTCTGGCCGAGATCAACCATGAAGTGCAGCCGCTGGACATCATCCTGCTGCGGACCGACGCCTCCAAGCAGCGCCACAGTCCCAACTACCTCAAGGACCATCCCGGCATGACCAAGGAGGCCGTGCACTGGCTCTTGGATCGGGGCGTCATGATGATGGGCATCGATGCCATCGGCTTCGATCCGCCCATTGATGCGATGTTCGAGCGGGGCAAGCTGTGGGAGGCCCACCGCGTCATGCGCGAGCGGGAGTACTACCACATCGAGAACCTGATCAACCTCGACCAGATTCCCGAGCCGACCGGGTTCACGTTCTCGGCACTGCCCATCAAGCTGCGGGGCGCCACGGCGGCCCCGGTACGGGCCGTAGCTATCATCAACGACTGAAGCGAACCGCCGACCTTTCCACAGGAGCACGGCTAGTGCAGTAATTCGACATTGAACGGCATGATGTGGCATCATGCGGACATGAAGATTTACCGTGCAGCTGCGTTTGCGGCCAAGATTGGGGT
>DAOUIC010000366.1:0-4449 GCA_034428255.1 Anaerolineales bacterium
CCACGCCGCCACCATGGTGACCGCCGGCATCTATTTGATGGCCCGGACCCACGCCTTCTGGGAGCTGTCGGCCCCGGCTTCGACCACAGCCGCCTGGGTTGGGGTGGGGACCGCCTTCGTCGCCGGGACCATGGCCCTGGTCCAGCACGATTTGAAAAAGGTATTGGCCTACTCGACCGTGTCCCAGTTGGGCTATATGGTCCTGGGGGCCGCAACCGGCGCCTTCGCCCTCGCCATATTCCATCTGGTAACGCATGCCTTCTTCAAGGCGCTCCTGTTCCTGAGCGCCGGCAGCGTTCAGCACGCAACCCATGAACTGGACATGCGCAAGCTGGGCGGCCTGCAACAGAAGATGCCGGGCACGGCCCGCTGTTTCCTGATCGGCGTATTGGCGCTGGCCGGCATTCCCATCTTCTCCGGCTTCTTTTCCAAGGACGCCATCCTGCTGTCTGCGTTCGGAAAGAGTCCACTTCTGTATGCCGTGGGCCTGATCACCGCCCTGATCACGGCACTGTACGCCTTCCGGGCCTGGTGGCTGACCTTCAGAGGCACGCCCCGGGATCAGGAGATTCACAGCCACGTGCACGAGAGTGGCGCGCTGATGATGGTTCCGCTGTGGATCCTGGCCGGGCTGGCAACCGTGGGCGGTGCGCTGAACCTTCCGGTTTGGCTGACCCTGGAGCACGCCCTGGAAGGGGTGCTGGGCCACCACACCCCACCGCCCCTGCAGCTGGAAATCAGCCTGCTGGCCGTCAGTACCGTGGTTGCGGTCACCGGCTGGTGGCTGATTCGCAGTACGTACCACCATGCCGGCTGGATTGACTCCGTCAAGGCCACCCTGAAGCCTCTGACGAAAACGGCCCGCAGCCGGTGGTACCTCGACGCATTGTACGACGATGGTCTGGTGCCGGCCCTGCACGCTGCGAGCCAGTGGTTTGCAAATGCAGTGGACCAGACGTTGATCGACGGCATCGTCAACGGCAGTGCCCGACTGGCAATGAACATCAGCCGCCTGGCGCGGCGCATTAACAACGGCCAAGTGCCCACCTACGCCTTCAGCCTGTTTGTCGGCGCCACGGTGCTGGTGGTCGTCTTCTGGCTGGCGGTCTAGTCCGGAGCCTCCGTCGGTCCACACACCCGTTTGCCATGGACTTCCTGTTGCCCCTCCTGCTCCTGTTGCCGTTGGCCGGCGCTGTCGTGGTTGCGTTGCTCGGCTCCGACGGACCGCGCAAGGCGTTGGCCATGCTGGCCTCGCTGGCCACCTTCGCGGCCAGTCTGGGCCTTCTGCAGAACGGGTCCGCCCTGACCGCGGGCGAGGCCGTGCTGGCATTCCAGCGTCCCTGGTTCCCGGAGGTCGGGCTGTCCCTGCACCTGGCGGCGGACGGCATTAGCGTCTGGCTGGTGCTTCTGACAACCTTCATCATGCCGATCGCGATCGGCTTCAGCAACCGCTTTGTGGCGGACCGGCTCGGCCAGCACCTCGCCCTGCTGCTGATGATGGAAGCCGCCATGATCGGTGTCTTCCTGGCCCAGGATCTGGTGCTGTTCTACACATTCTTCGAGTTCACGCTGATCCCGATGTACTTCCTGATCGGGCAGTGGGGCAGCGAGAACCGGGTCTACGCAGCCCTGAAGTTCGTCATGTACACGCTGCTGGGTTCGGCCCTTATGCTGGTCGCGATTGTGGCCATCTTCGTCCAGACCGGAACCTTCTCCATTCCCGAGATTGCCGCAACGCTGCCGGCCACTGCCGGATCCGCGTTCCAGGTGCTGGGCTTCCTGGCGTTTGCCCTGGCCTTTGCGGTCAAGATCCCGCTGTTTCCGTTCCACACCTGGCTGCCCGACGCCCATGTCCAGGCACCGACGGCCGGTTCCATCATCCTGGCCGGGGTCCTGCTCAAGATGGGCACCTACGGCCTGCTGCGCCTGGCCATGCCCTTCTTCCCCGAGGCCTTTGCCAACTATGCGCCCCTGCTGATCGTGCTTTCGCTGATCGGCATCGTCTACGGCGCCTTGGTGGCCCTGAAGCAGCAGGACGTCAAGAGCCTGGTGGCCTACAGCTCGGTTTCGCACATGGGGTTCATTGTGCTGGGCCTGGCCGTAGCCAACACGCAGGCCGTCAGCGGTGCAGTGCTGCAGATGGTGAACCACGGCCTCAGCACCGGCGCCCTGTTTCTCATGGTGGGCCTGTTGTACGAGCGTCGCCACACCCGGCTGTTCTCCGATTTCGGGGGCCTGTGGAAGAGCGTGCCGGTCTACTGCGGGTTGCTGCTGATTACGGCCCTGAGCAGTGCCGGCCTACCGAGCCTCAACGGGTTCGTGGGCGAGTTCACCATCCTGCTTGGCACGTGGCAGGTTTCGCCGGCGGCCGCGGCCGTGGCCAGCACGGGTGTGATCCTGGCCGCCTGGTACCTGCTGACGGCGTTCCGCAAGCTAGCTCAGGGCGAAATCAGGCATCAGGAAAACGAGGTGGGGGTGCTGCCGGACCTGCAGCGCTCCGAACTGATGATGATCGTGCCGCTCGTGGTCATGTTCTTCGTGATCGGTCTTTATCCCAACCTGCTGCTCGACCACATCGTGCCGGCGGTTGAAATTCTGCTTCCCTAACCGGATCCGATCAGGCCGGCCTGCACCGGAATCGTACCGATGAACCTCAACTACAGCGCCATCCTGCCGGAAATGGTGATGGCCGGCGGTGCCATTGTCGTGCTGATGGTGGATGCCCTGAGACGCATCGAAAACCACCGCGGCGACGCTGCGAACCGGGGCAGCGGTCTCCTTTTGACCCTGTCCCTGATTGTCGCCGCGGGATCCGCCGTCGCGGCCTTCGCGGTGCGCGGGGAGTCCGGGCTTATGTTCCAGGACTCGGCCCGTTCCGACGCGTTGAGCTTCGGCATCCGGCTGATTGTGCTGGCCACCACGATCCTGGTTCTTCTGGTCGGCTCCCGCTACGTGTCAACCTTCACCCGGTACCCGGGCGAGTACTACTCCCTGTTGCTGCTGTCGGCCACAGGCATGATGGCGATGGGCATCGCCTCGGACCTGATGGTGCTCTTCATTGCCCTGGAGACCTTCTCGCTCAGCCTGATCCTGCTGGCCGGCATGTACCGGCACAACCGGTCCAGCACGGAGGCCAGCCTCAAGTACTTCCTGCTGGGAGCCTTCGCCTCCGGGTTCTTCGTGTACGGGTCCGCCCTGATCTACGGCGTCACGGGGACCGTGTCGTTCGCCGGCATGGGACCGGCCCTGCAGGTGGCGGCCGACGGCGGTCCGGGCGCGGTTCTGCTGTGGGCGGGGATTGCCCTGCTGCTGGTGGGCTTCGGGTTCAAGTTGAGCCTGGTGCCGTTTCACATGTGGACCCCGGATGTCTATCAGGGAGCCCCCACGTCCGTCACCGCCTTCATGTCGGTCGGCACCAAGACCGCGATGTTCGGTGCCCTGGTCCGCATATTCCTGATGACCTTCCCGTATGGTTTCGAGAACTGGACGGAACCGCTGATTGTCCTGGCCGTATTGACGATGACGGTCGGCAACGTCACGGCCCTGTGCCAGACCAGCATCAAGCGCATGCTGGGCTACTCCGGCATCGCGCACGCCGGCTACGTTCTGGCCGGCCTGGTGCCGGGCACGGAAACGGCCGTGAACAGCGCGCTGTTCTATCTGTTCGCCTACGCCTTCATGAACATCGGCGCCTTCATCATCGTGATGGCGATCGAGCACAGCGTCGAAACGGACGTGGAGCGAAGCCAGTTGCGCGGCACCGGAGCCGCCATGCCGGTCCTGGCCGGCTTCATGGCGTTGTTCCTGTTCAGCCTGAGCGGCATTCCGCCCCTGGCCGGCTTCTTCGGCAAGCTCCTGATTTTCCGCTCCATCCTGGACGGAGGCCTGGCCTGGCTGGCCGCGGTCGTGGTCGTCAACAGCGCGGTCAGCGCCTACTACTACCTGCGCATCGTGGTCACGATGTACTTCCAGCAGCGACCGCAGGAAGTCCATGCCCCCCAGAGTTCGCCGGCCATGCAGGTGGGCATGGTGCTCGCCGGCGTCATGGTCCTGGCCATCGGGGTCTTTCCGGCCTTCTTCATGGGGCTGTTGACGGTACCCGGCCTGTAGACGCCAGACCGTTTACTGTAGCCGCACTCTGAATTCCCGAGATCCAGAGTGTCAGTCCTGCCCCCTCACCGGTGCCGGACCGCGGACCGGCTTTGCGTCTCCCGTCAACCAACTTGAATTGAATACCCCGAGGTTGACCACTGTTGCCGACCGTGGCAGGGGCCATGCACTACCTCTGTCGCTTCGCCGGCAGGGTCGAGACCGCCTTGATGGCGGTCTCTGCTTTGTCTGGGAGCAACTTCCTAGTACAACATACCGGTACTGAAAGGCATTCTGTGGTATTCTGTGGGTATGAAGATCCATTGGGCCGCCGCGTGCGCGGCCAAGATTGGGGTGCAC
>DAOUIC010000367.1:0-9016 GCA_034428255.1 Anaerolineales bacterium
CGGCCGTCGAAGACGCGGATGGCCTGCGGCGGCAGCCACAGGACGTTTGCCTTGCGCTCCAGTTCGGCCGAAACCCGCACCAGGTCCCCCAGCCGCATGCCGACGTCGGCCGCGGGCACGTTCAGCGCAATCCGGGTGGACTTGTCCAGTTCCTCGACCGTGGCGCCGGAGCCGCCGCTGCCGTAGGGATAGGGAAGCTTGCGAATGCTGCCCGTGACCGGGTCGCCGGGACGGCCCAGCAGCAGGACGTTGACCGGCATCTCCTCGGCCAGGTCGGCCAGTTGGTTGCTGATCAGGTCGGCGGACACCTCAAGGTCGTCCGGATCGGCCAGCACCACCACCGGCCGGAACTCCTCCACCCCGCGGCCCACCGACAGCGAAAGGGACAGGATCATGCCGTCGAAGGGGGCGATGATCTGTGAATCGGCCACGCGCTTGTCGATTCGCTCGAGGGCCAACTCGGCCTGGGCCACGTTGTTGACCAGGATGGGGTCCACGGCCGTGCTGATGTTGGCCAGCTCGAGCTGGGCCCGTTCGACGTTCTTGCGCTGGATGGCAATCTCGACCGAGCCCTCGGGTTGGGTGCGGATGGTCTCGATCAGGGCGAGTTCCGCGATGTCCAGGTTGATCTGGGCCATCGAGACCGCGAACTCCACCTCCTTCTTCACCGCGTCGAGGCCGGCCTGGGCGCGCGCCAGGTCAAGCCGACGCGCCTCCCGTTCGGCTTCCAGGCCCTCGATCTCGAGTTCGGCAATCACATCGCCGGTCTGGACCAGGTCGTTGCGCGCGAAGTAGACGGCCTTGAGGCGGCCGGAGGTCCGGAAGAACAAGCCTTCCTCGCGCACCGGCGCGATGCGACCGTTGAACACCAGGTCCTTGACGATCTCCCCCGCCATCACCGTATAGGTCGGCTTGAGGGGCACGATGCGCGTGGGAATGGGCGTCGGGGTGGCTTCACTGGACGCCACCTCCGACGAACGGCCCTCCGGCAGCAGCGAGAACTCGCAACCGGCGAGCAGCAAGCCGGCCAACAGGACCGGAATCAGGACGCGCACAGACAACCGCAGTTGTCCCAGGAGTATGGAAGGCATGGAATGACGGTCCCCTACTGGACCACGGACTTGGGCGTGGCAAGGATCTTCTTCACATCGATCCCCTTCTTGCGGTCCAGCATCTCGTCGGCCAACGGCTTGAGCTCGTTCTTCCAGACACTGTCCTCGTAGACGGCCCGGTACAGCTGGTCGCGTTGCTCATCGCTTTCGAACCGGCGGATCCAGACATACAGATCCTCTTCGTCCTCGCCGATGAAACTGCCGACGACCACCATTCCCTTGGAAATCTGGAATGGAATGATCCTCTCATCCATCACCTTGGACCACTGATCCAGCATGCCAGGCTTGGTGCGATAGGTGCGTAGTTCAAAAAACATGCAGGCAATCCTCTCCGTAAGTGCGCAGGCATCGGGCACAACATGTCACGCTGCCGCGGCGGGGCAGGACACGAAAACCGGTGCCGGACCGGGGACGGGGCAATGTCAGTCGGCGCGAACCAGCGGACAGCGTCGCGCGTGGCGGACTCTCGCCCAAGTCTACACCGAAATCGTCGATTCCGCTCAACCAAAGCCCCAAATCGGCGTCGGCCGAAGCGGTCTACAACAGCGGCCGCTGGCGCTGGACAAGCTGGAACGGCGTACCGTAGGGATCGCGCAGGAAGAGCAGCCTGTCGCCGGTCGGCGCGGTTCGGCCCGCAACCACTTCCGCGCCCCCTGCCTCAAGCCGGGCCTGCTCCGCGTCCATGTCCTGGGTGGTGAAGGCAAAGTGGATGCTTTGGGGATCGATGTTGGCCCAGTCGGGAACCTCCGCCTCCGCCATGGCATAAATCTCCATCATGGCACCGTCGTCGTCGGCCAGAAAGTGCATGAAAGGCGGTTCGTCGCTCTCCATGACGATGCGCATGCCCAGGTGTTCGCTCCACCAGTAGGCAACCGCCTTGGCATCCTTGACGTTGATGGCCGAATGTTCGAGTTTCATGTGGGAATCTCCTGCCGCGGTTGTCCGCGGCACTGGAAACAGAACGGACTCTGCTTGTCGGGGTAACGGCTCATTGTAGGTTTGGCAGGGACCGCCGATCAAACCGGTTGGCCGGGGATTCGCGTTTGGATGACCGCCGGCGGCCCCCGACACCATCGACAAACCACGCTTGACGAGGCACGGCGCCCGCGGTCTTGGGCAGTCCCGAACCAGCCGCAGATCGCGTTGTCGGCGGTCTGCGGTTCCACACCGCCGAGCAAGCCGATGCACGCAAGCCGCATCAAGTCATCCAGGCTTCCGGATTGCGGGCCCCGGCCAGGATCGCCCGTTCGCAGACGTGCAGACCAACGCGGGACCGAACCACGTCCGGTTGCGGACCGGGAACGCTCCTACAATGTTCCGCCGTCATGTCGGCGGTCCCGCGATTCGCCGCGTCCAACAGCACCATATCCTTTGTCCCGATGTTGTTCCACAGGTTCGTACCCGCCATGCAGAAAACCGTCGCGATCGGGTGGCTGGTACCACTGCTCCTTGCCGCCTGTCAAGCGGGCACGCAGAACACCCCTGCACCTGCCGCGAACCAGCTTCAGGCTCCGGTGCCCGTGCCCACCTTTACCGCGACGCCCATGCCGACGGCCACCACAGTGTCCGAGCCGGTACCAACCCGATTGCCTGTCCATACCGCAACGCCAACCCCTGCGGCCACCGTGGAAGAGGGCGCGGACGGTCCGGCAACCAATCAGGTCTCCAACCTGCGGGCAGGCCCCGGCACCGGTTTCCCAAGGGTCGGATGGTTGGAAGCGGACACGCCCGTAACACCGGTGGCGCGCAACCAGGACGGTTCCTGGCTGGTACTCGCCGACGGCCCTTGGATTTGGGCTCCGCTGGTGCGCAATGTCCCGGGGAATCTTCCGGTGGCCGACATCATTCCCGAACCGCCTGCTCAGCCTGTGACGTCCAATCCCGTTGTGGATACGGGCGGTCCCGTCGAGCCCGCGGCAACCCCCAGCGCATCCCCCCAGACGCCCACCGGCGAATCCCCGCTGCCGTCGGGTCTGCCATTCGCCTACGGCATCCAGGCCCATGTAATCGATGTGGGCACCCGGAATCGCAGACAAATCCTCGACGCGGTCCAGGACCTGGGCTTCACCTGGCTGAAGACCCAGATCCGCTGGGAGGACTTCGAACGCACGCCCGGCTACTACCAGTTCACGAGCAGTCGCACGGAGCTGGACGCGCTGGTGGCCGACGCCGGCCGCCGCAACATCAAGCTGCTGCTCAGCGTCACGGCCACCCCGCGCTGGGCCCGCGAACTCAACGACGACAAATTCGTGGCGGGTTATCCCAAGGATCCGGCCGCCCTGGCCGGATTCATCGGCGAACTGGCCCGGCGCTATTGCGGCAAGGTGGCAGCCATCGAGGTCTGGAACGAGCAGAACTACTACGTGGAAACCGGTGATCGGGACATGCACGGCAGCGACTACCTGGCCGTGCTGATTCCGGCCTCGCAGGCAATCCGCCAACACTGTCCCGGCATGTACATCGTTTCGGGCGCCCTGACCCCCGCGGCCAGCATCACCGGCAAGTCGGTGGACGATTTCGTCTACCTGGAGCAGATGCTGAAGGGCGGCCTGGCCGAATACGTGGACGCTGTCGGAGCCCATCCGCACGGGTTCAATGTTCCGCCCCACGCCACGTGGGAGGAGGCCTGTGCGGCCATCCAGACGACGGGCAACGAGTTCTTCAACGGCCCCTGCGACAATCCGCACCACTCCTGGAGCTTCCGCTCCACCATGGAAGGGTACCGGGAACTGCTGGTGCGCTACGGAGCGGGCCACCTGCCCATCGTTCCGACCGAATTCGGCTGGCCATCGTTCCAAAACAGCGCGGACAACATCCACGAGGCCTACCTGTACGCCAACGACAACAGCGAGGCCGAACAGGCGGAATGGACGGTGCAGGCCTTCCGGATGATGGAGGCATGGGGTTGGACCGGCCCCGCCTTCCTCTGGAACCTGAACTTCCGGGTGGTCGCCCCGACCACCGAAAGAGCCCTGTGGGGCATTGTGAACAACCAGTGGGAACCGCTCCCGGTCTATTACGCCCTGCGGCAATTGACTCGTTGAGGATCGGTCTTCCCGTTGCCGGCTGCCGATCCGAGATGCCGGTCGGTGGACCGCCTGTCCGCGGGCAGGCTACAATTCCCGCGGAACACACGTTGCACCGCCTTTTCCGCAAGCACACAGGAACCCAGCCATGGCCGAGATAGTACGAATGGGCGTCGTCGGCGCCGGCAGCATCGCCGTGCGCGGCATCATGCCCCATCTGGCGATGGAGGATGTCCATGACCGGGTGCGCATGATGGCGGTCTGCGACCCGGCGCCGGGCCGGGCCGCGGCGGCATCGGAGCGGTTCGACATTCCCAACCACTTCGAAACCTACGAGGAACTGCTGGAGTCCGGAACCGTGGACGCGATTTCCATCGCATCGCCCATCGGCCTGCACTTCGACCAGGGCATGCAGGCGGTCGAGGCAGGAGTGCACATGCACTTCAACAAGACCATGACCACGACCAAGGCCGAAGCCGATACGCTGATGGAAGCGGCCGAGGCCAAGGGGGTCAAAATCGTGGCCAGCCCCGGCGAAATGATCCGTCCGGTGCACCAGGAGATCAAGCGCATGATTGAGCGCGGGGACCTGGGCACGCTCACCTGGGCCATCTGCGGTTCGGCCTTCAGCACCTACCACGAACGGGAAAGGGTCCGCCACGGCGACGATCCCCTCTCGAACATCAATCCGGCCTGGTACTTCCGCAAGCCGGGCGGCGGTCCGCTCTACGACATGACGGTCTACGGGCTGCACGCCACGACCGGCATCCTGGGGCCTGTAAAGCGGGTCACCGCGATGTCCGGCGTGCGCATCCACGAGCGGGAATTCAGGGGCGAAATGCTGCCGACCGACATGGACGACAGCACCCTGATCGTGGTCGACTTCGGCGACAACCTGTTCGGCTTCGTCTACGGCGTGGCCGCGGGATCGCCCCCCGCCGATGGGCGCATCACGCTGTTCGGCACCAGCGGCACGATCTCGGGCCCCAGGTTCAACGGCGAGATGATCGACTATCCCGGCCGGGAAGAGGACACCAAGCACGGCGGCTACGACCTCAACGCGTCGCTGCCCCATGTTGTGGGCCCGCACCAGGGACACGAGGAAGCCCACGTCTACGAGGACATCATGCAGCTCGTGGACCTGTTGCTGTACGACAAGCCCACGCTGTCCACGCCGGAGCATGCCCGGCATGTGATCGAGGTCTTCGACAAGGCCTACCAGTCCGCCGAGACCGGCACCGTGCAGGAAGTCGTTTCGACCTTCTGAAGTCAATGCCCGGCCGGATCGCGGTCCGGCCGGGCCACCCAAACGGAGCGGGTTTCCGGCCCGGTTGCGCGCCCCCATGCTGACACGCCTTGGTCTGACGCCCTACTCCTTCCGCGCCGCGTCCGCCTACTACCTTTCCTTCATCGGCCTGGGCGTGATCAGCGCATCGATCGGCCCCGCGCTGCCCTTCCTGAGCGAGCAGGTTCAGGTCACGGTGGCCGACGTCAGCAGCCTGGTCGTCGCCAAGTCGGCCGGTTTCATGCTGGGCTCGTTCCTGGTGGGACGCCTGGCCGACCGGGTTCGGGCCCACGGCCTGTTGCAGCTTTGCCTGCTGGCCAGCGCCGCCTGCGCGCTGGTCATCCCCGGCATTCCCGACTTCGCGGCCCTGTTGGCGTGCCTGTTCCTGCTGGGCATCTTTGTGGGCGGGGTGGATGTGGGGGCCAACGTCGTGATTGTCTGGGTGTTCCGGGAGAAGTTCGCCCCCTTTCTGACCGGTCTCCACTTCATTTGGGGTCTCGGCGCCCTGGCTTCACCCCTGATCATCGTTACCTTTGTGGAACTCACGGGCGACCTGCGCCTGTCCTACACGATCATCGCGGGCATTCTGCTGGTCCTGTCGCTGCTGTTCATCCGGCTGCCCAGTCCCGCGCCCATTCGCAACCGCGAGGAGGCGCAGTATCCGATCCCGCCCCGGCCGATGTTCACCATGGTGGTCATGCTGTTCCTGGCGGGCACCATCGAACTGGTGGTAGCCACCTGGATTCTCACCTATGTCCTGGAACTGGAGCTGGCCGACAAAATCACCGGGGGCTACCTCAACTCCAGCTTTTTCCTGGGACTCCTCGGCGCGCGCCTCGCGAGCATCTTCCTGCTGCGGCGCTTCTCCATCTCGCAGGTCCTGTACGGCAGCCTGATCACCATCGCCGCCGGGTGCCTGCTGCCCCTGGCCATGCCTGCCTCACTGGCCGTTCTTTGGATTGGGGTTGTCCTGGCCGGCATCGGCGTTGCCCCCCTCTTCCCCGGCTGCCTGAACCTGGCACCGACCTACCTGCCGCCGGAAGGACGCGTCACCAGTTGGATGTATGCCGGTGCCTCCTTCGGCTTTCTGGTCATGCCGTGGATCACCGGTCAGTTGTTCGAGACGGTGGGTCCCCACGTCATTTGGCACTTCGCCCTGGGCGGTGCCCTGCTCAAACTGGGACTGCTGTACGTCCTGGAACAGATGCCGCGCTATGTCCTGCCCGGCTTGAAGGCCGGCGCCGCCGCGTGATCGCCCCGGCGAGGGCTTGCCCACAGCACCCCCCATGCTGACCCGCCTGGGTCTGACGCCCTACTCCTTCCGGACCACCGCAGCCTACTACCTGTCCTTCATCGGCCTGGGCGTGGTCACCGCTTCCGTGGGACCGGCGCTGCCCTTCCTGAGCGAGCAGGTTCAAGTCACGCTGGCCGATGCCAGCGGCCTGGTGGTCGCCCAGTCGGCCGGGTTCATGCTGGGCTCCTTCCTGGCAGGGCCCTTGACCGACCGCGTCCGGGCCCACGGCCTGTTTCAGTTCTGCCTGCTGGTCAGCGCCGCCTGCACCCTGGCGATCCCCAATGCGCCCGACTTTCCCCTCCTGCTGGTGTGCATGTTCCTGATGGGAACATTCGTGGGCGGAATCGACGTCGGGGGCAACATCGTGATTGTCTGGTTGTTCCGGGAGAAGTTTGCGCCCTTCCTGACCGGTCTCCACTTCATCTGGGGCCTCGGCGCCCTGGCGGCACCCCTGATCATTGTCACGTTCGTGGAGCTCACGGGCGACCTGCGCCTGTCCTACACCATCATCGCGGGCATCCTGCTGGTCATGTTGCTCCTGTTCATCCGCCTGCCCAGTCCCGCCCCCATCCGCGATCGGAAGGAGACGCGCTACCGCATCCCGCCCCGGCCGATGTTCATGTTGATCGCCATGATGTTTCTGGCAGCGACCAGCGAGATTGTCGTGGCCACCTGGCTGCTCGCGTACGTGCTCCAGCGGGATCTGGCCGACGCGATCACCGGGGGCTATCTCAACTCCAGCCTCTTCCTGGGGATGCTGGGCGCGCGCCTGGCAAGCATATTCCTCCTGCGGCGGTTCACCATGGCGCAGATTCTCTACGGAGGCTTGTTCGCCCTTGCCGCAGGCTGCCTGTTGGCCTTGGCCATGCCGGCGTCGCTGGCGGTTCTCTGGATTGCGGTCATCCTGATCGGCGTCGGGTTTGCACCTCTTATTCCCGGCTGCCTTAGCCTGGCCCCGGACCATCTGCCGCCCGAAGGGCGCGTTACCAGTTGGATGTACGCCGGAGCCTCGTTGGGCTTTCTGGCCATGCCGTGGATCACCGGGCAGTTGTTCGAGTCGGTGGGCCCGCAGATCATTTGGCACTTCTCCCTTGGCGGGACCCTACTCAGTCTGCTGCTGCTGTATGCCTTGGAACAGATGCCGCGCTATGTCCTGAAGGCCGCCGCATGACCACCCCGGCGACGACATTCCAACCACATCCCCCATGCTGGCGCGCCTGGGCCTGACCCCCTACACCTTCCGGGTCACGACGGCGTACTACTGGTCGTTTGCCGCGCTCGGCCTAAGCCAGATCGCGCTGGGACCGGCCCTGCCCTTTCTGGCGGATCAAATGCAGGTCTCCCTGGCCCAAGTCAGCCTGCTGGCCACGGCGCGGGCGGCCGGCTTTCTGGTCGGCTCGTTCCTGGCCGGCCGCCTGGCCGACCGCGGCCGGCCCCACGGCATGCTGCAGGTCTGTGCCGTGGTGGCCGCTGCCGTGACCTTGGCGATTCCCCACGTTCCCCTCTTCTGGTGGCTGGTCGGCCTCCTGATTGTCGTGGGGTTCTTGGAAGGCCCGTTGGACATCGGGTTCAACGTCCTGATCGTCTGGCTGTTCCGCAACCGCGTCGCGCCGTACATGACCGGCCTCCACTTCGTATGGGGTGTCGGCGCGCTGCTCGCCCCGCTGGTGATTGTCTTCTTCCACGACCTGACCGGCGATCTCGCCGCGTCCTACGCGGTCATCGCCCTGGCGCTGCTGTCGATATCCCTTGCCTACGTCCGCCTGCCCAGTCCCGAGCCGGTGCGCCAGCAGCATGAAGCACGGTACCCCTTGTCGCCGTGGCCCATGTTCCTGTTGTCCGCGATGCTGTTCATGGCCGCCGCCCTCCAATTGTCGGTGTCCACCTGGCTGCTGGCCTACATCCTCGAACTCGACCTTACCGACGAAATCACGGGCGGCCTGATCAATTCCGAGTTCTTTCTCGGGATCATCGTGACCCGGCTCGCGAGTGTGCCCCTGCTGCGGCGCGTGTCCATCGCCCGGCTGCTGGCCGTCAGTCTCCTGTTCGTGACCCTGGGCTGCCTGGCCGTCCTGGCCTTTCCGCAATCGCTGCCGGTTCTGCACGCGGCCATGATTGTGATTGGAGCCGGGTTTGCCAACCTGTTCCCCGGTGCCCTCAACCTGGCGCCCAAGTACCTGCCGGCCGAGGGCCGGGTCACCAGCTACATGTACATGGGCTCCGGGACTGCGTTCTTCGTGACGCCGTGGATCACCGGCCAGATGTTCGACTACATCGGCCCGTACGTCATCTGGTTCTT
>DAOUIC010000368.1:0-5219 GCA_034428255.1 Anaerolineales bacterium
AACTGCGCAGGATTTCCCGGCTTTTGACACTGGGCCCGGTCAGGACAAGCTCGTCCAACCCCAACTCCAGTGCCCATTCGGTCAGGGTCGCGTTGCGTACCAACTCGGACCGCAGCCGGGTCAGATCGCCTTCCAGATGGTTGGGCAGGGCCCCAAAAAGATGCTCGGCCACAATCTTACCCAACACGGCATCGCCCAGATACTCCAAACGCTCGAAGTGGAGGACAGGATCGTCCAAGCCGTGATCAAGCACAAACGAACTGTGGACGAAGGCGTTGAACAACCAGGCCGGTTCCCGAAATGCCAGTCCTTCCCGCTCAGCGAACGCCAACGCTCGGTGCCGCAGGTCGTCGAAGAGTTCATCCTTTCCGAGACGGGCGCAGCGGCCAAGCACAAACCCGCCGCCATCGTGCTCCGGTCCGAAATTCGTCCCCGCGACGGGAACATCATGGTCGTCTTGGTCAAGGAACCTGCCCCAAAACGACCTGAAGCGGGTTGGCACGGCGCTCCTCCGTTGGTCTCGCCGAAAGACATGGCTGTTCGCAATCTCAAACCCACCGTGACAGTCGGTTTGGGAACTCGCTGGTCGAGGGAACCATCAAAGTGGTTGCGTACGACCCATGCAGTACATTACTACAGACAACCTACCCGTTTCGACGGTGGTGCGGAGGACCACTGTCGGTCATGCGGATGAATTCTGCGGCTGCTCCGCCGTGGACGCGGGAAGCAGTCCATGACCGCGGCCACGCCATTCTCCTATGCCGGATAGGCGAATCCGACCCCCTCCCATGAACCAGCGCATTGCCGGATGGCTGGCCTGCCTGCTGCTTTGGGCGGGCTGCACACTGGTCTGGACGGACACCGCCAAGGCCCAAACCGCGGCCGACCTGGCCACCGAGCCCGCCGACGACATTGGAAGTCCGTCCATGGAGTCCATGGAAGTCACGGTCGACACGCTCCTGGCCTCCATGACCGTGGCGGACCGCATCGGTCAACTGTTCGTGATTCCGTTCCAGGGATCCTCCATCCGTCAATCCGATGCCATCGTGCGGCTGGTGCACGACTATCGGGTAGGGGGCGTGGTACTGACGGAGCAAAACGGCAATATCGACAACTCGCCCGGCAGTAATACGCCGCGCCAAGTCGCCGCGCTGACCAGCCAGCTTCAGGGGTTGCCCTGGGGCCTGTACGCCCCGCGCGGCGAACTGCCGTCCGATCGGGCCGACATTGTGGCGGACCACTGGATGCGGTTGCCGGATCCGTTGCTGGAGACGGGGCTGGGCATCCCGCTTCTAATCGGGATATCGCAAACCGGTCCGGACCAATCGGCACCGGTCCTGCGCAGCGGGTTCACGACAATGCCAAACCAAATGGCCGTAGGCGCTGCGTGGGATCCCGCCTATGCTCAGGCCCTGGGCACGATTCTGGGCCAGGAACTGGCCGCCGTGGGCATCAACATGCTGCTGGGCCCCAGCCTTGACGTACTCGGCCCGGACGGCCGCCAACCATCCGGTGTGCGCGCCACGTCCACCTATGGGGGCGACAGTTGGTGGGTCGCCGAAAACGGCGCCGCCTTCATCCAGGGGGTCGCCGACGGCAGCAACGGCCGGGTCCTGTCCATGGCCGGACACTTTCCGGGCCAGGGCGGCAGCGACCGCGACCTCAACCAGGAACTGGCCACCATCCAGCGTTCGCTGACGGACCTTCAGCGGAACGAGCTGTTGCCTTTTGCACGGGCCGTGCAGGCCCGGCGGGAGCCCGGGACCGCTGGTCCCGGAAGTCCGACGGCCGGCCTGCTGACCAGCCACATCCGGTACAGCGGATTCCTGTCGTCGCGCGAACGCACACCGCCCATCAGCCTCGCGCCGCAACTGGAGGAAATCCTGGCATTGGATGCCTTTGCCGATTGGCGGGAGGCCGGCGGCTTGTTGATGAGCGGGAAGCTGATCGTGCCTTCGCTGAGCAGCTACTACGGACAGTCAGGACAAACCTCCTTTGCCAACCGGATCGCCAACGATGCCTTCCAGGCCGGCAACGACCTCTTGTGGCTGGCCGGTTCCGGGCCGTTGGATCCGAACGCGGCATCGGCCCTGCAGGAAGTCATCCTGTTCTTCAATGTCCAGTACCTGGAGAAGCCGGATTTCGCGCTGGCGGTGGACAACGCCGTGCGGCGCATCCTGCAGGCCAAGCTTCGTCTCTACCCCCCCGCCTTCTTCGATCGGGCCGCCTGGACCAAACTGGAGGAGGCCGACAACCCGTTGTCGATGCAGACGATCCGGCGCCTGGCGCCAATCGGTGACAGCCAGGCGGATCCGGAGGTGGTTGCCGTGGGTTTTGATCCGCTGGCCGGTCAGCGGCTGGGCGGGATGCCGGCCCAGCTCAGCGAAGGCAGCCTGGCCGTGAAGGCCGGGATCATCACATGGGTTGCGCAGGATGCCGCCACACTGCTGCACCTGGATGCCGAACAGGCCGCGGATCAGGTCCGGGCCGTGCCCAATCCGGACGATCGCCTGCTCATATTCACCGACGACCGCACGCGCCCGACCTGTCCCGGGTGCCAACCGGAGACAGTCCTGGCGGTCGATCAGGTCGAAGCCACCATCCTGCGCCTGTTCGGTCCGGATGCCACGGCCCAGATTGAGCCCGACCGCATTTCCAGCTACGGTTTCGGTGACGTGGCGGCCTGGCTCAACCGCACGGCCAACACCGTGGCTCAGTTCCGCATGGATCGCGCCCTGACGGAAGCCACATGGGTGATCTTCGCAACGTTGGATGTGGATCCCGAACAGTACGCTGCCAGCGAGGTCGTCCACCAATTCCTGCGGCAAAAGCCGGACCTGCTCCTCGGCAAGCGGGTGGCCGTGCTCTCGTTCGACGCACCGTACATGCTGGACGAGACCGAAATCAGCAAGCTGTCGGTGTACATCGCCGCCTACAGCCCCAATCCGCCGTTTGTGGAGACCGCGGTGCGCGGCCTGTTCCACGACCTGGAGATGTCCGGCGCGCCGCCGGTCAACGTGCCGGGCACGCCCTACGGCAGCCTGGTCGAACGGCTGGAGCCGGATCCGAACCAGGTAATCCCCCTGACGGTGTTCGACGACAAGCGCAGTTCCCTGGATCTTCAGGCCTTGGAAGTGCGGCTGGGGGATTCCCTGCAGATCCGGGCCGGCCCCATCCTGGACCGCAACGGCAACCGGGTTCCCGACGGCACCCCGGTGGAGTTTCTGCTCCGGTATCCCAGCGACAACCTGGACCTGCGCATTGATCCCATCCCCACGCGGGACGGCAGTGCCACCATGGATCTGCTTTTGGATCGCGCCGGCACCCTTGAACTGGCTGCGCGCAGCCTGGAAAGCACCACCAGCATCGGGTTTCAGATTCGGGTCGAGGAGGAAAACGCGGCACAGATCCTCACGGTGCAGCCCACGGTGACGCCCCTGACCAACACCGAGCCGCCGTCCGCGGAACCCGGTCCAGCGATCAACCGCACCCCCGCGCTGCGCTGGACACTCACTCCGTTGTCGTTCCTGGGTTCGCTGGCAGTCCTCCTTGCCTGCCTGGGACTCTACGCCGTGCTTTGGGCACGCGATCTGGCCGTGGAAAGAAAGGTTCTCAACATGCTCTGGGGCGCGGGAAGCAGTGCCGGCCTTTACGTCGCCGCCGCCTTTGTGCTCCCGTTCGCGACCCCGCACCTGAACCAGGTATCGCTGATGCTCGTCACGGCCAGCCTGTCCGCCGGCAGCTGCCTTGTGGTCCTGGCCTGGTTCCACCTTGTCCGGGCCGATCACTGATACCAATGGGGGGTGGCTGCACTATCGCCCCACAAACCGGCAGGACCGATGTCCACTGCGAGGCTCGGAGATGACAGTCACTCCGCAACAGGCCCGGCCGATGGTCACGGACCGGAAATGGTTCGACGGAGCCAAGGAGCCAAGAAGAGGTTGACATGGCAAGGAACCGGTCCCCGGACCAAATTCAACGAAAGTGAAACAGCGTTTCGGAATGGCGAACAGTTGCATTTGATGTCTGAATGGCATATTGTTAGTGGTATACACCATACAGCAGTCTCCAGGACCCTCTTCGACGCACACGCCGAATTGGAGTCTGCTGCGGGTGTTCCGGAATAACATATTGACCCGCGGGTCGGGACGATCGTGACCGTGATCGTCACCGACTTCACCGGCGTCCGGGGATCGCGGTCCCGCGACCGGACATCAGCTACCACACCAGTGTGGAGCTGGCGTGGACAACACCAACCTCCGCGACGGACACCGTCAACTTCAGGATCCAGCACTGCGCTTCGGGTGCGTGCACCGTGCACCGACATCCCGGCAGAGCCAATGGCCCCTTCCGTGCCACGGATTGCAGGCCGGGCCCGTTACAGCGGCACCGACGTTCCGATGCCCAATTCCCTGGCCCGGGCATGGAGTAGGCCGGCGGAAACCGTGTCCTGGACGGCTAAGCCGACCGACTTGAAGAACGCCTGATCTGCCGCTCACCCCGTGCGATCCCACCGATCCAAGCTGTCCACCCGCAGTTTCTGCTGCTCCTTGACCGATGCCATCCTGCCTTCCAAAGACACCCGCACCGCGTTGAACATGCGCGCCGGGATCCCGTACCGCTGCAGGTACTCGCTCTTCAACGCAACCGCCGACCGACCCGCCGCCACCTCGGCAAACAACGTCCGCTCCACGCCAACGTACGTGGCAACGCGCGTCTGGTAGCCGCATCAGCCTATCTGCGCTGCCGCCAGTGCTTGCTCCGCACGGCGATGTGCCGAACGTCTCCCGTACAGCCGCGCGCGCAGCGAGGTCGGCACCTCGGTTGACTCCCTGACCAGGTCATCCTCAAGTTCCCTTTCTTCCATCACCGGAATGCGGGTTCCCCGTCCCGTCAGCGCGGCCTCCACGTACTCGAATCCGAAACGGGTCACGCGCTCCCGGTGCTCCACGATAATGGCCCCCACTGTGTGATCCGCGACCAGCCGTCGCAATCGTCGTTGGTTGCCATCCAGGCCGGAACCGATCGCCTGGATCACCTCGTCGGGCCGTCAGCCCGGCGCGGGGCCCATACCGCAACCCGACCATTGAAACCACCATGTCCGAGATTGTGACCGTGCAGCAGAACCGGATGGGACTGTCCCTTCCCGAGCCACCGACGGGGCGAGTTGGCGGGTTTCCGTGTCAAGTTCCATACCGGCCCAACGCCAATACCAATGT
>DAOUIC010000369.1:0-5481 GCA_034428255.1 Anaerolineales bacterium
GGGAAGTACCGATGGGGGTCTCCCGGTTCGCCGAACAGGATCTCCTGCCGATCCGTTAGTTCGACGTTGTCCGGTATCTGGACGCGGGACGACTTCCAGGCCATGTGCGATACGCAGTACTTGTACAGGAGCGAGCGTCGTCCCGTCTTGCTGCGCCAAACCGCGGTGGCGTGGGTCAGCGACTCCGTGAACAGCGTGACGGAACCGGCCGGTGCGTGGGGCATGACCACCACCGGCGATGTTTCGGGCGAGTCGAAGATGGCGCGGGGCACCTTGTAGTTGCTCTTGTGACTGCCGGGGATGCAGCAGAAGCCTCCCATGCCCGGCCCGGAATCGGTCAGGTTCCAGGTCACCACCACGAAGCCGTCGTAGATCTGGTTGGATTTGAAGGCGAAGTACTCCCCTTCCTCCACGCCCGAGAACGGCGCGGTTGCCCCGTAGTCGGCATGGAGCGTACTGGTGAGCACGCGTCCCGTGTCTTCCTCCATGCAGATGCCGTAAATCCGATCCAGCCGGAAGCAGTCGCCGAGTTGCTGGCGAAGAATGGGCATGATTGTTTCGTGATCGAGGAGGTTGCAGAAGGGTTGGCCCCAGTCCAGGAATCCCGTCCCGTCCGGCGCGCTGCCGAATCGTTCCCGGGAGCCCTCTTCCGGCAACTGGTGCTCGTCCAGGATGGCGTTGAGGGTCGCCACTTCGTCGGTGCTGAGAGCGTTCTCGATGACCAGGTACCCCTGAAGATCGAACAGGTATTGCTGAACGGTGTCAAGGCTCATGTCGATAGGCTCCGTAAGGGTTGGCAGGTGTGGGCTTCATGCAGTGTCGGCAAGGTGAACGCCGGAGCCGGTTCGCCCCGGAATCCGCCGCGCGCGGGCATGCTGCGGGGTGTGATCGTACAACGTCCCGCCGCGCGGCGATTGTTCGGTGTGGCAGGCGTATCAGCCTCCGGCACCGAACAGGCCGGAACGGGATGGATTGCGGCCTCCGGCGTCCCGCCGGCCATTGAACAGGTCAATTTCAAGGCGGGTTGTTCAAAGTTGAGTTGAAACCGAATCGCGGGCGCGGGAATTGCCAGCACCATGGGGATGGGACGGTCGGCTACTTGGGGTCGTAGCGTGTTGCCTTCTCCAGAGTCGGGATGAAGTTGGCCAGGTTCGTGAACTGGAAGGGACTGGTCTTGGCGATGTTCCGGACCTGACTGTCCGAGGCCGCCGAGGCCACCAGGATCGTCCGTTCGGGAACCACATTCAACCGCCGCCGGATCTGGTGCATCTTCTTGCGCCGGGCCAAGGTGTTCTTGGCGGTCGTGCATTCGATCCACAGTGGCTCGTCCTCTTCCAGCACGAACAGGTCCAGCTCGTGCTTGTTGCCGTCGTTGGCGATCTTGGCGTTCATCAGAATCGAGTAGCGGGCGTTGCTGTCGTGCAGGAACTCGTCCAACCGGCTGCCGACGAACTGTTCGAGCCAGTAGCCTTTCAGGAACCGGACCCCGTCCTTGGTGAGCGTGACCCGCAGGCGCTGTGTTTCATCGCGTTGTTCGAACTTGTCCAAATACTTGGTGCGTTTCAGCATTTGGCAGAGATTGATGGAGTGGCTGTACTCCTTGGCGGTCCTGTCGCCGAGGTCCACCACCAGCGGCTCCTCCGCCTTGCTCCGGCTCAACTGATTGAACAGGGGGGCCAGCGATGTCGAGTGCCGCCGACCCAGGAAGCGGCAGGTTTCGGTAACCTGCTCGTCAATCGTGTCCTGATAGTCCTCAATGACATAACCACGGTCGGTCAGATAATCGGCGGCAGGCTTGGACACACCTGTGACGGCCACGGGCACCGGTGCCTTGCGCGACCGACGCTGGCCGGTTCGGGCGCGTGTTCGCGTGGTGCCGGCTGGGGTCTTGGCAGCGCCCTTGGCCGGTCTTTTCGCTGCCTGTCCGGCCTGGGTTCTTGGACGCGCCCGGCTGGCCCTCGGCTGCTCCGGCCGGGCCTGAGCCGGTTGAGCGGCGGTCGTACGCTCCTGCTGCAGCCTGCGGATGTCACCGCGCAGACTGCGCACCTCGGCCGTGAGCGCCTCCAGGGCCAAGGTCAGATTCTGCAGAATTTCATGTGTCTCCTTTCCGGAGCGGAACAGGTTCACTTCGACACCTTCGTTACTGGTTGTTTACTTGGATAATAGGTGGCGGCCCCGCCGAATAGGTGAATTCAGCGCTCTTCCAGGGCCATGTTGTTTGCACTTGCAGCAATTGATTCTCCCGGACTGTTTGGGCCTACGGCGCCGTCCGGTCCAGAACTTCCGGGTTGAGCGGGTTGTGGGGCTCCTTGCCGGCAAAGAACCGCAGGATTTCTTCCACAGCCATGGCTTCGATGCGTTCGCGCGCCTCCACCGTGGTGGTGGCGGAATGGGGCGTAGCCACCAGCTTCGGATGGTTCCTCAGCCGCGAATCCGCAGGGGGCGGTTCGGGATCGAAAACATCGATCCCTGCTCCCGCCAGCTTGCCGGAGTCCAAGGCATCCAACAGGGCATCGCCGTCGACCAGTGGACCGCGGGCCAGGTTGAACAGGAACGCGCCATCCTTCATCTGCGCGATGGTCTCCCGGTTGATCATGTGGCGCGTGGACGGAATGGACGGTGCATGCAGGGACAGGAAGTCGGCCTGGGCCAGGACCTCATCCATGGAGGCCAGTTCCACTTCCAGGCCGGTTGCCGCTACGGATTCCCCGGTCATGATGGGATCGTGGGCCACGACCCGCATGCCGAATCCACGTTGGCAGATGTGGGCTACGCGCTGGCCGATGCGCCCCAAACCCATCAATCCCAGGGTCTTGCCCATCAGTTCGCGGCCCATTGGTACGGCCCTGGGCGCGAACCGGCCCTCGGCCAGTTGGGCGGCACCCTCCGGAACCCGCTTGGCGCAGGCCAGCATCAGGGCAACAGTGTGTTCCGCGGTTGATTCGGTTGGACCGGCCGGGGTGTTGCAAAACAGGACTCCGGCCGCGGTGGCGTCCTCGGTCACCACGTTGTCCGTGCCAATGCCGGTGCGAACAAGAATCTCGAGGCTGGGGAGGCGTCGGAACACTTCCTTGTTGTAGCGAAGGCCCGAACTGGCCAGGATGGCCTGGGCTTCGACAGCCGTGGCAACGGGGTCCGGGTGTCCCTTGTCGGGAACCAGAATCTCCACGTCCGGGCCAAATGCCTGCAGCGCGTCGGACAACTGCTGGATTTCGCACCAGACGGCGGTCAACCGGGATTTGGGCATTGGGGCTGACGTCCCCCTTCAAGGTGGTTGGCTGATGATCAAACAGAGCGGCGGCGCCTATGTTTCCAATCCGGAGTGGATGGGGCGTCCGCCGTATTGAGCGAGATTGTCGGCATGGCCTGCCCGTCCGGTGGCGCGCAGGCGCTCCAGGTACTCGGGCCAGTAGGGATGGTTGGTGTTGGCATGGTGGGGACCACCTTCGGCCATCACCCCCCAGAAGGGATCGCCGCGCTCCGCGGTTCCCATCTGATCCCCCATCCACTGGTCCAGACGCAAGAGCCCGGCCCCCAGAATGTCGGGGCGGGTTGCGGCCAGATTGTGCTGCTCATGGGGATCGTCGGCCAGGTTGAACAGCATGTAGGCCGGCAGATCCTTGAGGCCGGTGTGATAGGTCCGGATCAGGAGCCAGTCGTCCCAGCGCACGCTGCGCTGGCAGCTCCAGGCACCGTTGCTGAGTACGAGATAGGGACGTTCGCCGCCACTGTCCGCACCGAGTGCGCCGGCGAAGCTTTGGCCCTGCCAGAAGTCGGGACACTCGCCGTCCACCAGGTCCATGAGCGTGGCCGGCAGATCCACGTTGTAGTTGAACTGGCCGCGGACCGTCCCCTCCTGTCCGTTGGTAACCCCGGGCCAGCGCACGATGAGAGGCACCCGGTTGGTGATGTGGTCGGCGAGCTGGTGGTCGCCCCACACGTTGAGCTCGCCGTGGTTCTCCCCGTGGTCGGCCGAAATGACGATGGCCGTCTCCTCGTAGATGCCGAGGTCCTTCAGATCCTGGATTAGCTTGCCGACGTAGTGGTCCGCGTACCGGATGCCCGTGTCGTAGCCGTCCATGTGGGCCTTGGCATCCGCCAGCGTCTTGATGCGGCCCACACCCATGGTGGAGACCGGGGACAGGCGGTCGTTCAGCCCGGGCACTTCGGTGGCGCTGTGCGGCCCGTAGGAGGCGTTTTGGCGGTCGATCAGATCCTGGGTAATCCAGGGATCCATCGGGTCGTCGGCGAATGGGTTGCCGAAGTCTTCGGGGTGGTCGTAGGGGGTGTGGGGATCCCAGAAGTTGACGTGGAGGAACCAGTTGTCGTTGCGGCCGTTGGCTTCGAGCCAGCGCTTGGCCGGGGGATACATCTCGTCCGCGTTTTCCAGGCCGTTGCCGCCCGTGTCGTAGGTTTCGCTGAATCCGTACCAGACCTGGTACGCCGTGTGCCGGTTCGGGAACGGGCTGATGCTGGCGGTGTGGTAGCCGGCCTGCCGCAGGGCGCTGGCAAGCGTCCCTTGTGCCAGCCGGGACCGAAACGCGCGTCCTGCACCCTGGGGCGCCATGTCGGCGTACAGGCCCCCGTGGTTGACCACGCCGGTGCGGATGCCGAACTGGCCCGTGAACAGGGCGGTACGACTGGGCAGGCAGGGCGTGTCGGAGGCGTAGTAGTTGGTGAAGCGGACTCCCTCGGACGCGATCGCGTCGATGTTGGGCGATGTATTGCGATGATAGCCGTAACAGGACAGGTGATCCGGACGCAGCGAATCAATGTCAATGTAGAGGATGCGCATGTTTTCTCCGCGCGCGGCAGGTGGCAGGTATGTTGACAAGGGTGGTATCCGAAGCAGCGAGCACCGCCGGCGTTCGGAGATTAGGGTCTATGGAGCTTTGGGGGAGCCCGCGGGGCCGGGTTCGAACCCGGCGGGGGCTGTTGAATGGCGCGGGGTACGGATCTATCGTCGAGCGAGGTTCGTGAATCAGGTAACCAGATGGTGGCTGGAAAACGGCATGCGGCCACTTGGCGAACTCAAGCAGATCGCCAGGCATCAGGCGGAAAATCCGCGGCAGAGTACAGTGCATGGCCCGTCCGACGACCCGCATAATATCACGCTGAAGTGACGGATTGACTCAACAAGGCACCCCGAACAGCCATGCGCGACCTTCTCGACCAAATGACCCAGGGCGCTCACACGTCCGCTGGCGGGGGAGGTGTGTCCGCCATGAAAATCACGCGCCTTGAAACGTTTCCGGTTCGGCCGCGCTGGCTGTTCCTGAAGATCCATACGGACTCCGGACTGGTGGGCCTGGGCGAGCCCATCCTGGAAGGCCGGGCGCTGACCGTGGCCCAGGCGGTGGCGGAACTGGAGCCCTATCTGATTGGACAGGATCCCACGCGCGTGGTCCACCACTGGCAGGCCATGTACAAGCACGCCTTCTACCGCGGCGGACCCATCCTGACCAGTGCTCTGTCGGGTGT
>DAOUIC010000370.1:0-14876 GCA_034428255.1 Anaerolineales bacterium
CCATTCCGCAGCTTTCCCGTTAGTCGTCGGACCCGCTGGTAAGCTGGCAATGTTGTCGATCACTCAGCCCACGCGGCTGCCGCGGTGGTGCAACACCCAAATCGCATTTAAGACCGCAGGCGAAGCACCCAGTCCGATACTCGGCGCACGCGGCCGTATCTCATCAATAGCGGTCCACTTCCTCGTCGACCAGGACGGACCAGGCATCAATGCCGCCGTCCATCGAACGCACATTGGTATAACCGCGCTCCATCAACCAGGCGGTGACCTTGGCACTGCGCACACCCTTGTGGCAAAACAGGACGCAGTCCACGTCCTTGTCCTGCATTGCCTGCGGAATGGCGGATTCGCCGTGATCCCTCAGGTCGCTAAGCGCCACATGGGTGGCCCCCGCGATGGCCGCCACTTCCAGTTCGTCGGCTTCGCGCACATCCACCAGCAGGAAACTGTCGCCTCTCTGCCGTCGCATGTCAACTTCGGTTACGCCGATCTCGGGCGCGTTGAACTGGTTGGGCATGGGATGTCGTTTGCCTTTGCCGGTGGCCGGCTGTCATTCATTCAAAGTCGTCGAATTCCGACTCGATTACTGGCTGCCGGCCCGCGAACCCGGCATCAATGTCATGCCAGTAGTCGATGGTCTCCTCGCCGTGCTGCCAGCACAGGTACACGCGCCGGCCGTGTCGCATGGCCAGGAAGTCGAGAATTCCCTTGTCGACGTCCTTAACCAGGATGCCCATGGCCATGATTTGGCGCACGGCACCATCCAGGCGTGCAAACTGTTCGGTCAAATCGGTAATGTGGGCGTTGCCGCCGTTGCCGATCCGGCGGCGGAGAAACGGCCAAACCTTGGGCCGCAACTCCATGATTTCCCCGCGCGCGGCCTGGACCAACTCCATCAGGGCCACCACGCGCGGCAGAGCGGCGCGGGCTTCCCGCACCGTGTAGATTCGGGCGCGCACCGGATCAGACATGGCTCTCGGTGCGCGCCGAGCGGGCCATGGGACCAGGCTCAGCCGTGGCCGCACCCCCCGCCCTGGGCCGCGCCCGCATGGCTGTCCGCCGTGCGGAAACTACTGCCACAGCCACAGGAGCTGACGGCATTGGGGTTTTCGATGTGGAACCCGCCGCCCATTAGGGAATCCTGATAGTCGATCGAGGCCCCGTCAACGTAGAAGAGGCTGGTCTGATCCACAAGCACGTTCATGCCGTGCTGTTCGGTGATGTCGTCCCCGTCCCGGGTGGTCTTGTCGAAGGTCATGCCGTACTGCATGCCTCCGCAACCACCGCCCTTGACAAACACGCGCAGGCCGTGACTTTCATCCATGCCCTTCTCGGACATGACCGATTGCAGCCGTTCCGCGGCCGTTGCCGTCAATGTAACCACCTGAACTCTCCTATTCCTGTATTGCGAATTCGGTCAATCGACTGAGTTCGTGACACCGATTATACATGAGAACAACAGCCGTGAATCGGGGGTTGTGTTGGCATTTGGTCAACTTCCTTCGGCTCGACCAGCCGAGGATGGCCAAGGTGGCGGCGGCAACCAAACGGATACCCGAAGCCCGGTTGGTTCGACGTTGGCCGCGAAGGCCCTGCCGCCATGGGCCTCGACCAGTGAGCGCACGATGGCAAGTCCAATGCCCGAACCTTCGACATCCCACTGCATGCGCGCCTTGTCCGCCCGGTAGAACCGCTCGAAGATTCGGGGCAGGTCCTCCTCCTCCACACCCGGTCCACCGTCCGTCACGGATAGTTCAACCCCTCCACCCGAACCGGACTGGGCCCGAATCTCGATGTCGCTGTCCGCCGGGGCATGGGCCAAGGCATTCGCCACGATGTTGCCAAGCGCCTGGATCAGGCGTTCTTCGTCCACGTCGAGCACCGGCAAAACCGGATCGACACGTGCAACCAGGGAAATGCCGGCGCTCTGCGCCTGCCCAGCGTACATGCGCATCAGCCGTTCCACCAGATGCGCCGGTGCCAAGGGCTCCCTGGACAGCTGCAGGCGTCCCGAGTCCAACTGCTCCAGAACGTGCAGGCCCCGCACCAGCCCTTCCATGCGGCCGGCCTCCTGAAAGATTGTGTCCATGTTCTCGTCCGTGGTCGGGATGGCTCCGTCGCGCATGGCTTCGGCCAACCCGCGGATGACCACGATTGGCTGTGCCAGGTCGTGCACCACGTCCTGGGTCATCTGCCGCTTCCGTTGCTCCGACTCGGCCAGCTTCCGACTCATGGAGTTGAACGACTCCGCCAGCATGCCCAACTCGTCCTGCGACCGCACGGGAACCCGATGGTCCAGTTTGCCGGAGGCCACGCAGGCGGTGGCCTCCGTCAGTTCGTGCAGCGGCCTGACGATCCGCCGGCTGACAACTACGCCGGACACGCCGGCCGCCAACAGGATGGCGCCAAAGCCCCAGAACGGAATCGGCCATCGTTCCCGATGCCGTTCCCTGGCTTCGGGCTTGTTCTCAAGGAAGGCGGGCTCCTCCCGGAAAAAGGTTACTTCGGCTCCCCCGCCCAACTCCTTGGGCCGGCGAGTCACCTTCAGGAATCCGATCACTTCGCCATCCAAGACAATGGCCTGGGCGGGAACTCCGTACCCGCGCAAGGGGCCAAGCAGCTTCTGCGCCGGTCCGCGGCGGCCGTTCCCCAGCCACTTTTGGTCCTTGTCGAACAGCAGCACATACCCCGGCAAGGGCAGTTCGCCGGCCTCCTCCCAGGATTCGTCGTGGGCCTGGTAATGGGTCAACACCTCGTCCAGGAGGAACGGCAGGGCCTGCGCCTCGAAGTCCTTGCGATCGTGGAACTCGACCGTGTTCCAAATGCCAAGGGCGCCGGCCACGAGAATGCCTAGGAAGGCAATTGCGACAAAGGCGATGCTCAGTTTGCTGCCGAGCGACATGCCTACGGTCCCCCACCCTCCCGGAGGCGGTAGCCGACACCGTACACCGTCTCAACAATGACCTGACCATCGACCTCGCGGGCCAGCTTGGCTCTCAGATTCTTAACGTGGGCATCCACCGTACGCTCGAAGCCGTCGGTCATCCCGGGCGCATCGCCGAACATGTGCTCGAGCAACTGGGGCCGGGAAAGCACCCGGCCCCCGGCATCCACCAGGGCCTCCAACAGGGAAAACTCCGTACGGGTCAGGTTCACCGGCCGGGATTGGACCCGCACCTCAAAGCGGGAGCGATCCACTTCAATGTCGCCGCTGCGCACCACCTCGTCCCGGGACCGGGAATCCTGTGCGCGGCGGAGTACCGCGCGCACGCGCGCGGCCAACTCGCTCATGCTGAACGGCTTGGTCAGGTAGTCGTCGGCCCCGTAGCCGAACCCGGTCAGCAGGTCGACTTCATCCAGCCGCGCGGTCAGGAAAATAACCGGCACGGCATGCTGTCGGCGCAACGCCTGCATGAATTCAAAGCCATCCATGCGGGGCATCATCACATCCAGCAGAATCAAGTCCGGCAGCCGGTCCGCGATCCGCGCCAAGGCCTCAACGCCGTCCCCGGCCACGTCGACAGCGTATCCCTGCGCCTGCAAATACTGGCGGAGCAAGTTTGTGATTTGGTCGTTGTCGTCGACGACGAGCAGGTGTTGGGCCATGGTGAATCCGCCTGTCAATCAAAACACAACCCGGCCGCCAGGAGATGGCGGCCGGGCCTTGAATGCTTCCGATGCAGCCCCGGATTGTCTACTGCTCCATGGCGTCCGCCGCGGTCAGCAACATCAGCATGTCGAAGGCATCGGCCTGTGTAATCAGACCTTCGCCCATGGCCGCATCCAGTCCCTCCAGGAGGGCCTGCACAACCATGGCCTCCATCTCCGCCTCCGGTACGCCGGTCGCTTCGGCCAGCGACTCCACGATGGCGGATCCGACCACGTCCAGCACAACCGGAACCATGGCCGCCACGTTGTGTTCCAGGCCCATCATATCGGGCTCGGAAACTCCAACCAAGGGCTCGACGGACACGTCCATGCCGTCCTCGTCCATGAAGTCCGGCTGGCGACCGCGCATCCGGCCATCCGGATGTTCATCGAAGCGAGTCCGGTCCAACCGCATGCGGTCCGAAGTGTCGGTGGCGCGCCGGGCTTTTCCGGGAACCAGTGTGCGCTTGTCGAACCGTTCCCAGGTCTCCGCGTCGCCGGGCTTGCCGTGGTTGCGACCGGGTCCGTTGCCATCGTGCCAGACACCTTCAGACGTGAAACGTTCCTTGTTGGGCAGGTTCCCTTCCTCGACGCCTCTACGCTTGAGATGGATGCTGTCCGCTTCCTTGCTCGTGTGCCTACGGACCTTGGCGGCATCCATATCGCCATACCGGCCCCAAGCCTCGGGGCCTCCGCGCTTGTCATACATGGCGTCCTTGTGACCGGGTCCATCCCAGCTCTTGGCGGCAACCTGGTCCCGGGCTGCATGGTATGCATATTCCTGTTCGGTCTTCCATCCCGACGCCCTCGGGTTCATGCGATACCGCTGCGCGGCTGCCCGCATGTGGAATTCCGCGTGCATTTGCTGGAACCGGTAGCGCATGGCATCGGCACGGACCATGCCGGACCGTTCCGGACCGTGTCCGTAGACAGGTCCGCGTTCAGAACCCATCCCCCGATAGCCGCGAGGGCCGTATTGCCATTCCCTGCCTTCCATCTGCCACCGGCTGCGCGGTCCGGTCGGACCGCTTCCGGCAAGATCGGCGGACCGAAGTCCAAATGAGGGGTGTGCGCCGCGGTCGGGAACCAGACCGTGGTCCTGGCCAATTGCCATGAGTTCGGCACCGTACAGCTGCAGAAAGCCGAAGAGCTCCCGCGGTTCAAGGCCGTAGGTCGCGGACAGATCCGCCATCAGCCAGCGCATGTTGGCTTCCGGTACGACATCCGGCACGGTGAAGAGAATTATGTCGACGAGCGAGGCCGCATCGTCGGGACTCAGCCCGAACTCGGCGCCGAGTTCGGCAGCGGCGGCATGGGCTTCGGCCAGGAATTCATCCTTGACGGACGTCTCCTGTTCCCCATCGTGTCGCGCCTGTGCCAGGGCCGAGCCCGACATCAGGAGGGTGAAGACAAAGAATGAGGCGAAGGCCAGCCCCAGACAGCGGCCGGCTTGGGACTTCAACTTGGTAACCATGAATTGCATCCTGTTGCGACGGGATCGGATGGACGGGTCCGCAGCACCCCGGAATGTGCTCCGGAGATAGCCGCGGTGTCCAACTCACTGCAGCCAGTCTAGAAACCAAATGTGGACACAATGTGAACTTCTTCTGCAGGGATCTTGCCCGTGGACACAGGACTTCCCGTCGGTCACAGACCTCGATCGTTACAATTCCCGTCTTGCCCGCGGCACCTCCCGCCGAACACAAACTAAGGTGGCCATTCCGCAATGAAACTGGGCCTTGGTCTTTACCGACACATGCTGCACAAGGACAATTTCCGTTTCGCCAGACAAGCAGGCGCTTCCCACATTGTGGCCCACCTGACCGACTATTTCAGCGACGGCCCGCGCATTCCCACCCAGGAGGATGACGGCTGGGGCTGGGCCGATCCGGATCTCGAACCCTGGTCCGTCGAGTCCCTTTCCGGCCTGCGGCGGAGCATTCAGGCCGAGGGCCTGGAACTGGCGGCATTGGAGAACTTCAGTCCCGCCCACTGGTACGACATCCTCTTGGACGGTCCCAGACGGGACGAACAGATCGAAACGATTCAGGCCATCGTCCGCAATCTCGGGGAAGTCGGCATCCCGGTCATGGGCTACAACTTCAGCATCGCCGGTGTTTGGGGCCATGTGGAAGGCCCCTGGGCCCGCGGCGGTGCCGAGTCGGTCGGCTTCCTGGGTCCGGACGGCCCGCAGGAGACGCCCATTGCCAACGGCACCATCTGGAACATGACCTACGACCCGGAGGCTCCGGACGGCACGGTTTCGGCGGTTGGCCGCAAGGAATTGTGGTCGCGCCTGGACCGGTTTCTGAAGGAGGTCCTGCCGGTGGCGGAGGAAGCCGGCGTGGTCCTGGCCCTGCATCCCGACGACCCGCCGATGCCCACGCTGCGCGGAACCGCACGCCTCGTGTACCAGCCCCGGATGTACCAGAACGTGCTGGACCTGCACGCCAGCCCCAGCAACAAGCTGGAATACTGCGTGGGTTCGTTGGCGGAGATGACCGAGGGCGACATTTATGCGTTCACCGAACAGTACAGCCAACAGGATGCCATCGGCTACGTGCACTTCCGCAACGTCCGGGGCAAGGTGCCCCGGTACCACGAGGTGTTCGTGGACGAGGGCGACGTGGACATGGAGCGCATCGTGGCCATCCTGGCCGCCAACAACTTCGATGGTGTCCTGATCCCGGACCACACCCCGCAGATGGCCTGCGAAGCCCCTTGGCATGCGGGCATGGCCTATGCCTTGGGCTACATGCGCGGAATCATGCGGGCCCGGAGAATTAGTCTCTGATGACTGCCCCCGAGTCAGGCTACAGGGACGAATCCCTGCCGTGCAGCGATGGTCAGGGCTGGGAGAACCTCTGCCGTGCCCTGGCAGACAAGCGGTCCCGCCAGGAAGAGGAGCTGGACTGGAACCTGCCGGCCGATGCGCCCTTGCCGTACCGGTACCGCTGGGAACACGTCAAGGACGTGGTCGAGAATGCGAGGATGCTGGCCCGGCGACTGGGTGCGGACGAAGATGCCTGCGTGGCCGCGGCTTGGCTGCACGACATCCGCAAGCTGGAGGACCAGCACGGCCGGCGCGGGGCGGCCGAGGCCGTACGGGTTCTGAAGGCAACGGACTTTCCGCAGCACAAGATCGGAACCGTGGACATCGCCATTCGCCTGCATGAGGGATTTTCGTCGGGACGGAGGGACCAGCCGCTGGAACCCATTGAGGCGGCGATTCTGTGGGATGCGGACAAGCTCACCAAGCTCGGTGTTCCGCAACTGGCCCACATTCTGGGTACGGCGCGGGCCATGCACCTTTCGCAGACGGAGCGTCTGGAGCTGGCCGAGGCCTATACGCTCGAATTCGTTGCCAGGACCGCCGAGAGCATGAACACCGAACCGGCACTGCGAGTCGCCCGCATACGGTACCGCGAGATGGTGGCGTTCGTGCAGGTCTGGCGTCGCCAGAGCGACGACCCGTTTGGTGAACCCGCGGATGGCCGGCCCCGGATCCCGGCCCCAGCCGCCGCCCAGGTGTGTTAAGCCGTCAGGCCTCCAGATCCACCGGTGCGCGCAGACGGTACCTGAAGTCACAATGGGAGGCGCCTTCCATGATGGTCCGGGTCCGCGCCAGATCCACGGATTCGTTGTAGCCCTCGATCAGGGCGTAGTCGCGGGCACACGACAGAATTGATCCAAGTTCCTCCATGCCAATCTCGCGGTACATCTCCGCATAGCGGCACCGGGTCACGTTGAAGTCGAGTATATCCCCGGTACTGGTCAGGGTATCGGTCTCCAGGGCACCGCCGCGCTGCCAGGCCTCCATGGTCCCGGCAAAAGCCTCCAGGTCGTTGCCGTCGCCGGTCATCCGCATGGCGCGGCCTTGGCTGCGCGCAATTTCCACTATAGTGGATCGCACGAGTTCCAGGACCCGTTCCCGTCCGAACGCGTCCGCGAACACATCTATCACGGGACCCAAGATGCGGGCTTCAATCTCCCGCCGAACCAGAACACCCACCTGTTCATTCAGGGTGTCGGGCCTGAGTGCCGCCTTGCTTTCGTCCTGCATGCTTGCTGCCTCCTTGTCAGTCGGACAATCCGTACTGTACGCGTTGCCGTTCCCGGATCCATACCCGTGCTAAGTCTCCAAGGCTCAACTTTCACGATCCATACCGCAGGTTCTACACCGTCGCATTATCCATGGGGGCCGGTTGTTGCCTTGGCGGCAGTTGGCGCGGCGGCTTTGCTCGCGACCGGCCTGGCTGCGGCCGGCCACGCCACGGCCGTCGTGGTGCTGGTTGCGGCCGGTGCCGTGCTGGCGGCATCCCTGCGCTGGCCCGACTGCGGACTTTCGGCCGTGGTACTCACCGCCGTTCTCCTGCCCTTCGCCGTGCTGCCGATGGACTTCGGCCTCAAACCTTCGCTCCTCAATATCGCCGTGGGCCTGGTGCTGGTGCGCTGGGCGGTAGCCGGCATCAGGGGGGAACTGGAGCCGGTCCACCTGTTCAGCGTGGCCCCGGTCCTGTTGTTCGCGCTCCTGTACACGGCCGCCGTATTCTGGGGCTTCAACTTCGAGACGCCGTCCGCCTTTGAGGTCCGCAAGACCGCCGAGTACCTCATGGGCCTGATGCTGTTTCCGGTGGCGCTGACGACCCTGACCACCGCCCGCCGCATCCGCATCATGGTGACCGCGCTGGCCGTCGGCGGCACCATGGCGGCCCTGGCTGCACTCTTCCTTTACCTTGTGCCTCGAACGGCTGCCGCGGACATCCTGGGCAGCCTGACCGTATTCGACTACCCGGAGGGGCATGCCGCCCTGCGCTACATCAACGACAACCCCTTGGAGGCCATGCGGGCCATCGGCCTGTCCACGGACCCCAACCTCTTGGGTGCCGTGTGCGTGCTGACCGCCGCAGTCCTGCTGCCTTTCCTCTTCCGGTGGCAGTCGCCCACGGTGCAAATCGCGGCCTGTCTGGCCCTGGCCATAGTGGCAACCGCAACCTACCTTACCTACAGCCGCAATGCCCTCCTGGCCATCGGGACCATCGGACTGTTCCTGGCGGTGTTCCGCCATCGCATCCTGCTGCCGGCGGGCGGAGCACTGGCCCTGCTGCTGGTCCTGCTGCCCCAGACCCAAGGTTATGTCCGGCGTCTGGCGGAGGGCCTGATGGGCCGCGACCTGGCCACGCGCATGCGCCTGACCGAGTACGCCAACGCCCTGGAAATCGTGCGGGAGTGGCCCTGGACCGGCATTGGCTTCTTCGGCCCCCCCGGCGTGGACCTGGAGATGGGCGTGTCCATGGTCTATCTGGCCGTAGCCTCGATGATGGGAGTTCCGGCGTTGCTGCTGTTCTGCGGCATCCTGCTGGCCCCACTGCTTCAATTCCCGGGAACCCCGTGGCGCGGACATCCGCTGGAACCCTGGGTACTGGGATTGACAGGCGCAGTCATCGGCCTGGTCATGACCGGCATCTTCGACCACTTCTACATCAACCTGCTGTATCCTCACATGTCCGCCCTGTACTGGCTGTTGCTGGGTACCTGCACGGCGGCCCTGCGCCTGGTGCGCTCCGACCGCGGCCTTGCCAAAACCGCATGACCCTGTCCAACAAGCCTCCTGCCAGCCAAGCCATCGCCCTTGAGGCAAGGCCTACCGCCGTAGGCAACCTGACGCGCGGGCGCAGGCCTTCCTGGCTGAGGGTGCGTCCCGCCGACAGTCCGAAGGTGCGGGAACTGCGCAACCTGTTTCGCGGCCAGTCGCTGCACACCGTGTGCGAAGAGGCCCTGTGCCCCAACCTCGCCGAATGCTGGGCGCGGGGCACGGCCACCTTCCTGCTGATGGGCGACACCTGCACGCGCAGCTGCGGGTTCTGCAAGATCAAGACCGGTCGGGGCAGCGAACTGGATCCGGACGAACCGCGGCGCGTGGCCGAAAGCGTGCAGGCCATGGGGCTGAACCATGCCGTCCTGACCAGTGTCAACCGGGACGAACAGCCGGATGGCGGTGCCTGGGTGTTCGCCGAAAGCATCCACTGGATTCGCACACTGGTCCCGGGCTGTACGGTCGAGGTGCTAATCCCGGACTTTCAAGGCAGCCGCGAGGCCCTGGCCAAGGTGCTGGCAGCCCGCCCGGAGATTCTCAACCACAACATCGAGACGGTGCCGCGCCTGTACCGGACGGTGCGCCCCCAGGCCCGGTACCAACAAAGCCTGGAACTGCTGCACCGGGCCAAGGAACTGGACGGGCGCGCGGTGACCAAGTCCGGCTTGATGCTGGGCCTGGGGGAAACCCGTCGGGAAGTGCTGGCCGTCATGGACGACCTGCGCGCCCACGACGTTGAGATCCTGACCATGGGCCAGTACCTGCAGCCGAGCCGGTTCCATCTGCCGGTGGATCGGTATGTGCACCCGGACGAATTCGACGACCTGCGGGCGGAAGGGGAACGCCGCGGCTTTCGCTGGGTCGAAAGCGGCCCGCTCGTGCGCAGCAGCTACCACGCGGACGACCAGGCACACCTATCCGTCCGTCGCAGTCCGGAGAGCGGCCCGAACTGACCGCTGCCCTCCGCACCAAGTCGGACGGCCCGGCGATGCGGGGGATTCCCGGGATCCCATTCCCGTCCAGAAGGAAACTCCCTGCGCATGCCCTACACACCCGCCTCCCATCGCTACGGCAGCATGAAGTACCGGCGTTGCGGCCGGAGCGGTCTGCGGCTGCCGGTTGTTTCACTGGGGCTGTGGAACAACTTCGGAACGTTTCACTCCTACGAAAATGCCCGCAGCCTGGTGCAAGCAGCCTTCGACCTGGGCATCACCCACTTCGACCTGGCCAACAACTACGGCCCGCCCCCCGGAGCCGCGGAGGAAACGTTCGGGCGCATCCTGGCACAGGAACTGGGTACCTGGCGCGATGAACTTATCATCTCCACCAAGGCCGGCTATGCCATGTGGCCGGGTCCCTACGGCAATTTCGGCTCGCGCAAGCACATGCTGACCAGCCTCGACCAAAGCCTGCATAGGATGGGGCTTGACTACGTCGACATCTTCTACAGCCACCGTATGGATCCCGACACGCCCCTGGCCGAAACCATGGGTGCCCTGGACACCGCCGTCCGCAGCGGCCGGGCCCTGTATGCCGGCATTTCCAACTACGATGCGCAGCGCACGCTGGAAGCCGCCCGCATCCTTCGGGAACTGGGCACCCCCTGCCTGATCCACCAGCCTCCGTACAACATGCTGCGCCGGGACTACGAAACGGACGGGGTATTCGAGGCCATGGCCGCGGAAGGCATCGGCTGCATTGCCTTCTCGCCGCTCAGCCAGGGGATGCTGACCAGCAAGTACCTGGACGGCATCCCGAACGATTCACGGGCTGCCGATCCGCATTCCACCTTGACCCCGGAGCGCATCACCGACAAGACCGTGGCCGTCCTGCGCGACCTGAACGCCCTCGCCGCCGGCCGCGGCCAGTCCCTGGCCCAGATGGCGCTGGCCTGGGTTCTGCGGCAACCGGTTGTCTGTTCGGTCCTGACCGGAGCCAGCCGCCCGGATCAACTGCACCAAAACGTTGCGGCCCTCCGGAACCTGGAGTTCGCATCGGACGAACTGGAGGCGATCGACCGCGCGCTTGCGGTCTCCACGTAACGAAGTGTGGTCGGTCGTGCCGGCTTCGGCAGCAAATCTCACCCGGTTCTGAACTGGCGATCGCCGGCATCGCCCAGGCCCGGCCAGATATAGCCGTTGGGCAGAACGTCGGCATCCCCCGTCAACCGCTCGTCCAAGGCGCCGATGTGGAGATCCGTGTCGGGGTGGCTCCGCTCCACGGCCGCGATGCCTTCGGGTGCGGCCACCAGACCCAAATAGCGCAGGTTCCGCACTCCCTCCTCCTTCAGTGTCGCCAGGGCCGCACACAGGGATCCGCCGGTGGCCAGCATCGGATCCAGGACCAGGCACAGGTCGGTCGTTTTGGGGGACGTGATCTTCCTGTAGTACGTACGGGGCTCCAGGGATTCCTCGTCTCGTTCCAGGCCGATCAACCAAGTGTTGGCATCGGGCAGGAGGGCCAGGGCCCCGGGCAGCATGCCCAGCCCTGCGCGCAGGATGGGCACCAGCGAGATTTGCGTCCGACACACCGGCGCATCGGACATCGTGGTCAGCGGCGTGGCCACGACCGTCGATGCGAGCGGCAGATCGCGGGTCGCCTCCACCGCCAGCATCATGGCGATTTCCTGCACCAGCTGGCGGAACACCGGCGGCGGTGTGCCAACATCCCGCAGGCGGGTCAACTTGTGCTGGACCAACGGGTGGCCGGAGAGACGGACCGCCATGCGCCTTTGGTGGATTGTCGGCCCGGCGACCTGGGAAAGATTCAGAACAGGCGAGTGGGGGATCGTTCCACCAGCTCCTGGCAGCGGATGCAGTACTTGGCATCGGGAATGGCCTGGAGGCGTTCCGGGTTGATGGCCTCCCGACACCGCTTGCACTTGCCGTATTCGCCGGACTCCACCGACTGCAACGCATCCAGGAATTGGCGCTCGCGGGTTTCGAGCATCTGAATCAACGAGATGTTCTTGGTGCGCTCGGCCACCTCAACGTCGCCTTCCTCGGGATCAATGTCCACTTCGCCGTCGAAGGTGGAGCGCAGGTCGGCCAGTTCGGACTGAACCCGTTCCAACTCCGCCTGCAGGGTCTTGCGGTTCTGCGCCTTGGTAAGCTTGCGCACGACCGGTTGCCCAGTGGCTACGGAAGAGGAATTCCTGGCCGGAGCCTTGGCCTTGGCCGACTTGGCCCTGGTTTTGGCGCCGGACGCTCTCTTCTTGGCCCCGACCTTGGCCTTGGCTTTGGTCTCGGTACCCTTGGCGGCGCGGCGCGTGCGGGATCCCGCGGTCCGTTTTCGGGCTGACTTCGGTTTGGCCTTGGGAAGGGCTGTGTCGGCTGCGGGTTCGGTATCCGGACGCGCGGCGGTGTTGTCGGTGTCGGCCATTTTTATTGTCTGTTGGGGAGCGTACGGGACGGCCCTTTACCGATGCAAGGGTGTTCCGCAAAAATTGGAGTGCGGAATATACCAGCATCGTGGCCAACGGTCAATTCAACGCGCCGGCCAGATGCAACTCCGCCGTGCGCAGGCAGCGCACCGGATGGCCGTCCCCCGTGTCCACCAAGTCCGATTCTTCGGGCCGACCGATCCGCGGGCCAGGGGCATCTGCATGGCAAGGGACGTTCCTGTCAGGACCCCCACGCCCCCATGAACCAGGCCGGCCGGGGAACCCCGTGCCCACAAACTCAACTCTTGAAGAAGAACTGTTCCGGGTTGACCGGGACTGCGCGAATGACGCTGAAACCCCAGACACCATCGTCGGGAAAGTTGGTGAAGTTCTGCTTCATCACGACCGGCTTGGGAATGCCGACCGTGCCGAAACCGGGCAGGTAGTCGTAGAACCAGTCCCACAGCTCACGGGCGATGGCCACATGCTCCTCGTCGGTCAGGGCGTTGATCATGTCCTGCCACCGGGCATCCACATACTTGACCTCTTCGGGCGGTTCCTCGGCGAGTTCGTTGTCCGTGTCGCCGTTGAACCACAGCTGCCAGGCCCGGCCCCAGCGCACGTTGCCGTGGCTGGGATGGTTCAGGCGCGAGGTCCAGACCCAGGTGATATCCGAGATGTCGCCTTCCCAGCCGGACATCTCGATATCGTTGGCGGCCACGAGTTCGTTGAGCAGGGACCGGTTGATCGGCTCGAGGATGGCTTCCAGGCCGACATTCCGCCACTGTTCGGCAGCCAGCTCGAAGACATCGACCACATCGGCCTGCTCGGTGTCCAGCTGGCAACGCCAGGCAATCCGGGAACCGTCCGGATGGAGACGGTAGCCGTCGCCATCCCGCTGGTCGTAGCCGGCCGCGTCCAGCAACTGGTTGGCCATGTCCGGATCGTGCTGCGCCCAATGGTCCTCGTCCCCTTCCCGGTAGTACTTGGAACTGGGCCAGACCGCCCACTGGCGCGGTTTGCCCAGGCCGAAGTAGACGGTGTTGTTGATGTCGCTCCGGTCCAGGGCCACGGACAGGGCGTGGCGCACATCCCTGTTCTGGAAGAAGGTCCGGAGGTTGGCGTCCTTGGCCGTGTGGTTGGGCACGATCACGATCTTGCCGGGGAACGTGGAACTCCACATCTTGATCTTGATGCCGGCCGAGTTGATGTTCTGCCCGTACAACTCCATGTCCTTGAGTTGGGCCTGCCGACCGGAGAAGGTCAGTTCCCCGGCAATCAACCTGGCCAGCGAGACCTCGCGGTCGCTGATAATGTGGATCAGCGTGGAATCGATGTACGGAAGCTGGTTGCCTTCCGTGTCCACCTTCCAGTAGTAGGGATTCCGTTCGTAGGTGTGGTGGTCGGGCGCGTCATCGACGCGGATGAACGCGGTCATGCCCGGCAGATCGACCTGGGCCGGGATGGTGGAGCCGACGCGGCACCGGTCGCGCAACAGTTGATCCCAGGTCTCGAAGCCGGCGTCCTCAACCATCTTGGCCAGGTCGTTCCTGTCGGCGTACTTCGGGTGGAACTGCTTGGCGTAGTTGGAGGGCTGCCACAACCCGCCCTGCGCCCCGGCATAGAATGTCTGGTGCAGGATGATGAGAGGATAGGGCCGCTCAAAGGTCAGGCGGATCGTGTACTGGTCCACCTTCTCCATGGTCAGGTGCTTGCGGTCGGCGCCGGAACCGGTGCTCCAAGTGCCGGGCGGACCGCCGGGGGCGAATTCCGCGTTGTTCCAAAGATCCTCCCAGGCGAAGATGAAATCATCCGCAGTAAAGGGATCGCCGTTGGACCACCTGAGGCCCTGGCGCAGGTGCAGCACCTGGGTCTTGCCGCCGTCGCTGAACTCCCAGCTTTCGGCCAGGCCGCCGCGGATGCTGCTGAAGTCCTCGTCGATGCGCAGGATGAGTTCGGTTCCCATCACGGCCTGGGGATCGCCGAAGAGATGGTTGGCGCTGCCAATGGCCACCACGGACTGACCGCCATATTCGCCAACCGCATCCCTTGGCACAATCACCTCCGGATGGGGTGGCAGGCGTTCCTCGACCGGAGGCAGTTCACCAGCCGCGACCCTCTCCGCCAGCATCGGCGCTTCGCCGAACCGGCTGCCCATGCCGACGGCGGGGGCATCTTCCACGGACACCGCATCCGGCGCATCCGGTTCGGCTCTCGATCTGGCTCTTGAACAGGCGGTGACGGCCAACG
>DAOUIC010000371.1:0-9013 GCA_034428255.1 Anaerolineales bacterium
GGGAGCCGCCCAGCACGCCGGTGTCGGTCGTCGCCTCCTGAACGAAGCCGCGCGCCTCAGCGCGGATTGTGGCTTCGAACGGCAGAGCGTAATCGCGGCCACCGGAACCCGCGGGTATTACGCGGCGCGGGGATTCCGTCAGGGCGAACTGTACATGCACCGCGATCTGCACTGACGACAGCAGTCCGGATCTTTTGCCCAGCCGTTCGACGCCTGCCTCGTGACCCGTCCGGCACAGTTGCCGCCCCCCGACTTGGTGGCCGTCGTCCTGACATTGGACGAGGCGCCCGAGATTGCTGCCTGCGTCCGTTCGCTCGCGGCGTGGTGTCCTCGGATTCTGGTACTCGACTCCGGCAGCCGGGACGGCACGGTGGCGATCGCCCGGGCCATGGGGGCCGGCGTCTGTGCACGTCCCTTCGACGACTACGCGAGCCAGCGCCAAGCCGCCCTGGACATGGTTGCCGCGGAATGGGTGCTGTTCGTGGACGCCGATGAACGGGTCTCGCGTGCGCTGGGCGAGGAGATTCTGGCCGTCGTTCGGGACGGCTGCGACGAGCACGACCTGGCCGCGGCGCGGATCCCGCGCTCCAACATCATCATGGAACACACCATGCAGGCCGGCGGATTCCATCCCGACTTCCAGCTCCGGCTGCTGCGCAGGGATCGGGTCTCCTACCAGGAGGCGGCCAGGGTCCACGAGGAGGCACGGGTGGACGGACGGGTGGTGTCGTTGGCCGAACCCCTGCTCCACTACAACTACGCCAGCTGGCAGGAATTCCACGGTCGGCAACGGGCCTACTCCCGACTGGCCGCCTTGGACGCGGAACCGGCTTCCGGCCTGCCGCTGCTGCGCATCCTCAGCCAGGGCTGGCACACGTTTCGATGGAGGTTTTTTCACCTGGAGGGTTGGAGGGATGGCCCATTGGGGTTGTGGTTGGCCCTGTGGCTCGCCTGGTACTACGGCTGCCTGCCGGTACTGCTCGCCCTGCTCCGGCCCGACCGCGAAGCCCCGTCGGGCTGAGCCGAACAGGTCGGTTGCGCCGTGTCCCGCTTCAACAACACACAAGGCCCATTCCCCGCATGGCTCACATTCTGATAATCGAAGACGAACCCGACCTGCTGCACACCTGGGCCTACTACCTGGAACAGGGCGGCCACAGGGTCACGGGAGTCATGGACGGGGCCACCGCCAACGACATGGCGCGCAACGTCAACCCCGACCTCGTTATTCTGGACCTGCACCTCGTGCACAATCAGGAGAACGAACCGGTGCGCGGCATGGACATCCTGCGGGAACTGAGAACCGTCTCCAACGTTCCCGTTCTGATTGCCACGGGCAACTTCACGGACCAGCTGGACCGGGTCCTGGGATTTCGCCTGGGTGCCGACGACTACCTGATCAAGGGCAACTTCGGCGTACAGGAACTCATTGCGCGCGTGGAATATCAGTTGGCCCGCCACAGCGCCAACCGGCGCGACACCGAACCGCAAGCCGCGGAACACGACCACAGCATCCTGGCCGCGGGCGACTTGAAGCTGGACCGGGATCGGCAAATCGTGACCCGCGGCGAGCGGCAAATCGATCTTTCGCCCCAGGAATTCAAGGTGCTGCTGTACCTGATGCTCAACCGGCGCCGCAACATGACCTTTGTCGCCATTTGGCGCCACTGCTGGGGGGATTCCTCCGCGGACATGGCCTCCATCCGCAACAACATTCGGATCCAGGTTTCCGGAATCCGACGCAAGCTGCACGATACCCGCGCCGCCAACCCGTTGATCGTCAGCATCCGCGGTGTGGGCTACTGCTTCCGCGGCTGACCGCAAACGGCCGGCCACGTGGGCTATTCCTTCTCTGCGCGCCTGCTGCGATACGGCATCGCGGCCGCGGCCGTTCTTTGGACGGTCTGGTTCCTGTTGGCCAGCCCGGCCATTCCGTCACCCGGTTTCTTCGCCTCCCTGGCCCTGGCGCTGGTACCCACTGTGGCCGCGTGGCTGACCGTCCGGGCCTACCAGCGGGAACTCTGGTTCCAGGCCGGCAAGCGACTGGCGGAACGTTCCGGGGAGATGGGCATGAAGGAGCGGCCGCTGACGGACCCGCTGCGGCCGTCCTGGCTGCAGCGGCAGATTGAGGAAGTTCTGGCCGACGCGGCGGTCGGCGAAACGATGCGCCAGGACCAGAACCGAGCCTTGGCGCACATGCTGGACACCCTGGCGGACGGTCTGGTCACGGCATCGCCCAGCGGATTGGTCCACGCCATCAGCCCGGAGGCCGCCCGGTTCTGGAATGTGGCGGAGACCTGGAGGCAGCAGCTTCTGCATGTCGATGCCGTGTTTCACCGGCGGCCGGCGGTGTACGACTCCTGGCGGGAAGCCGTGGGGTCCCGAATGCCCCTGGCGGCCAACTGCGAGTTCGACGACAGCAAGGAATCGCTTCTGGTGATCCACCAACCGGTGGTCGGACGGGATGGCGAACAGCTCTGGTACACGGCCTGCCTCGACACAAGCGAACTGATGCGCAGCCGCCTAATCCACAGGGACTTCATCGGCAACCTGTCCCACGAGATGCGCAACGCGCTGGCTAAGATGCGGGCCAATGTTGAAATGATGGAGGCGACGCGCCACGGGGCCGAATCCCCCGGGATGGCAGGCGGACGCACGTCGCCCGAACAAAGGTTGTTGGCCACCCTAGGCGAGATGCACGCGCTGCAGGAGGGCCTGATGGACCTGTATCTGATCGAGACCGGCCTCAACCCGGTGTCGCCCAGCCCCACACACCTGCCTACGTTCCTCGCCGCCTTCTGCGACAGTGCCGAAGCGGAAATCCTGGCCAGCGACCTTGTGCTGCGCCTGGAACGGGTGCCGGAACTGAGCCTGCCAGTCGATCAGCCCAAGATTTCACGGGTCCTCACCAACCTGGTGCGCAACGCGATTAAGTTCACGCCGTCGGGCGGCACCATCGGCATTGCGACCGAAACCGGACCGCTGCCCCATGCGGATCCCGCTTTCCAGCTGGGCCTGCCGTCCAGCCTGTCGGGAGCCGAACGGGCCCGGCTGGCTCCGGTGCCCATGGTCATGATCGGGGTTCGGGACTCCGGGCCCGGCATTCCCCTGGCGTCCATCGCCCGGGTGTTCGAACGGCTCAATCAGCTTGAGGGCAGCCAAGCGCCCACCGGCACGGGTTTGGGCCTGTCGCTCGCCTGGCACACGATGCGCGCCCACGGCGGTCTGATATGGGGGCGGAACAACCAACCCGGACCCGGCATCACCTTCACCATCGCGCTGCCCCTGCCGGACACGGACGGTCCGGCTACACGGTCAAATTGAGCGGGTTGGCGGACATCAGCCACATGAACAGGAATACCATCGACACCCCGATCAGGATCCCCACCAGGGTCTGACTCAGATCGTGAAAGCGCAGGTGCAGGCGCGCCCACACAACCAACGGCAGCAAAAGCAACAACGGCAGGTAGGCAGGGCCGATGTTCAGCAGGAAGAAAAGGGCCGCAAGAACCAACGACACCGCCAGCGAGTGGAGGCTGACCTTCCACCGGGTGGTGATGGCCCAGAACACGGCAAAGCAGGCGGCGGCGGCGACATCGGTATAGACGTGGGACCCGATGCCCTTCCACCGCCACATGACGAGACCAACCACGGCCACCCCCGCGATGGTCATGCCCAGCGGCAACACCCGGTCCGCCCTGCGGTTCAGTTCCAGGTCGAGGTCCTTGCCCCTAACCCGCAGAATGGCCCAATAGCCGGAAAACAGGGCCACCAGCGCCCCCAGGTGAGTTCCGGCGAACACGAGACTGGGGCCGTCCCGCGCCAGGGACCACGGCAGGAAGAACACCAGGGACATCAAAATCAACGGGTTCAGCGCATAGGACACCGCCCAGGCCAGCGTGTCCTGCCAGGTGTGGCTGTTCGGAGCGACGGTCGGCGGCGTCACAGCGGCCGCGGACGGTCTTGAATTAGGAGCCATGGCCCACCGCGGCGGCCCTGCGTTCGCGCATGCCGGCCTCCATGGACTTGGGATAGCGGGGCCGAAGCCGGGAAATCTCGTCCAATCGCGCTCGGCTCTTGGCATCAAGTTCAAGGTCCACGAATCCCGCCGAGTCCTCAAACTGTCCCAAGGTGCGGCATCCCACCACGCAACTGGCAACAGCCGGCTGCGACATGACCCACCTCAAGGCAACCCTGGCCGGTGTTGCACCGGTCGACGCAGCCACGTCGCACAGTGCTTCCAGGACCTGATCGGCCTGCGCCGCGAAGTAGACGGACGGAAAGGCCCATCCGTCCGCGGACCGGGTTCCTTCGAGCGAGCGCTGGCCCGCCCGGTACTTGCCCGTGAGAAATCCCCCCGCCAACGGCGCCCAGGTCACGACGCCCACGTCCTGGGCCAGGCAGGCAGGGACCAGTTCCTCCTCAATATCGCGGACCACCAGGCTGTATTGCAGCTGGTTGGCCTGGAACCGCTGCCATCCACAGCGCGCACTCAGGCCCAAGGCGGCGGTCATGCGCCAGGCCTCATAGTTGCTGCAGGCGATGTAGCGCACCTTGCCCTGCCAAACCAGATCGTCCAGGGCCGACAGCATTTCCTCGAGCGGTGTCTCTTCGTCCACATGGTGGATGTAGAGCAGATCGATCCAATCGGTCCGCAGTCGGCCGAGACTGGCCTCCACACTTTGCAGGATATGCCGGCGCGACATGCCGGAATCGTTGACGCCGGGCCCCATGGGGTTGAAGAACTTGGTGGCGACCACCAGATCCTGCCGGCGCGCCCCCAAGAGTTCCCCCAGCATCGACTCGGATCGGGCATCGGCATAGCTGTTGGCCGTGTCCAGAAAGTTGACGCCGCACGCGAGCGCGGCGTCCAGGATGGATGTCGCCTCCGCGTGATCCGTGGACTGGCCGAAGGTCATGGTGCCCAAGCAAAGTTCCGACACCTTGAGCCCGGAAGACCCAAGCCTGTTGTAATTCATGGCAAATTCCCCTGAAGACCGGATCGCCGGTCCTGTTCGGCACGCAGGCGATGCAACAGCGTGGGTGGCGGCATGTCGACGTCCTGTCTGGCAATGGCCGTGCCCCGGGCCACCGGCCGCCGCAGCCGCGCCCCGGCGCACAGGCCCAGGGGCAAGAGCCCTTGGGCAGCGGCCACGTCGGCTCTTTCGCTGAGGCCCACCACGGTGTATCCGCCGCCGCCGTCCAGTTCGGTCCCCGCCTTGAGATCGGTTTTGGCCACGGTGATTACGTCGGCCACGGGCAGCGGGGCCGGCTTGCCCGTCGCTTCGCCCATCAACACGGCGCGCATGATGGTCAGGGGCGCGGTCACGGCCACGAGGTGATACGGACGCCAGAGCAGGAAAGTGTCGCCGTTCCCGCCGCAGAAGCCCATGTAGTCCAGCAGGTCCTCCTGCACATAGCCGTGTTCCGCGCGGAAGACGGCAAACACGCCCATGCCCAGGCCGTTGGTCAAGGGTACGCCAGTCTCCGGGTCCACGGAGTTGGCCAGTTCCACCACCCCCTCGCGGCTCAGGATCCCGCCTGCTGCGCGTCCGCAGTACACGGCGGGGATCTGTTCCCGGCTGACAGACCGTTCATGCATGCCGCGCACATCCGGCACCAAACCCGTCATGTTGGCCAGCGCGGTCATCTCGACCTGGGCCTTGGTCCCGTCCCTGAACGAGTTGTACATGCGCGTGTTGATGGTCCGCCGCGCCATTTGCTCGTCGGTAAACCCAAACCGCTCCTGGACCGTGTCCGGGGTGCCCGCCCGATCGTCGGCGTGCATGATGGTCCCGCGCCCGGCGGCCACGACTTCGAATCCCAGCAACCGCGCCCAATTGACCAGGTTCATGATGGCGCCCGGCTGGTCGCCGTCGACCAGCGTGTATACCAAGCCCTTGGAGTCGGCGCGCCGGCGCAATATGGATCCGATGGTGGTGTCCGCCTCCACATTGACCATCACCACGTGCTTGCCGTGCTCGATGGCCGTGGTGGCGATCAGGGCACCGGCCAAAGGGGAGCCGGTGGCGTCCACCACCAGCTCGACGAGTTCGCTCCTGGCCAGTTCCGTACCGTCGGCCAGGACACAAGGCTGTCCCTTGCGGATGCATTCATCGACAGCGGAGGCGCTCTCCACTTCCCGAACGGCGTCATCCGGGACCCCGGCAGCGGTCCAGGCATGCCGGGCGTGGCGGGGTTCCAAGTCGGCTACGCCGCCCACGTTGATGCCGTCGATGGCAGCCAGTTGGACCGCCAGGCCGGTGCCGAACTTGCCGGCGCCCACGATCCCAATCTGCACGGGGCCGTCGTTGAACGAACGGCCTCGCAGCAGATTTTGGAGCAGCGTGTACATCAGATCGGCTCAGGTCCCGCGCGAGGGCTGTCGCCCGACATCCAGAGCGGAATTCCTCGGCACCGGCCCCGCGTCGGCAGAGCCAGGCATGCCCTGGGCCAAGCGACACGGTGGCCGCCCGGCGCGTTTCGGATTCCTGCGGCGGGCCGTACGCCATTCTACCTGAGCAGGGACCGGCCACCGGTGTTCCGCCGACGTGGGCGCGGCGGGATCAGGGGCGGGCCTGCTCCCACAACTCGTCCAGCCGATCCACCAATTCGCTCCGGATCCGGTCCCGGATCCGGCGAAAGGCGTTGCGCTTGGCATCGCCGGAGCCGACGGCATGGGAGGGATCGGGCAGGGGATGGTGCACCACCGCGCCTTCCCCCAGCCACGCCGGACACTCCTGCGCGGCACTGTCACAGACGGTCACCACCAAGTCGAGTCCGGCATTCCTGAATTCGTCCAGGTGCTTGGAACGGAGTGCGCTGGTCGGCACGCCGCTTTCCTGCAGGACCGCCCGGGCCTGCGGGTGCACTCCGGCCGGAGACGGGGCCACACCCGCGGAGACGGCCTTCCATTCTCCGGAACGACCGTGGTTGGTCAAGGCTTCCGCCAACTGGCTGCGCGCCGAATTGCCGGTGCAGATGAACAGGACGGTCTTCACGCGATGCTCCGGGTGTGTTGTGTCGGGAAAGGCCGCCTACCTGGCGAAATTGATCGTTTGAATGTACTCTTGGACATCCCGAGCCACCATGCAAACCAGATCCGCGAAGCGCTCGACTTCACGCGTGGCCCTGATGTACTCGTACAGGGTGGCAATCAAGGCTTCGTCGCTCGTCTCGGCCATGTGCCTGAACAACTCCTCCTTGACCGTTCGGTCCAGCTCATCCACTTCGTCGTCGTCGGCAATCACCCGATCAATCTGCTCCAGGTCTCCCTGCTCCCAGGCCGAAAAGGTGGCATCGTGCATTTGCCTGGCCTTATCGTGCATCAGGGCCAGGCCGTGCGGCAAGGGGCACGGCGGCTTGTCCATCACCTGACGCGATGAACGGGCCAGGCCCTTGGCCTGCTGGCCCATGCGCTCCAGGTCCAACGCCACGTTGTAGTAGACGATGATGCGGCGCAGATCGTGAGCCACCGGCTGCTGCCGCGACAACAAGGTAAAGCAGCCCTGTTCGATTTCCGAACGCTTGCCGCGCATCTCCTCGTCGATGGCATATACCGCTTCAACCGAGTCCGGATCGCGATCGACCAGCGCCCGGAACCCCAGGTCGAACTCCTCCCGTACCACCGCCGACATGATGTACAGCCGACTGCGCAGATCGGAGAGTTGGTTGTCAAAGGTGCGTCGGATGGAGTCCGCCATGATGTCAACCCTGCCTAGCCGAAGCGGCCGGTGATGTAGTCGTTGGTACGGGGATCCTCCGGGCTGCCGAAGATGCGATCCGTGGGACCGACCTCGACCAGTTCGCCGGTGCGTGTTTCAGGGATCACCGAGAAGAAGGCGGTGTAGTCCGACACGCGGGCCGCCTGCTGCATGTTGTGGGTCACAACAACGATGGTGTACTGGGCAGCCAGGTCCCGCATCAGTTCCTCGATGTGCAAGGTGGCAATCGGGTCGAGGGCCGAACAGGGTTCGTCCATCAGGACGATATCGGGCTGGACCGCAATCGCCCTCGCGATGCAGAGGCGTTGCTGCTGGCCGCCGGACAGCGACAACCCGCTTTGGTTCAGTTTGTCCTTGACCTCGTCCCATAGCACTACCCGGCGCAGACATGCCTCCACCAGCTGCTCCATGTCACCCTTGAACCCGTGGATGCGCGGTCCCCAGGCCACGTTTTCAAAGATGCTCTTGGGGAACGGATTGGGCTTCTGGAACACCATGCCGATGCGGCGGCGCACTTCGACCGGGTCCACGTCCGGACCGTAGATATCCACGCCGCGATAGTGGACCGAACCCTCGACGCGGGCCGTATCGACCAGGTCGTTCATGCGGTTGAAGGTACGGAGGATCGTGCTCTTGCCGCAGCCGGACGGGCCGATCATGGCGGTGATGCGGTGGTTTGGAACCTCCAAGCTGACATCGGACACCGCGTGGAAATCGCCGTACCAGACCTGCAGATGGGAAGCCGTCAGTGCGTAGCCGCCGCCTGCAGTGGTCCCGTTGACGTGTGAAACAACCATGGCTCCCTACATCCGTTGAGATTCGGCGCGGTTGCGCAACAGCACTGCGGTTGCGTTTGTCACCAGCAGCAGTGCCAGCAACACCAGGATGGCAGCGGCCGCGATGTTGCGAAACTCCGCCTGAGGCCGGGCCGTCCATTGATAGATTTGGATTGGCAGCACGGTAAATTTTGCGAATAGGCTGGTTGGATCGACCGAGATGAAGGTGGCCGCTCCAATGACGACCAGGGGTGCGGTTTCGCCGAGCGCCCGCGATACGGCCAGGATGGCACCGGTCAGGATGCCGGGCACGGCCATCGGCAGGACGTGCCAGCGAACACACTGCCAGCGGGTACAGCCCACACCGTAGGCAGCCTCGCGCAGGGAATCCGGCACAGCCCGGATCGCCTCCTGTCCGTTGATGATGATGACCGGCAAAATCAACAGGCCCAGAGTCAGGCCGGCCGACAGAATCGTGCGGCCGCTGGCTTCATCCGCCGACACGGCGCCAAA
>DAOUIC010000372.1:0-6967 GCA_034428255.1 Anaerolineales bacterium
TGGTGCGGAACACAGGTGCCGTCGCCGGTGGCAGCCATCTTCGAGACGGTCGGGAATGCCCGGGACGCGGCAATCGAGTTCATGGACCGCGAACTGTCCGCCGGCCGTCCGGTACAGGGAGCGCAGGTGGATGACGCCTGCCGACAGGTCATTGCGGACGCCGGCTACGGAAACGCGTTCATCCACCGCACCGGCCACAGCCTGGGCACCCAGGTGCACTTCACCGGGGTAAACATCGACAATTTGGAGACCAGGGACAGTCGAACCCTGGTTCCAGGGGTGATGTTCACAATCGAGCCGGGGATCTACCTGCCCGACCTGCCGTTTGGCGAGGACGGGCGCGTTGGCGTCGGGATCCGATCCGAGGTCAATTGCCTGGCACGGGAACGCGGTGTCGAGGTCACCACCCTGCCCCTGCAAACCTGCATGACGGCTCTCCTAGCCTGAATCCGCCCATGCAACACAAGAAGCAGTTCGAACAACCTCCGCGCCGCGTGGCCCTGTTTGTCACCTGCATGGTGGACATGATCTATCCGCAGGTGGGCCGGGCCGCGGTCCAATTGCTGGAGGAACAGGATGTGGAGGTGGTCTTCCCCGAGAGCCAGACCTGCTGTGGCCAGCCGGCCTTCAATTCCGGCTACCACGACGAGGCCGTTCCCCTGGCCCGCCACTTCGTCGATGTGTTCCACCCCCTGATTGCATCGGGGCAGGCGGAGGCCATCGTCCTGCCCAGCGGCAGCTGCGCCACAATGACCAGCCATTTCCATTTGGAGTTGTTGGAGAACGATCCGGCCTACCTGAAGCGCTCCGAGGAACTGGCGGCGGTCACCTTTGAACTGACCGAGTTCCTGGTGGATGTCCTGGATGCCCGATTGCCCGAGGCACAACTGCCGGGCAAGGTCGCCTACCACGCCTGCTGCCATCTTCTCAGGGAGTTGCACATCGACGAACAGCCCCGTTCCCTCCTGGCCGAGTCCGGCCTGGACATGGTGGACATGGCGGGCAGCGACGAATGCTGCGGCTTCGGCGGTCTCTTTGCCGTCAAGAACGAACCCATATCGGTGGCGATGGGCAATGCCAAGCTGACGAGCATCGAAGCCTGTGGCGCGGACCATGTGGTCATGTGCGACGTCTCGTGCATGACCCACCTGCAGGGCCTCCTGCAGCGCCAGGATCGCCGTTGCCGCGCCATGCACATTGCCGAAGCCCTGGCCTCCCGTAACTCTCAGTCAAGCGACGAACTCAACACACCAGCCCAATCCAATACTCCAGACGTCGGCGACAGGCCCCGGCGCTGGCAGGATGTGGGGACGGACTAACCGGCAACCGCGACCATGCGTTCCCGCATCGACATCGAAGCTCCCTTCAAGACCCGCGTCAAGCAGGCGGTGGCCGATCCCCAATTGGCGGACACGCTGACCAGGGCCACGCTTCACCTTAAGGAACAGAAGCGTCTCAGCCTGGAGGAACTGGAAGCCCAGCGCCTCCGGGATCAAATGCGCCAGATGAAGGCGCACACGCTGCGCAATCTCCCCGAGCTGCTGGAACGGTTCGAGCGCAACGTGGTCATGAACGGCGGCCAGGTCCACTGGGCCGAGGACGCCGACGAAGCCAACCGCATCATCGGCGAGTTGGCGGAGCGACACGAGGTGCGCAAGGTCGTGAAGTCGAAGTCGATGGCCACGGAGGAGATTCACCTGAACCACCATCTGGAGGCGAAGGGCATCACCTGCGTGGAAACGGATCTGGGGGAGTACATCATTCAGTTGGCGGCGGAAATCCCCAGCCACATCGTGGCCCCGGTCATTCACAAGCGGATCGACGAGATCTCGGACCTCTTCGCCGACAAGCTGTCCATGCCCCGAACCCTGGATCCCCAGGCCCTCTGCGCGCGGGCGCGCGTGGAACTGCGCCAGGAGTTCCTGAGTGCCGACATGGGCATTTCCGGCTGCAACTTCGCCATCGCCGACACAGGCACGGTCTGCATCGTTACCAACGAGGGCAACGGCCGCATGGTCTCCACGCTGCCGCGGGTGTATGTCGCTGTGATGGGGATTGAGAAACTGGTGCCCACCCCCCAGGACGCCTTCCTGCAGTACCAGTCGCTGACCCGCAGCGCCACTGGTCAGCGCGTAACCGTATACCTGTCCATGACCTCCGGTCCCAGGCGCCTGGAGGATGTGGACGGCCCCGAGGAATTCCACGTGGTCCTGATGGACAACGGACGGTCCCGGATGCTGGCGGACGGCTATGGCGAGTCGCTGATGTGCATTCGGTGCGGAGCCTGCCTCAACGTATGCCCCGTCTACCGCCAAATCTCGGGCCACGGCTACGGCAATACCTACAGCGGTCCCATCGGCGCCGTCATCTCGCCGCTGCTGTCGGAGGAGATGGCCCGCAACAAGGACCTGCCCTACGCCAGCACCCTGTGCGGAGCGTGCCGCGACGCCTGCCCGGTCCAGATCGACCTGCCCAAGATGCTGCTGAACCTACGGCACGATCTGGTATCCGGCAAGCACATGCCGGGCGCGGAACGCCGGGCGATGCAGGGGTTTGCCGGGGTGGCGAGCCGTCCGGCCGCCTATCAGGGCGCTGCCCGCGCGGCAAAGACCGGAACCAGACTCCTATCGGGGTTTGGCAACCGAAACCTGCGCAGGCTGCCCCCACCCCTGCACCACTGGACTCGCCAGCGCGACTTCCCGCCGATGGCGAAGCAAAGCTTCAGGGAATGGTGGGCCAAGCGATCCGGGACGCGGGGAGCCGCAAAGTGAGCCAAGCCAGGCAACGAATCCTGGATCGGCTGCGCCAGGGACTGGCCGACCCGAAGATTCCGTGGCCGCCCGCGGACACGCCTCCGTTGACTCCGGGTGAACACATGCACGTGGCCACCCTCAGGGCCGAGGATGCCGGGCTCGAACCGCGCTTCGCTGCGGAACTGGAGAAACTGCACGGCTCCAGCGACATCGCCGATTCGATCGTGGCGGCGCGCATGTTCACAGTGCGGAAGATCCTGGAGTGGCTGGACGATACCGGCCCCCGGCGCGTCCTGGCCTGGTCCGAACTGAACTCCTGGATTCCAGGTCTTGAGGAAAGCCTTTTCGACAGGGATGTGGAGGTGGTTGTCCCGGAATCGCTGGACAATCCCGACACGCGGGGCAACCTGCAGGAAATTCGGGTGGGCATCACCGGTGTGGAAGTCGCGTTCGCCGCCACGGGTTCCGTCCTGTTGAAGAGCACTCCGGGCCAAAGCCGCAGCGCCTCCCTTTTGCCGCTCAACCACATCGTGTTGATTCCCGGCACGCAGCTGCTGCCCAATGTGGAGACTTGGTTGGAGCAACACCAGCAGGATGGCTCCCTGGGACACACCATCCGCAACAGCGCCAACCTGACACTGGTGTCCGGTCCCAGCAAGTCCGCCGATATTGAGTCGAAGCTGACCTTGGGAGTGCACGGTCCCAAGGAACTACACGCGGTACTGTACCCGGCCGCCGGCTAGGGATGTGGAAGATTTTGAGCCATTCTTGGCCTCTGTGGGCGCTCATCCCCGAAACCCCATCGCACTCTATTTGTACAGGGCTCCGCCTAAACCCGGAGAAAGTCAACTCCAAGGACGTACAATCGACCCGACAGTTCGTGGAAGGTTGCCCCTTGCACCGGTCGGGACAATGCGCCAAACAGGCCTTGCACCTCCGACTCATGGCCTCGGGACCTCCAAGCACAACTGGGCTGCGGACATGGGTGCCGTTGCGTCACCAGCCCCGGTTCCGGCAGTGGGACAGCCATCGGGCGGCCCGGGTTCGATAAAGTGCTTGTCGGCGGAGCAGAGGCTGGAGTCGACCCCATGTGGTGGATCCGTTTGTCGTTGGTGGATGCGGGTCCACATCAACGGAACCAAAGCGGTGCCCTTATCCCGCAACGCCGTACTCCGCAGGCAACTTGCCGGACGCGTGATCGTGTTACACTCACGGCCACATCCGCCCCTTGGCAGTAGGCCGGGTTCAATTCATCCCGAACCCAGTTGATCCCGGGGGCTTTTTGCTGGAATTCGCTCCTTGACCAAAGTTGCCATCCTGATCGACGGGGGCTTCTTCCTCAAGCGTCTGCGCAAGATGCGACCCGCGGTGAAGATGGCGGATGCTGTCGCGATCAGGCAGGCAATCCATCAACTGGTCAACTCCCACCTACAACAAATCAACCAAATTGAACAAGTACCCAACGCGCGTTCACTGCTGTATCGCGTGTTCTACTATGATGCCTACCCCTATCAGGGGAAGGAACACAGGCCCGTCAGCGGCCAAGCGGTCAATTTTGCGGATTCCGGGACGGCGCGATTCCGATTGAACCTGTTTCAGGAACTGCGCAGCATGCCCAACACGGCGGTCCGTTTGGGGGAAGTACGGCGGATAGGCGGTTGGGCCCTACATACTGATGTCCAAAAGCGACTCTTGCAGAACAAGCTCAAGCTGGACGATCTGCGAGATGAAGATTTTAAGTTAAGTCTTCAACAGAAAGCAGTGGATATGCGGCTTGGAATAGATATTGCCTCATTAACATTGAAAAAACAAGCGGATGTTTTGATCTTAGTAACCGGAGACGCGGATTTTGTACCGGCGGCCAAGCTGGCCAGACGCGAGGGCGCGAGCATCATTCTGGATCCCCTGTGGTCGAACATCGGGCCGGACCTGTACGAGCATATCGATGGCTTGCGCAGCGGTTTTGCCCGGCCGGGATCCCACGTGGAATCCTGACAGAAGCCCGCGCGGGTCCACCGTCCCGGAGAGACATTCACACCAACCCCAACCCGTAGCCCATCAGGCAACACAACTTCAGGAGCAAAGATCGTGAGTGACAAGACTTGGAACGTAGGCATCATCGGCTGCGGATCCGTGGTCCAATTCGGACACCAGCCCACCTTTTCCACGGCTGTGGACAACTGTCAGGTTGTGGCCATCTGTGATGTTCAGGAAGAGCGGGTTACCCAGTTTGCCGCGGAGCGCGGCATTCCCTCGGCCTATACCGACTATCGGGAGATGCTGGACAAGGAGGAGCTGGACCTGGTGGTCGTGGCGGTGCCCAACATCTTCCACAAGCCCATGTCGATTGCCGCCCTGGAAGCCGGGGCCAACGTGCTGTGCGAGAAGCCGGTGGCCCTGACCCTAACGGATGCCCAGGAAATGTTTGAGACTGCGGACAAGGCGGGCAGGACCTTAACCGTCGGCACGCACTACCGCTGGTCCACCACCATGAGGATGGGACGCAGGGCGATGGACTCCGGTCAGTTCGGAGACATCTACCACATCCGTACGGTCTATACGCGCCGGGCGGGGATTCCGGGCTTCGGCAGCTGGTTCACCAACAAGGACATGGCCGGCGGCGGTTGCGGGCTGGATATCGGCGTGCACGCCCTGGACAAGGCCCTGTTCCTGATGGACTATCCCAAACCCGCAACGGTGTCGGCGGTGGCCTACGACCACTTGGGTTCACAGGGTGTAGGCACCGGGGGATGGGGCATCGACCGCGCGGCCAAACCCCGGGAGGGCGGTCGATTCGATGTCGAGGATCTGGCCTACGGTCTGGTGCGTTTCGAGAACGGAACCTCCCTGATTGTGCAGAGTTCCTGGGCCATGCATCTGCCGGCGGGCGAACTGGTGGAGGTGTACGGAACCCAAGGCGGCGCGATCATCCGTCCCGACAAGCTGGAGATCTTCCAGGAGATGCACGGCGAACCGGTGACCATCGATGTCGAGGTGCCCACAGGCGGAGAGTATTCCTCGGTGTTGCAGAGCAAGGACCTGATCCGGCATTTGTCCGGGAACAAGACTGCGGACGTTGTGACCGCGGAGCAGGCCCTGGTGGGCATTGCCATCCTGGAGGCGATGTACAAGTCGGCCGCCAGCGGAACCGAAGTTGCCCTGTGATCTTCGGTGGCAATTGCCACGCCAATACGGTTTTCACTTGTCGGAATCAGCCTGTCACCAACACCCTCGGATGCGTGCAAGATGACCGTACCGGTCAATATCATTCCAATATGTGGCAAGGCCTTTGCAGAAATATGCATGTGAGATGCCGTGCTCCGGTTGAGTCGAAACCGAGCACGGCATCCGCAGCCTGAACCGGCACCTCCCGCATGAAGCGCTTGGCAGTCCTCATCCTCAACTACAACAACCGGGAGTACCTGGAAGCCTGTCTCGACGCCCTGGACAAGGGTTTGAGGAGAGTCTCCCACGACACCTGGTTCCTGGACAACGCCTCCACCGACGGGTCCGCTGCCTGGGTCCGGGAACACTATCCCAATGTTCGGGTTCTGGAGAACCCGGAAAACAAGGGATTCGCCTACGGCAACAACCGAGGCCTGGAGCGGATAGGCATCGGCGGAGATGCCGATACAGGTCCACTTGGTCACGAATTCGTACTATTGCTCAACCCGGATACCGAAGTAGAGACAGATTCCCTGACGCGCATGCTGTCCTACATGGACCGCCACCCGCAGGTGGGGGTGGTCGGCCCAAGGATGATCCGCCCCGACGGCTCCCTGGACACCGGGTGCAAACGGAGCGAACCGACTCCGTGGAAGTCGCTGGCCCACATGACGGGCCTCCGCAGGTTCTTCCCGCACAGCCCAATCTGGGCCGGTTACAGCTGTGGTTATGTCAAAGACACCGAGTCGGCCTGCGTCGACTCGGTGATGGGGGCCTGTCAACTGATGAGGGCGGAGGCCTTGCAGGAGGTCGGGCTCCTGGACGAGGACACCTTCTTCATGTACGGGGAAGACCTGGATCACTGCGTGCGCTTTCGCCGAAGGGGTTGGCAGGTCGTCTATTTGCCGGAAGCCCGCGTCCTGCACCACAAGGGCGCGTCCACCCGCAAGGACAGCAGTCGGATGATTCTGGAGTTCCACCGCGCCATGTGGACGTTCCATCGGAAGCACTATGCGGCAGACACCCCGTGGCTTGGGAACGCATTGGTC
>DAOUIC010000373.1:0-2287 GCA_034428255.1 Anaerolineales bacterium
CGGGTCGCGCGCATGGGACTGTCCCGGACATTTCAGGTGATCCGGGTCTACCGCAAGATGAAGGTGCTGGACAACATGCTGGTCAGCCGCCGGTGGAGTGGAGATTTGTACTTGCGGGTGATGCGGCCCAGCAGCGCCGAAATGGTGCACCGGGCCCGCGAGTTGTTGGAGTTTCTCCGGATTGCTCCCCTGGCCGACGAACCGGCCGGTCACCTGTCCGGGGGACAGCGCCGCCTGCTGGAAATTGGCATGGCCCTGATGCCCGATCCCGATATTCTGCTGCTGGACGAAGCCACCTCCGGTGTCAATCCCACACTGGTCGAAACCATCAAGGACCACATCCGTACGCTCAACGGCCAGGGCAAGGCCTTCCTGCTCATTGAGCACAACATCAATTTCATTGCAGACCTCTGCACGCGGGTTTACGCGCTGAACCACGGGGAAACGATGGCGGAGGGTACGCCTCGCGAGATCATGGAGAACGAAGCCGTGATTGATGCCTACTTCGGGGCTTGAGCATGGCCGGACCGCTCCTTTCGATTCGGGGTCTGTATGCAGGCTACCAGGATATCGACATCCTGAAGGGGATTGATCTGGACGTTTATGCCGGCGAGATTGTGTGCGTGATTGGCCCCAACGGTGCCGGCAAGTCCACGGTATTCAAGGCTGTGTACGGCCTGATTGGCGTACGCAGCGGCACGGTGGTGTTCGACGGCCGGGAGCTCACCGGCCGGCGGCCGCAGGATGTCCTGGGCGCGGGCATTGCGATTGTGCCCCAGCTCAGAAGCGTATTTCCCCAGATGTCGGTCCTCGAAAATCTGGAGATGGGCATGTACCTGGAACGCGACGCGACGCGTATCCGGGAACGCATTGCCTATGTCATGGACCTGTTTCCGCGCTTGGCGGAGCGGCGCACCCAGATGGCGGGAACCATGTCCGGTGGCGAACAGCGCATGCTGGAGATCGGCCGGGCCCTCATGCTGGAGCCCAAGATGGTGATGATGGACGAGCCCAGCGCCGGCCTGGCTCCCGGCATATCCCGCACCATCTTTGAGAACATCCGGCGCCTCAATCGGGACATCAACCTGACGGTGCTGATGATCGAGCAGAACGCGCGCCAGGGTTTGGAGGCCAGCCACCGGGGTTACGTACTGGAACTGGGGCGCAACACCTATCAGGGCAACGCACGGGACCTGTTGGACAACCAGGAGGTGCGCCGCTCCTTTTTGGGCGGTCGTTAGGGGACCTGGATTTCAGGTGCCTCGTCTGGCCCACAGCATCCCGGGGGCCACGAACTGCATCCCATTTCCTCAAGATATCGGTGCAACCGGCCGTAGTTCGCGGACGATAGGCTCGGCAACCAATCTTCGACTACCGGCGCGGCAATGAACACGGGCAACGCGCCGGTTCAGCGCGGTCAGGCCTTGCGCTGCCTGAGTTTTGCTTCCAAGGCGCGGATTCGTTCTTCGGCCGCGTCGGCCCGGTCCCGTTCCCTGTTGGAGTAGACGCGTGCCTGGTCCAGACGGGCCTTCAGATCTTCAAAGGTGTCGATGTGCTGTCCCGTCTTCGGATCGTGCCACTTGAGCTGTCCGGCTTCCCAGCGAAGGTGCGTGTCGAGGACCCGGCTGTAACCTTGCAGGACACCTTCCTCCAATGTTGCGATGGGGATGGACCGATAGATCCCCTGCTCCAACTGGTCCCCGGCCAGTTTGTCTCCGTGGAAGGCTCCGGTCTCGTCAAAACGCCAGTATTCGGGGATGCCCAAGGTGGCGTAGGTTTCCCGCTTGTCCGTCACGTCCACGCGCCCGGTCGAATGGGAGGCGATCTCCAGCACAAAGTCGGGGGGCTTGCCCTGTTCCGAGATGATGTAGGCGTTGCTTCGTCGAAAGGCTTCGGGATCCACGTCGAAGGCGATCGACAGATCGGGGTATCGGATTCCCGTCAAGTCGCGGGTGGGGAAGGGGGCGAGGTAACGGTCCCCGATCACCAGCGTGGTGTCGGGACGACCGAAGTGTTGGATCAGGAAGTGTGCATTGCCGGTTCCGGCCAGGTGTGTGAAGTTGGCCATCGCCTCGTCGGGTTCGCGTGGTGGGGGATCCGGCATCGGCAGCGGGTTGTGCGGTGGCCGTTCCGCCACGACAGGCTGCAATAGGGTCATGTGGTACCGGAGAGGGGCAGTATGGGAGCCAATGCTGCAATCGTGCGTGAAAGTACCAGGTTCGTGGGCTGTTGCCGGAGAGGCGACAGCCCGCGATTCGGTAATCCTGTCTCGATTGTAGGTGATCAG
>DAOUIC010000374.1:0-4383 GCA_034428255.1 Anaerolineales bacterium
CAGATGCTGACGCTGACCGCGCCCGAGATGACGGTGCTCGTTGGTGGCCTGCGCGTCCTGGATGTAAACGTTGGTCATTCCAAGCACGGAGTCTTCACCAAGGAGAGCGGGATGTTGACCAATGACTTCTTCGTGAACCTGCTCGACATGGATACGGAGTGGCAGCCGGCTTCGGGAGCCGAGGGGGTGTTCGAAGGCCGTGATCGCCGGACCGGCTCCCTCAGGTGGACCGCCACCGCCGTTGACCTCGTCTTCGGTTCCAACTCGCAGCTCCGGGCCATCGCGGAAGCCTACGCCTGTGACGATTCGCAGCAGGCATTCGCGCGCGACTTCGTGGCTGCCTGGGACAAGGTCATGAATCTCGATCGCTTCGACCTTGCGTGAGCGGTGCCGGCAGGACTGGCTCCGCTGGGGGAACCTCGATCGCGGACTGCTTGCCGACACTCGGTACGGACAAGGGGCTGGTAGCACCATTTGCCCCTTGTCCCGGTTTAACCTCGGTGCGCGTAATTCGGACCCGGGCTGGGCCTGTGTCTATGTGGTGGAAGATGGCATGGGATTGGACGGTGGCTCCTGAAACGAGACGTTGGTAGAAGGTGTAGCCATTGGCCGGGCGGAGGTCTGGGCTGCCGGCTGGATGTTCGGATCCCCTTTGGCAAGCAGTTGAAGGGACTCTTGTGAACTTAATGGATTCCGGACACCGTGCCTGTTCCTATGCATGTGGTTTGGTGGTTGGGATTCCAGATGGCCTGTGTGACAGAATTCCTGACCAAGTGTTGAAGCATTGGTGTACAGGATATGTATGACGATTACGCCGAAGTGAAGGAGAAATACGCGGTAATCGTCAAGGATTTGCTTACCAAGCGGTTCGGCGATGAGATCATTTTCGACCCCATCGTGATCCGGGCGGATCCGGATTCGGGCCCCGACCCTGAGTTCCCTTCCCTTTGGACATACATCTGCTACGACGGCGACGACAGCAAGATGGACTCACAGTTCAGGTTTGAATTCACCGAGGAGCTTTGGCCCCACTCCAGAAAACTGGGCTTCCCAAGTGTGCCGGTCCAGTCGTTTGTCCCGAAAGCCAACTGGCCACAGTTCTGGCCTGGTCTCAAAGCATGGATAGAACGGCGCATTCCGACCTGATTCGGCTGGCTCGAACGTTGGCTTTCAGTGCGGAAGCAGGAGACGTCTCGGGATCTGGGCAGGTCGAACTGCGTTGCGCGGTTAGGTCCGCCTATTACGCGCTTTTTCATCTGTTGTCAAGACAGTGTGCGGATCTCTTTGCCGGCCAGGACCCGGATGACCGCAGCGATCCGGTTTGGCTTCAAGCCTACCGCGGTCTGAACCATGGAACGGTCCGAAGTCGATGCGGCAACGGCCAGTATGTCGCCAGGTTTCCTGCCGAGGTGAGGCAGTTCGCCGGCACTTTCCTTCAGTTGCAAGTAGCGCGGCACGCCGCCGATTACGATTCTTCAGCCAAGTTTGGAAACAAAGACGTGCTGGCTGCCATTGAAGACGTTGCATCGGCGATGGCCGCATTCGAAACTGTGAGCGAGAAGGACAGGCGGGCGTTCGCGGTCTATGTCACGGCACCTCTACCGCGGTGATAAACCTGGAAGGCATCAGAACGGATCGGCAGCGGGATCGCATAGTCCCGATCAATTCAATTGCAAGTCGGCTTCCGCTCGGCGGACACAACCCTGAAGCGCCCGCAGGTACTCCATCGGTCAACCGGCAACAGCCGCGTGGTTCAACGCAGGGGTAGTAACGGCACAAGGGTGTACCGAGGTTCCGGGGAAGTTGATTCCCGCTTCGGTTGAAGTTGCTGCTCCTGTCAGGTGCACACGCCGGGTGCGACCGGAAGCTCAGCCGGCCTCCTCGACCGGTGTTACGGGAACCTTGGGCACCGGCGTGAGGTCGTGCTTGCGCCAGTGGTACTGGAACTCGTCGGACTTCCAGTCTCGGTACACTTCCTCCCAGGTCAGGCGCCCCTGGTGTGGTGTCAGGACCACATCCGAGACCGGATCCGAAGCCCTCTGGTAGCGGTAGTCAACGGACAGTCGCAGCCGATTCCCCGACAGGTTGGGCAGGCCCCGGTGGACGGTGTGGCTGTGGAAGAACAGGGCGTCGCCCAACCCGAACGGACTGGATACCCACTCCCCGTCCACATCCTCGGTGTGGGACTTCAGGCCGCCGGCGCCGAGGGAACGCGAGACCGGTAGGATCCCCAGCTTGTGGGACCCGGTTAACACGCTCAGACCACCCAGGCTGTGGGGACAGGCTCCCAGCGGCATCCAGGCCGTCCAAACATCGGGTGTGCCCTGAATGTGTACATAGTCCTGGTGGGCCGGCGTGGTGTGCTCCGTGGCGGAGGGGAAGATCATCCGCGCAATGTTGCTCGGCTGCAGCAGGACATCCGGCCCCAGCAGGATTTCCATGAGGCCCCAGAGGGCCCGGTCGTGGGCCAACGTGTGGAAGGACTCCAGACACATGATTTGGTCGTAGACCGGCTTGTGTTCCGGATCGCCGGAGACATGGGCGGGATGGCTGGTGATGGCTTTGAGCGGATCGGTGCCGGTATCGATCCAGCCGACTTCCTGCAGCACGGCGGCCATGTCCTGTCGGGTTGCCAGAATCAGATCCCTGTCAACAAGGTTCTCCAGGAACAGGTATCCGTCGCGGTCCGCCCGGGCGCGCAGGGCATCCGGATTGTCCAGCAGGTTGTTGGAAACTATGAATGGTTCCATGGCGGGATCCTTCCAAACTGGGAATGGGATTCAGGGGACATCAAGACAAGGATGCCGAGCGGGCTGAATCCTACGCCGCGTCGCGTAGGCTGTCGCCCACGAAGTTGCAGACCGGGATGCCGACCACTGCGAACAGCATCGGTGGCATCCATGGGGGAGACGACCACGGTTCCCCAACGGCGCACGGTCCGGATCCGTTAGTAGGTCCAGGTCCGGGCCAGCGGCTGTTCCGACCGGATCAAGCGCTGCAGCAGGCGTCGCCTCATCTCGGCCAGGGCCGACTGGCAGGCCGGGTCGTCGGAGACGTCCCGGTACTCGCCGAACTCGGCCTCCAGGTCCCACAGGATTTCACGGCCGTCCGCATGGCAGATGTACCGCCAGCGCTCCGTGCGCAGGCTGCGCCAGCCGGTCATTTCCATCAGGGCGTCCTGTTTCGCCGGTTTGGCCTCGGGATCGCCCAGGAACGGGACCAGGGACTGGCCCTGCACCTCCGGCGGAATCTGCAGGCCGGCCAGTTCGAGCAGGGTCGGCACGACGTCCACGGCCTCCACAATGTTGTGCACGGGGTGGCCAACGGTGCGGCCGGGGGCCCGGATCAGGAGCGGCACACGGCTGACCACGTCCCTGCCGGGATAACCCTTGTACCACTGGTGGTACTCGCCGAGCCGTTCCCCGTGATCGGAGGTGAACACCACGATGGTGTCCTCGGCCAGGCCCAGCCGGTCCAGTTCCGCCAGGACGCGGCCGACGTGGTGGTCCACTTCCGAGATCATGGCGTAGTAGCCGTGCCGGGCCGTGCGCAGCGAGTCGGCGCTGAACTGGGGATCGGACTCCCGTTCGTCCCATTCCGGCGGGAAAGCCGGCACGGACAGGCTGTCCCGGTCATACAGGTCCAGGAAGCGCTGTGGTGCCACCCAGGGGTTGTGGGGGCTGTAGAAGCCGGCGATGCACAGGAACGGCTCGGCGCGGCGCTGTGAGCGCTGCAGGTAGGCGATGGTTTGTTCCGCCACGAAGGCGGTGTGGGTCATGTTGTCCGGTCCCGCGAACGGGACGGCGTCCAGACTGGAGTTGCGGTCCCAGGTTTGGGGATGCGGCACCGGATCCTCGACCCGCATTGTCCGGTTCCAGATCAGATTGGTGGGTGGCGGCCCCAGGCTGATGCTGTCCAGGGCTTCGGGACAGCGGGCGCGAACCCAGGCCCGGTAGGCGTCCTCGTAGGTGCCGGGTTCGTCCGACACCTCCAGGTGGTCGAAGCCGTAGGCCGGATGGACGGCCCGGTGGTCGCGGTTGGCATGCGGCAGGAAGTGGAGCTTGCCGATGTTGGCACTGACATAACCGGCGGAGCCCAGCATGTGGGGCAGGGTTTGGAGGTCTTCGGGCACCGGCACGCCCATGTGGGTAATGCGCAGGGCTCCGGGATAGCGGCCGGTCAGGAAGCTGATGCGGCTGGGCATGCACACCGGGTTCTGCACGAAGTGGTGGTCGAAGTTGGCGCTCTCGGCCGCCAACGCGTCCAGGTGGGGCGTCCGAATGTCCGGATTGCCGTTGGCCCCGAGACCGTCCCAGCGTTGCTGGTCGGTGTAGAGAATGAGGATGTTGGGATGCTGCATGGGCTTGTGCTTCCGCTGCGGGT
>DAOUIC010000375.1:0-1881 GCA_034428255.1 Anaerolineales bacterium
ACCCTGAGGATGTTGCCAACACGGTGTTGTTCCTCGTGAGCGACGAGGCCAGGTTCATCACCGGCGAGATAGTCAACGTGGACGGCGGGATGCCGGGTAAGCTGTAGGATTCTGTCGGAGACCGTGTCAGTGTGGTAGGCGATGTTTTCACCCTCACTCCAACCCTCTCCCCAGGTCTCCATGTGTTGTCGAGCCTGATCCCAACCGGGTAATGCCAGGTCCGCGTAGATGCGCGCCATTTCGCTCACGGGATCGGCCACGAGGTCTTCAAACAGGACTTCAGTGAAATTCCCGGAAGGAATCAATGCCCGGTCCTGCAGATACTGGCGCATGACCGCGGCATAGTCGCGGCGTACGATCCTCTCGATTTCGCTCCAGTCGGAGTCGGCCAATTGGAACACGGGCGCCAATGTCCGACGCATCCGTAGCAGGGACGGATAGACAACATAGGGATTGCGCATGATATTGACGAACTTGGCCTCCGGGAAGAGGCGCAGCATGTGGGCAATCTTGCCCAAGTTCGTGGGACTCTTGAGCACTATGCGGCGGCCATCGGCGGCCGCGGTTGCCTTGCGCACGACCTCCATGTAGGCATGTTCCCATTGAGCCAGTTCCTGGCCGCTTACCCCTTGCAGCAGGCTGTACTTCCCGAAGAAAGTGGAACTCAGATCCGGGAATGTGAGGCTGTGGATGTACGACATGTGGCAAGAGCATGCCAACGCAAGTTCCTCCTCCTGAGGTGCATCCAAGGACACGGCTACATTGTCCATCGGTCGCGTGGCCGGCATGTTCCGGGCCACCGCGCGCCGAAGCCAATTCCAGTGTCGTACGGTGAGGTAGGCACTTGGGCACAATGCCTGCAGCGTTGTTACCGAAGCATGGTTGTGGTCTTGAACAAGCAGGTTGTGAAGATGTGTCGTACCGGTACGCCCATATCCCAGAATTATGAGGGGAGGCTTGGTGAGTGTGGTGTTGTCCACGAGGCGTCCGTAACGCAGGCTTTCGACCAGACGCAGCGGCAACGTCAGGGCACTGGCCAGCAGGACGGTTGCCAGACGGCCCCGATGGTTCCAGGCAACACCGCCGTTCGCGCGAATGAGGTGCAGCCAGACGGACAGTGGCGCCAACGAGAAAGGGTGCGGAGACACTTGGGAGGACGGGTTTGGCATGCATCCACTCTTGCCGGCTTGCCGGGGCGCACTTGGTCCTGCAACCCTGTCAGCCGGTCCCCTATGCCCGGCGCCGACGCACTTGGCGCACTTTGAACGAGGCCGCGGGGTGTGGCAGGGGCATCTGTTTGATATTAATGGGCCGGTTGGGCCGCTCAAGTACAAGCTCGGTCTCGCGGACAACGGTCGCCATTGTGACCGCGATCTGCACCTCGGCAAACCCGCTGCCCAAACAGCGATGTCTGCCCACACCAAAAGGCGCAAAGGCTCCCGGTTTCCGATGCTCCGCCCTTCCCCTCTGGTAGCGGTCGATATCGAAGCGCTCCGGATGTGGAAAGCATTCCGGCAAGTGGTGCGCCACGGTGTTGCCGATGATGACCTGTGCCCCGGCCGGTACCAGATAGCCACCGAATTCAAAGGAGTTGGACACGGTACGCGTTAATCCGGGAATGATCGGATACATGCGCAGCGTCTCAAGGGCGATGCGGTGGGTGACATCAAGTTCGGACAGGCCTTGTGCCGTCGGGGTTCCCCGATCGAACAGAGCATCGACCTCCGCTGTCATCCGAGCCAGCAACTCCGGGTGCTTCAGAAGCGCATGGAGCATGAACGCGCAGATACTGGCCGAAGTATCCAACCCCGCGAAATAGGGACCCAGGAAAGCCACCGGCAAGTCGGTCTCGGGCAGAAACTGCGGGTCGGTCCTGTGCAG
>DAOUIC010000376.1:0-9006 GCA_034428255.1 Anaerolineales bacterium
TCCCTGACCGCCCATCGTGCGGAACTTGTCGTCCATGCCACACAGCCAGAAAAACATCCGAGCCGAGTCGCGGCTGTCCCGGAACTGCGGCCGGAAGGTCGGCGCGCCGCTCAGGTGGTACGGCGCATTGGCCAGATCGAAGTCCGCTTCGATCCGCCAATCGCGTGTGGGCGGAGTTGTGCGCCAGTAGTTGTACTTGAGCAGCTGGCGCACCGACGGTATCCGCGAGGCGCCGCGGCGATGCCAGAGCGAGTAGACGGTCAGGAAGACGGAACCTGCGGGAGCCGATGTCTTGACCATGCCCTGGATTGCACCGTAATGCCCCATGGTCGGCGAGGTGGCAAAGAGGAAGTGGGAACCCGGCAACACCTCCGTGGGGCCCATGTCATCCGTGCAGGTCTGTGGCAGGTAAAAAACCTGGAGGTAGTGCAGTTCGTGGGTGTAGTGGGAACCACCATCCCGGTGCCAACCCTGTGCCGGTGCAGGAGTTTCCATGCGGTGGCTGCTCATGAGATTGGGCAACGCAAAGTGTGCACCCAGCAGCGAGCGCACCGCCCCCGCCACGGCGGGATTCAACAGCACCTCGTCACGGAACCAGGGTTCCTGGATGATCTCCGTTGGCTCGTGGCTGGTGTTGGCGTTCGTGTATGCCAGTGTGCGCTGGTTTGTTTCCTCGCCCACCACACCCGGCAGCATGAGGTAGCCGTTCTTGCAGAACTCGAGCACCTCAGTGTCCGTCAGCGTAGCGGGACAATCGTGGGTCAGCATCCCGTTCCTCCTCCCTGGGGAATCGAATTCGATCGGCGTTCCAATATGAACTCGCATCCCAGTCCGTAGGTCCGCTCCTCGTCAAGCAGCAGCGCCATGTTGGGGAACTGCACAACGCGCCACCCGTCGCGCATCGCCTCCAGCACGGACTGGTACGGGAAGTCTGCCACGCGGTCCGGTTCAGGCTGGACTTGCCCGCCGGCAATGAACTGGACACCCAGTACCTGGGATGTCACGGAAGTCGTGGAGCACTGCAGGTACAGCAGGTCCTGCACCAAATTGTCGGCTCTCGGGATTTGCGCCAGCAATTCCCGCAGATGATCCGCCTCCAGGGCGCCGCGGTCCAGTCTGTCGATACACTCTTCCACCAGACCGTGGAGGTCTCCGTTCATGGGGTCGCTGTCTCCTCTGTGGGGGTGTCGACCCCCTGCAATGTTAGGGATTGGGCAAAGTGGCACCGGGCAAAGTGCCCCGGTTCATGTTCAATCAACTCGGGCTCCTCCTCGGTACAGATTTCCTCGCGGTATCGGCATCGGGTGTGAAAGATGCAGCCGGGAGGCGGCTGTGACGGGTCCGGGATCTCCCCTTCCATCAGGATCCGTTGCGATTCCTTGTGGGGATCCGGACGGGGCACGGCGGAAAGCAACGCCTCTGTGTAGGGGTGCAGGGGCCGCCCCATCATGGTCCCCGTTGCGGCTACCTCCACCACTTTGCCGACATACATGACGGCAACCCGGTCGCTGATGTGCCGGACCACGCTCAGGTCGTGCGCAACAAACAAGTAGGTGAGTTGCATGTCCCGCTGCAAGTCCTGCAGCAGGTTGATCACCTGGGCCTGCACCGAAACATCCAAGGCCGAAACGGGTTCGTCGCAGACGACGAGACTCGGATGCAGGATCAGGGCCCGCGCAATGCCCAGACGCTGCCGCTGGCCTCCGGAGAAGCTGTGCGGATAGCGGCGCAGGTGTTCCACCTTGAGGCCAACCGCCTCCATCATCTCGGCCACCCGATCCTCCAGATCGCGCCCTTTGGCCAGGCCGTGAATGAGAAGGGGTTCGCCAATGGTCTCCAGTGCCGTCATGCGCGGGTTCAACGAAGAGAACGGATCCTGGAAAATCATCTGCATGTGGCGCCGGACCGCCTTCAGTTCGGCACCGTAGAGCTGGGTCAGTTCGTGCTGTTGGTCGCCCTCCCGAAACAGAATCGAGCCCGAGGTCGGAGGGAACACGCGGACGATCATCCGACCCAGCGTGGTCTTGCCGCAGCCGGACTCGCCGACCAGGCCCAGGGTTTCCCCTGCCTCGATCGTCAGGTCCACGCCGTCGACCGCCTTCACGTGTCGAACCGTGCGCCGCAGCAAACCTTCCTTGACGGGAAAGTACTTGCGCACGGCATGCACTTCGAGCAGTGGTCCGGCGGTGCCGTTCTCATGCCCCATCATCGGCCTCTGGCACCTGGTCGTACAGGAAGCAGCGCACATGGTGGTCGGGCGCGCATGCGGCCAAGGCCGGCACCGCAGCATCGCAACGGCCCGGCATGAAATCCCCACAGCGGTCGGCATAGGCGCAACCCGCCGGCACGTGGAAGGGATCGGGCACCGACCCCTCGATGGCGGTCAGGCGTTCGGTCTCCACAGAATCGATGCGCGGGATTGACTGCAGCAGGGCCCGCGTGTAGGGGTGGGCCGGATGATCAAAGAGGTCGGCGACCGAAGCCCGTTCCACGACTCTGCCCAGATACATGACCGCAACCTCGTCCGCAATCTCGGCAATCACCCCCAAATCATGGGTGATGAAGAGGATCGCCATGCCGTACTCGGCCTGCAGCCGCGACAGCAACTCCAGAATTTGGGCCTGCACGGTCACGTCCAGTGCAGTGGTGGGCTCGTCCGCGATCAACAGCAGCGGATTACAGGAAAGCGCCAAGGCGATCATGGCCCGTTGGCGCATGCCGCCCGACATCTGATGCGGGTAGGAATCCGCGACCGCGTCGGGCCGTGCGATACCCATCTGCTCCAGTAGGGACACGGTCCGCTCCCGGGCTTCGGTCCGGCGTACCTCGGGCAGATGAAGGAGTATTGTCTCCTCGATTTGATTACCGATGGTATGCATCGGACCAAACGATGTCATCGGCTCCTGGAAGATCATCGCAATCTCATTGCCGCGCACCTCCCGGATCACGGAGCCGGTCGCATCCAAGGTTGCCAAGTCGAGCGGCACATCCTCGGCCCGGTCGTCTTTGCGACGCCACAACCGAATCGCTCCGGCCTCAATGCGCCCGGGTGGCGAGGGCAATATACGCAGGATTGCCTGGGCCGTGACGGACTTGCCGCAGCCGGACTCTCCGATCACCCCCAGCGTGCGACCGGCATGCACATCCAGATCGACATCCTCAACGGCGTGGACAACCCCTTCCTGCAGGAAGAAGCGGACCTTCAGGCCGCGGACGGTCAGAAGGGTGTCGGGCGTTGCATCCACGGTTCCGCGACCATTACTGGGCATAGGGATCGGCCGCGTCGCGCAGGCCGTCACCCAGGAAGTTGAACATCAGCACCGTGAGGATTATGAAAAGGCAGGGAAAGAGAAGCCAAGGATGGTGTGCCACTGCCACGATTTGCTGCGCGTCCTGCAATAGGACACCCCAACTGACAGCCGGCGGTTGCAGACCCAGACCAATGAAGCTCAGGGCAGTTTCACCCAGGATCATTCCTGGAATCGACAACGTAATGGAAACCACGATGTAGGACAGGAAAAGGGGCAGCAGATGGCGTGACACAATGCGCCACTGACTGGCCCCGGCCACAATCGCGGCGACCGTGAAGTCCTCCTCCCGCAGTGCCAGCAACTTGCTCCTCACGACACGTGCCAATCCCGCCCAGCCGACGATGGCCAAAACCAGCGTGATGGCAAAGTAGTTCTGGACGGTATCCCAGTCCCTGGGCAACGCGGCTGCCAGGGCCATCCAGAGCGGGATGGTGGGAATGGAAATCAGCAGGTCGATTCCCCGCTGAATTGCTTCGTCCACCAAACCACCGACATAGCCGGAGATACCGCCGAACGCCAAGCCCAATACGAAGCTGATCAACACACCCAACAGGCCGATGGTCAACGAAATGCGCGATCCGTACACCACGCGCGAGAAGACATCCTGGCCGAAGCGGTCACTGCCGAAGAGGAAGACGGGGGCCTCGGGTGTCTCCGTACCGAACAGATGCCGCGACATGGGGAGCAAACCCCACATCTTGTATTCGGTGCCGCGGACGAAGAACCGGATGGGAAATCTTTCGCCCTCCACTTCCGAAAATTCGCGTCGGAAGGTCTCGCGGTTGAGGCCCCCTTCGCGCGCGTAGACATACGGCTGCACAAAATTGCCGTCCGCGTCACGGACGCGAATGCGCGACGGGGGTGCATGCAAAAGCTCGCGGAACTCCTGCTGCGGGCCATAGGGAGCAACAAACTCGCAGAACGTTGCGATCAGGTAGAGCAGGAACAGCACGGGACCGGCGACCATGGCCAGCCGGTGCTGCCGGAAGCGCCACCAAATGAGGGTGGTCTGGGAAGCAAAGTAGTAGCGCTCTTCGTCCCGGTCCGCGCTTGGGGGTTGGTGTTCGGCATCGGAATGGGTCACGGCGCAATGCTCTCGAAACGAATGCGCGGATCGAGCCAGGTAAGCAGGATGTCGGAAACAAGGGTGCCGATCACCGTCAGACAACTCAGGATCAGAACGATGCTGCCGGCGAGGTACATGTCCTGGTTGAGCAGCGCGGTCAGCAGGAGCGGACCCGTCGTTGGGATGTTCATCACCATCGACACCAGCACCTCGCCCGAGATGATGCCGGGCAGCAGCCACCCAATCGTGCTGATGATGGGGTTGATCGCCGTGCGTACCGGGTACTTGATCAGGTTACGGATCTCCGGCAGCCCCTTGGACCGAGCCGTGATCACGTATTGGCGCCTAAGTTCATCCAGCAACGTGCCGCGCATGGTGCGAATTAGCGAGGCCGTACCGGCCATGCCAATGATAACGACCGGAATCCAGAGGTGTTTGAGCAGGTCAACGACCTTGCCCCAAGACCAGGCGGCATCCATGTACTCGGGTGAAAACAAGCCGATGGCGCTCATGTTGAACTGTTTGAAGGCAATCCAGAGCGCGACCAGGGCCAAAAGAAATGAGGGTACGGATATCCCGATGAACCCGACAAAAGTCCAGAAATAGTCAAGCAGGGAATACTGGTTGGTGGCCGAAAGGATGCCGATGGGAACTGCCACCACAAAAACAAACACCGTCGTGGCCAGCGAAATGGCCACAGTCAGCGGAACGCGGTCTGCCAGCAGCTCGGAAACCGGTTCCTGGAACTGGAACGACACCCCGAAATCGCGGTAGACCACAATGCGCCGCAGCCAAATCAGGTACTGCACGTGCATCGGCTTGTCGAGGCCGAAGATTCGCTTGAGCATCTCCACTTCCTCTTCCGCCACGGTGGTCCCGGCAGACTCCAACTGCATGATATACAGCGTCAGGTAGTCGCCGGGAGGCAATTGGATCAGCACGAAGGTGATGACCGAGATGATGAACAGCAACGGAATCAGGATGAGGATCCTGCGGACCGTGTAGACAAGCACGGGCGATCTGACTTCTGAACGGGGGTTGGACCCGCGCCGCCCGCCCCCGCGTCAAGGCGGGAACGGGCGGCCGACCCATCTCTACGGAACAGTCCGCAGCGTTATTCGCTGATGAAGAACATCTCCGCCGCGGTCGCATTCTCAATCGCGATGCCGCCTTCGGGCACGTTCTGCAAACGGTTGCTGACAATCAGGGGTCCGAGTACGTCGTCGACAATCGGAATCCACCAGACATTGTCGGTGATGTTCTGTTTCATCGCCTCCCACAACTCCTTGCCGCGGGCGTTGTCGGCGGTCGCAAGCATCTCATCCTGCATCTGGCGCAGTTCGACATACTCTGCCGGCGGCTCGGTGCCCTGTTCGCCTCCACTGTTGTACCACTGGTACCAGAGCGGCGCGTAGGTGTACTGCCAGGCCCGGCCCACATAGTCGTTGTACTCGTGGTACGGCCAGCGCGGGTAATGCGCCCACCAGGTCATGGCCTGGTGCTCGTTGGCCCCGGCAATTTCCAGGAACAGGTTGGTCTCCACGATCTTGACCGAGGAACAGACCCCGACGTCCTGCCACATGCGCGACACCTGTTCGCCCACCGGCAGCTCTTCACCGGTGAACGTGGCCATCACGAACGGAATGCAGAATGGTTCGCCGTTGGACATGAGGCGAATCCCGTCTCCGTCCCGCTGGTCCAGCCCTGCTTCATCGAGGAGCCCGTTGGCCGCATCCTGATCGAACACGTTCAACGGAATCACACGCGGCGCCGAGGCCAGCCCGAGATAGACGGCATCAATGATGTGATCGCGATCCAGGGCCAGGCTGAGCGCCTGCCGCACCCGCAGATCCTGCATGGTCTCCGCCCAAACCGGATCCGCGTCACTGGTCAGGTTGATGAATACTTCGCCCAGCGAGGCATGCTGCGCCTGCAACCGGGTCTGGTAGCCGTTCCCTTCGTTCTCCTTGTAGAGCGGAATGCTCTGCGGGTTCACGGGGCGGCGTGCCAGGTCCACGTTGCCGGCAATGATCTCAAGCGTCGCAGCCTCCACGTCGGACACGATGGAAATTTCCACTTCGTCGATGTAGGGCAGCTGGTTGCCGGCCTCGTCCACCTTGAAGTAGTAGGGATTGCGGGTCATGGTCGCCCGTGTCGGCCCCATGCTGGTGAGCAAGTAGGGGGCCACATTGGGCAGTCCGGTTTCGTGCTGTCGGTTCTGGTTCATCTTGGAACCAAGCAGACGCCACCATTCGCCTTCCTCGAATCCCGCTTCCGTGATCATCGGATTGAGGGTATCCATGTCGGTGTAGTCGCCATGGAATTGCTTGAGGAAACCGCTGTCCGTAATGAAGGGCGATGTCCCGTAGGTCAACAGGCTCAGGAAGCTGCCATAGGGTTCGGTAAAGCCGACTTCGAAGGTGTAGTCGTCAATCACATCAAGGGTCATCGGCTCGCCGTCGATCGACCGGCCGGAACGCCAGGCGGCGCCGAGCACCGGAGTGACGGTTTCGTTCATGCGCAGATCGTTGTGCCAGAAGGCAATGTCCTCCGTGGTGAAGGCCGAGCCGTCGGAAAACTTCATGCCCTGTCGCATGTGGAATCGGAACCGGGCACCATCGTCCAGGACATCCACATCCGCCATCACGTTGCCGTGCAGCCGATCCGGGTCGTGGGCCAGACCTTCGGTCGCCAGCCAGAACTCATTGCGCAGCCAGCCGGCATCGTGGCCCACCGAACCTTGGTCGTAGTCAATCAGGCGCAGGGTGCCACCGTACTGTCCGACCTCCTGGGCACCCCAATCCGCAGGGATCTGCGGCACACCCACGCGCGGGTTGACCGGCACCCGTTCGTCGACCGGAGGCAACTCGCCGGCCGCCACCATCGCCGCCAGCATCGGCGACTCGTTGTACTTGCCTTCCGGCATGGCCTCTTCGGCCGCCGGCTCTTCCACCATCGGCTCTTCCGCCGCGGGTGCCGGTGCAGGACCACACGCGGCCAGGACAGCCGCCAACAACAGGCCGATCGCGGCTATTGCCAAGCTCGGCCTCAACTTCGTATCCAACATCACACTTCACCTTTCGTAAGCGGACACCACCTTGCGCAGGACTTCAATTCGCAAAGCCCGCAACTGCGGGTTCCCGGCATTTGGGTCCCCGAACCGGCCACAGGACCCGTACCGGCACAGCCCGAACAGAAGAGCCTGCACGGGACCTGTGGACGGCACGTATCACAAGTCGTCGGTTCTGGCGCGGGAGAATCCTAACGTACACTCAGTTCCGGTGAAACTGGCCGCGAAATCGTTTCGATGGCGGCCGGATTCTGCATGCACAGGCACCTTGGAATGGTCTCTTGGCAGGGCCAACCCGCCATGATCAAGCGGCCACACAGCAGCCGGATGAATTCTCGAATTCAAATGTCCGGCGGTCGCCAGCGGCCAAGCCTGGTGCAGAATCATGGGCCGATGCATGGGGTCGGTGAACTGTCCATACCTGGTTGAGTTGAAGCGGTTGCCTCCTGTGGCCAGAGACCCATTACCGATGTACGTTCATCCACCAATCGGGCCAACCGTCAACGATTGAATGCACCAAAAGGAAATCTCATGGAATATAGACATCTGGGCAGCAGCGGCTTCAAGGTTCCCGTCTTCGGATTGGGGGCCAACATCTTCGGTCACCAGAAGGCAACGTCCCATTTCACCGATCCGGACGAGACCGCCCGGATCATCCACAGGGCCGAGGAGTTGGGTGCGAACTTCATCGATACCTCGAACAGCTACACGGGCGGTGATTCGGAAACCTTTGTCGGACGGGCAGTGGCCGACCGACGCCACAAGTTCATCATTGCCAGCAAGGTGGGTTGGGAACCCAACCACCTGATCGCACAGGGGTACCGCATGGGGCCCAACGAAGCCGGCCTGTCCAGAGGCCACATCATGGACAGTATCGACGGCACATTGACCCGCCTCGGCACCGACTATGTGGATCTGTACTATGCCCACAAACCGGATCCGGGTACGCCTTGGGACGAGACGCTGCGCGCCTTCGACGACCTGGTTCGGGCCGGCAAGGTTCGCTACATCGCATGTTCCAACTTCGCAGGCTGGCAAATCGCGGCGATGAGCGAGATTTCCGGCCACAACGGCTACACCCCCCTCGTGGCCAGCCAGTCCCTCTACAACCTGTTCGAACGCCGGACCGAGCGGGACGTGGTCCCGGCCTGCCTGCACTACGGCCTGAGTCTGCTGCCCTATTCCCCGCTGGCCCAGGGGGTGTTGACCGGCAAGTATCGAGCCGGCGAACCGGCCCCCAAGGGCACGCGCGGCTATGGAAACACCAGCGAGCGGTTTCGGGACCTAATGGCGCCGGAACGCCTTGCCGCGATCGCCAACCTTGATCGATGGTCGCAGGATCACGGCTACCGGGTGGGGGATCTGGCCTTGGCCTGGCTGCTGGCCCAGCCGGGCGTATCGTCGGTGATCAATGCGGTGACAAGCATCGAGCAACTGGAGGCCAATGTCCGTGCCACCGGCTGGCAACTCGACGCATCCCAGCTGAGCGAGGTGGAGAAGGAGATCGGCAACCTTGCCGACCGGTAAACAACAGGGATGGCGTCGATCCCGGCATGGCA
>DAOUIC010000377.1:0-1964 GCA_034428255.1 Anaerolineales bacterium
ACCCTGAAGTACAGCCTTTGGTTCGACGTCCTCTACCCGGACTGGAAGCGTGGCGAATACCTGTTCGTCGCAGTGGATGACTTGGCCCTCAGGTTCGACCAGCTATTGGACTGAAGTACGGGCACTGGACCGGGCGGCGCGGACTACCGCCTCCGAACCACAGCGCGTTAGGGTGTTTCAGGGGCTCTGACCCAATCAAGGCCCAACCCCGGTTGCCGGGCCGGCGCCGGTTTCGCCGGTGGCAGCCGTTCCCGCTACTCCACGGTGTTGACCAGGGCCAGATCGCCGATGCGGATGGTGATTACGTCTCCGGACTGCAGCGTGAACTCGTCCGGCGGCACGATGCCGGTTCCGGTCATCAGCAACACACCGGCCGGGAAGTCCAGTTCCCGGCACAGGTACTCCGCCAATTCGGGAAAGGTGCGTTTCATATTGGAGGTGGAGGTGCTGCCCTCGAACACCGCGGCGCCGTCCCGCTCGATGCGCATGCCGATCTCGAGACCGACCAGTTCGTCCGCATCGCAGAGGTGGATGGCCGGTCCCACTGCACAGGAGCCGTTGTAGGTCTTGGCCTGAGGTAGGTAAAGCGGATTGGCCCCCTCGATGTCACGCGAGGACATGTCGTTGCCCACGGTGTAACCGACAATCTCGCCTTCGGTGTTGACGACCAGCGTGAGTTCGGGTTCCGGCACATTCCATTCCGAATCCCGTCGGATGCGCACCCCCTCGCCGGACCCGCGGGTCCGCCATCCTTGGGCCTTGAAGAAAATCTCGGGTCGCGCGGCATCGTACACGGCTCCGTAGACATCGGCTGCCGCCGACTCGGACTCGCGGGCCTCCCGGCTGCGCATGTAGGTGACACCGCTGCCCCAGACTTCCTGATACTGGTCGACCGGTGCCTGCACGACGGCATTGGGCGGCAAGGGGGCGGACGGTTCCCCTGCCAGCTGTCTCAGCATGGCTTGGCGGCTTTGGCCCAGCAGTGCGGGCAGGTCCGTGTTCCGCGCCAATTGCCTGCCGTCAACGCTCCAGACAATGGCACCGTCAATCAGATTCCGCTGAAGCAGCATCGTTCACCACCGGATTGTTTCGGAAGGGGGACTCTCGACCGACCGGGCACGGGAATTGTCCCTGCGGCCGCTCGTGGCTATGGTAGCATTGCCACGCGTTCCTGCACCGCCAATCCAACTTCACCGATGGCTGGGGTCAATACCTCTGATTGATCCCGTCTAGCCAGTCCTGCCGGTCTTGCCGATAGGATCGTTACCGGGCGGCTTTGAACGGAAACTTCCTGTTTTGCACATCTTCGAGGAGTTGCACATGCGACATCGATTCATGCTGATCGGAGCCCTGCTCATTGCCCTGTTGGCCCTGGCGGCCTGCGGCGCACAGGAGGCCGAGGAAGAAGCGCCAATGGCGGAGCCGGAGGCTCCCGCCGTGGACATGTCGGACAGCCCCTATGGCGAAGCCCCGATGCTTGCCGAGATGGTTGCGGCCGGTGAACTCCCGCCCGTGGAGGAGCGCCTGCCGGTTGAGCCGGTCGTGGTGCCGGTGGTTGATGCGATCGGCCAGTACGGCGGCACATGGCACACGGCCTCCTGGTGGGCCGGCATGGGCAACATCAAGATGATTGTCTATGATCCCCCCGTGCGCTGGCGGGCCGACTACAACGGCTACCAGCCGGGCCTCTTCAAGGACTACGTCTTCAACGAGGACGGCACCCAGGTTACCTATTACCTGCGTGAAGGCCTGAAGTGGTCGGACGGTGCACCGTACACCACGTCGGACCTGCAGTTCTGGTGGGAGGATCTCGCCACGAACGCCGACTACGGCGACGTGGTTGTGCCGTGGTACGGCTTCAATTCCGACGGCGAGACCATGGACGTCGAGTTTGTCGACGACTACACCATGACCTGGACGTGGGACGAGCCCCACTGGATCACGCCGACCATCCTGGCCCAGGG
>DAOUIC010000378.1:0-1595 GCA_034428255.1 Anaerolineales bacterium
TTACAGATCAGTGTGTCGAACATCTTTCGAGTCTCCTCTGCCCGGATCCCAACAGGAGTGTATGGAACCGGTCCTTAGGATAGGCGCGTGGCAATACCCACACCCCGCGTTCAACCGGCCGATTCTCTGCCGTCAGGATTGCCTGTCAATCCGCATCCATGCCACGTGCCTTCCATCGGCGTCCAAACACCGGACCGGAGTACACCGCATGCCCATCATGCATATCCAAGAGGACTATTCACTTGACTAATACTGCAACTATGTACAAATGTAGTATTGTCATACAACTAGCCAATATCAACCGGTTGGTGCAGATCATGAACAAGAGATGGTCGGTCCAAGATGCCAAGTCAAGATTCAGCGAGCTTCTTGACAATGCCCTTGCCGAAGGTCCACAGATCGTGACGAGAAGAGGCGTGGACACCGCGGTACTCCTTCCGATTGAGCAATGGCGAAGACTGGAGCGGATGACCAGGCCCAATCTCAAGGAGTTGCTCCTCGCTTCCGAAGCGCGGACCGACGACCTCGCGCCGCCACGACAACGGCGTCACCGCAGAGTGACGGCGGCTGTGGAGTAGTCCCTCTGCTCGACAGAATCCTTTTGACAGGAAGTAGGCAAGGTTGCTGCTGAAAGGGTTGTAGGGGCAAAAGCCCTCTGCACCACCGACATGGACCCTGTTGCTCGTTCCAAGCTTGGACCGAATCCTACAGGCTCGAAAACCGTACCCAAACCGCCAGCCTCCAAGGTGGCCGCTGGAAGCAAGCTTGAAGGTTGACATCCAGGACCTCAACCTTCTGCCACAAACCCGCCACTGTTCAAACGGACCCGTGTACGGTAATCCGATCCCTCAGGCACTCCCGCGCCGAAGCTTTTGCAAACTCGAATCCGACGGGATGTCCATGTCCCGCCACCGCAGATGCCGGCCTGCCGGCACATCCCGAAGCATGCTGCGGCCGGCAGCCACGTAGTACGGCACACAGGTGTCCAGGCCATCACTCTGCGGGACAGCCAGCTCCGCCTTCAGATCCTGCACGCAGTGAGCCCTGTCCATGGACAAGACCTGCCCGGCGTGGAACGGCACCTCAGTCCGGGCCACCACGTCGACCCGGTGTTCAACGGTGCGGCCACTCGTTGGCACGCCCAGTCGTACCGCCGCCAGCACGGACAACGGGGTCTCCAGGCCGAGCAGGTGATAGGGCCGCCACAGGAGGATGTGCCGCCCATCCGGACTCATGAGATGACGTTTGGGAGCCAGCTGGCTCCAGTCGTCCCCCTCCCGGGCCCGGATCACAATGAAAACCCCTCCCGCCATGCTGGGTGCCCGAGGATGGGTAATCAGGTTGGCGATCTCCACGGTCGGAGTGGAATCGAGCAGGCCGCCATCGTCCACGTGCCTCAGCATGGACGCCATTTCCGCATAGTGCATGGCCGGTCCAAACAACCCCGGACTGTTCCACCCGAAGCCCGTTTCGTTGATCACGATGGCCATTTCCGCGATGTCCGGAACCCTCACCCTCCGCTGCAGCGGAATGCGTTCCGAACGGCTCCGCACTGTTGCCATCAGCGAGTCGCCTGTGGAGGAAACCGAGCTGCT
>DAOUIC010000379.1:0-3495 GCA_034428255.1 Anaerolineales bacterium
CGGCCACTCTGATCGGACCACACCGAAAAGGGGAGCGTGCCCACCAAACTGGCCACATGGAACAGGGAAACGGCCAAATCGGCCCGTGGTCCCGCCCAACCCACGTTGCGCAGGAACAGCGGCACATAGCCCAACATGCTGTTGACACATGCGCCGTAACCGAAGTTGGCCAAGGTCATCAACCGAATGTCCCGCAGCTTGGCGACGTGCTGCAGCCCCGCCGTGAAATTGTGGCCGGCTGCATGCTCCGCCACCCGGTCCACACCGGTACGCTTGGGAATGAGAAGCCAGACACACCCGAACAAAATGCCCAGGCTGCCGAACAGCGCCAGGACCATCCGCCAGCTGCCCAGCCAAGGAGAGAGGTAGGTCGCCGCCGTAATGGCGCCCAGCATGAAGCCGGCGGCCATGCCGAGGGACACGCCGGCGTTGGAGATGCTCAGCTGCCGCCGGGGAAAGAACTGGGCTCCGGCCTTGTGCAGATTCAGGGGAATCAGGTTGATGAACGGTCCCGTCAGGAAGGAACAGGCCAGCAGCCAGCCGAACTCCGGAACCAGGCCGCGCGCCATGCCGAACAATCCGGTGCCTATGCAGGCCACCACCAACGAGGTCCGCGCGCCGTAGCGGTCGCTCAGTGTGCCGCCCAGTACCGAGGACACCACCCCGGTCAGGACATCGGCACCCCAAATCAGGCCGGTCTGGAGGAGACTGAGCTCCAGCTGTTCCCTGATCTCCGGCAGCATGACCGCCAGGGCCATGCGCGGGGCCGCCGTGGCCAGGCCGGCGGTTCCGATCATCAGGGCCCAGAGGGCCCACTTGCCGGTGTTGGACACACCGGGTTGATGCGGCGAAGCGGAAATGTCAGTCGATCAGAATGGTCGGACCCAGCGGCCAGGCGCCTGCCCGTGCGCCGTAGACCGAGAATCCGCGGGGGGCACCGGTACCCGTTGAGGCAAGCCGAAGGTCCAGGTCGCTTGTGCCGGGCTCAAAGTTGAGAGCCGCCAGACGCTCGCCGCGAACGGACACTCGCTGCAGGTAGCCATGGGAACCGGGCTCCACCCCCCGGTGGTGGCTCAAAACGCCGCGTGCATCGGCCGGATCATCGGGCAGTTCCCAGGTATCGACCTTCACATCCTGCAGGTACACGTCCACCGTTGTGGGGAACTGCCGGTCCTGCATGGTCTGCGGCGTGTGCGACCGCCAGTTGCGCGGCGGCCAGGAAAGCTTCTCCATGCCGGAGGCGCGGGAACCCACCTCGCACAGGAACTCCAGGCCGTTGACGGCGCTCAGCGTGGTCGGGAGCCGGATCCGATAGGAGACCGAACCGGGACCGTTGCCGGCCAGCTTGCCCCCGGCATCCCCCCGGCTGGTGACGGGCCAGCTGGCCTGCACATAGTCCAGCGGGTCCCAGGTCACGCGCATACGTTCGTCCAGGGTCCTTGGTTCCACGCCTCCGTCCGCGTCCCACACCTCGGCATTGACATAGTTCCGGTGCAGAACATTGCCGTCCGGATCGCACAGCCGCAGGGCCACGGTCAGCAGGCCGGTGGTATCCGGCACGGAGAACGAGACCGGTTCCGGGCTGGACACCACTCCGAAGCGGCGCGGTTCCACCGACATGGTGCCGGAAGCCCACGTGCGCGTGTAGCCCAGGCTGTCGGTGAAGACGGCTTCCCATTCCAACGCGGCCTTCGCCAGTTCGGGCCCCCAGTTCGAGACAAACCCCCAGGCCGCGAAGTTGCCGCGCGGCCTGACCGTCTGACAAGGCGGACAGTCCAGGCCGGCAAACAACAGTGCGTTCAGATCCGCAACCGACATGCCGGGCACAAGGGCGTCGTAGCCGAAGACCTTGCCACTCCGGTCGTACTTGGCAAAGCCGTTGTGCTCCCATTCGATGTCGGTCAGCTCGGTATAGACGTAGCCGCAGATCTGGTCGTGCCGGCGCAGGTCGGTGGTCAGATACTTGAAGCACCAGGAGATGTCCATGTCGCCCATGGCGGCGGAGATGCCGCCGTACTCGCTGTTCATCAGCGGCTGGGTGTCCTGCACGTTGCCTTCGCCGATGTAGTTGAAGTCGGAACCCGGATGCGTGCGGTCAACCACGTTTTGCACGTGGGCGCGGGCCGCGGCCCAGTCGTTGATGTAGAAGTGCCAGGAATTGACGTCGGTCTCGACATGGTCGTAGTTGCAGGGCGAGTTGTCCTCCACCAACCGGGTCGGATCGAGGGCGCGCGCCTCGTTCACGATACTGCGCACCCACTCCTGGCCGTCCTTGGTGTCCAGTTTGGACAGGCCCCACGTCTCGTTGAAGATGACCCAGAGCATGATGGAGGGGTGGTTGAAGTCCCGCTCGATCATGCCGGCCACGGTTTCCTCGCAGACCCGCCGCATGGCGGGGGAATCCAGATCCGGACTGGGCATGTCGTAATGGATGATGACACCCAGCCGATCGGCCCAGTAGTAGTACCGGGGATCGTTGATCTTGATGTGGCAGCGCAGCATGTTCAGACCCATGGCACGCGCCAGTTCCATGTCGCCGCGTATGACATCGTCGGACGGATAGGTGTAGAGGCCATCGGGATGGAACGCCTGATCCAGGGCCCCCGCCAGATAGATTGGATCGCCATTGAGATAGATGTACTCGTACCCGTTGTCCCCGTGCTTCCCGCGGCCGATCTCGCGCATGCCGAAATAGGTGTGGACCATGTCGGCGGCACCGTCCACGGATGTCAGGGCCACATCAACGTCATGGAGGAAGGGATCGTCCGGCGACCACAGCCGGGCCTCGGGGATGTCGAGCATCAGATCGTGGCTGGAGACATTGCCCTCGCCGGTTACCGGCTGCGACAGCGTCTCGAACAGTCCCTGCGGCGAGGACAGCGTCAACTCAAGCTCGGTCCCTTCGGGTGCCGCGACCCGGACCTCGGCCCGCGCCTGCCCGTTGCGAATGTCCGGGCTGAACCGCACCGACTGCACATGGGCGGACGGACGGCCCTCGAGCCAGACGGTCTGCCAGATGCCGCTGCTGTGCGTGTACCACCGCGGCACCTGCTTGCCCACCAGCGTGGCCGCATCCGCGATGTCGTAGGCCCGGACCGTCACGCGCACCGTCTCGCCCGGCGCGGCCAATCCCGCCAGGTTGGCCTCGAAGGGCAGAAAACCGTTGTTGTTTTCCGCCACTAGGCGGCCGTTGACCCAGACCCGCGCACTCCAGTCCACGGCCCCGAAGCGGAGCACGGGCTCAAGGCCGGTCCACTCGGCCGGAATGGTGACCTCCCGCTCGTACCAGCCGGCACCCTTGTAGTCCGTGCGGCCCTGACCCGACAGGCGGCTTTCCCATGGGAAGGGCACCGTGATCGTGGCTCCGGACCGTGACACGGTGCCCGTTTGGTGCCAGCGAAGCTGTTCGCCATAGGCCATCGCGTCAAAGCTGAAGTGCCAGGTGCCGTTGAGGTTCAGCCAGGCTTCGCGCCGGAAGTCGGGACGGGGATGTTC
>DAOUIC010000380.1:0-2470 GCA_034428255.1 Anaerolineales bacterium
TGCAGTGCGTGCGGTGCCGTGAAGCAGTCCCTGCTGCTGTCGGAGCGCACCTATCGCTGCAACATCTGCGGCTTCGAGTGCGACCGGGACGAGAACGCCGCCCGCAATATCCAGGCGTACACGGGTCACCCGGAGCCGGCCCGTCATCTGAACGCGCTCCCCGGGCCGGCGAGGTCCGTCGGCGAAGAAATGGACGTGGAGGCCCGTAGGACGCGTCGCCGAGAGGCATGCGCAAGGCCGGGGAAGCGTCTACCGGACAACCCATCTGCAATACCGACAGGTAACGGCGGACAGGTATAGGTTCTGGAGACCGGTTTACGTCACTGACATCCTGTGGACCGAGGATATCGATGTAGGGCGCGATTCGCTTCCAGAGCCCCTGTGTAAAGGTCGTGTGCTTGACGTAGGCCCCCAGCACCATGTGTTTCGAGTCATGCTTGCGGATTTCGGCGTGGGCGATGTTGTGGACTCGTTCGACAATTTCGCCGAGCAGTGCCTCTGCATCGGCGAGGATCTCTTGTGAACCGGCTTGCTCAGGCAGCGGTTCACCGGCCTTGACGGCCGAGATCCAACGCGGATAGGGCAGCGAACCATTCTGGCGCAGATCCGGGAAGGAGGCGAAACTCGTTCCGTAGACGGTATTCAACTGCGCGATATCGCCGCGATAGCGTTGCTCAAGAACATCGAACAGTTGCTCGCGGCCGGGGCTTCCAGGCTCATAGGAGAGGGTCTGGTTAATCCAGAGTTCCTCGCGCATGAACGACCCGTAGCCGTAGTAGTAGCCAAGGATCCACGGATTATCCTGGTGGGGCACCACACGTTGGGCGGCTTCCTCGCCAACAAACTGCTGGTACTCGGCACTGAAGACATCGGGACGCTTTTCACCGGGCTTCAGCTCAACCTGATGCTTGATCAACGGAACATGGACCGCGTAGGGAATCCTGGAGTTACGGTAATTCCTGTCCGCGAGGTCGGTGTCAATGTTGCCGGAAGGAATGCGCTCCAAGCTGTAGGGGCCGGACCAGACACAATTGAAACCCAGTGCGCGCATCTTGCGGATGCCGTCGCGCATCCATGCTTCCTGACTGCCACCGTAGGCGAAGGTGATGGCGGCCTCCGACATGCTTGTGATCGGATGACTGAGGCCGATGCCAAAGAAGCCGTGCCCGTCGGGCGTGACCAGCCACCAGCGGTCATTGATGCGCTCGGTGTGAAAGAAACCTGTTCGCCTGCCCTTGACATCAAGGAATCCACCATATTGATCGAGCATGATATGGCCCTCCTCAACCCCGGTTCACCGTCTGAACTCGCGAGTGGTTTGCACCAAGACAGGTGTGCGATGACTGCGATAGCCAAGGCCATGAGGGTACCAGCCTTCGACGGGAGGTCGTTTCCATTTGCGTCCAAGCCGGTTCGGGTGGACCGGCAAGTTGCAGGAGTCGTGGTCTGATTATTCAGTGGGGGGACACCTGCAGGAAATCGGCCGGCGTCACGATAGCCACTCCTCTAAACGGATTCAATGCCAGCAGGTCATCGTCTCCGGTTACGATACAGTCCGCATTGCCGCTGATTGCCAGTTCCAGGATTTTGTCATCTTTGGGATCCCGGCAGATCCGTATCGAGTCGACGATTTCAACCACCTCCGATGCATCCAAGAGTGCCGCCAAGAACAGTGCGCGCTCCTCACTGGATACGTACTTGTCAAATCGGGGGCGACTCATAACATCGGCTATCTCTTCAGACAAGGAAGTGGACATCAGGACCATTTCTTTTTGTAAGGCCCAAAGCAGTGCCTTCCCCGGTACGGAACGATCAAACAACAACGCGCTGATGATGACATTGATGTCAAAGATGCTGCGGATCACTCTTCATCCAAAATAGATTGCAGAATTTCCGGAGTTAGTCCCCTCCTCTGGGCGTTGCGGCTGATTTCGGCCATGACCTCTTGTATCGGTTTGCGAGAACCGGTGATCTCACGCAAGCGCAAGTTCACCAGCAGGTCCAATTTGCGGCGCTCGCTATCCGATGCCCCACGGTACGCGCGGGCCACCTTGGGGTCAACGGAGACGGTGATTTTTTCAGTCATCATTGTGCCTCTCCGCCTCTAGCCTGGTTGTACGCGGATTGTACGCCATTGACAGCCAAACACACTTGGTCTCCCAAACAGTTTTACCTTGGGCCAGCTGCCCATCCTCCGGTTCGCGTTCACGGGCCGCAAATGGGAGCACGTGCACCGACGAATGACCCTCTATCTGCGCACCACGAAACCATGGCCAAGGGTAGCATCGCAGTCAAGCGCCAACGGCTCGGCTGGTACCTGCCAGGATCCTGTCTCCATGAAATGCGATGGCCCTGTATGCAGGATGCGATCCGGTTTGGAATCCGGCAAGCCGTGGTAAACACGCCATGAGGCCTTGAGTGTCCTTGTCGTGAATGGACACCGTCAATTTGGCCAGGGGACGTTTTCGGC
>DAOUIC010000381.1:0-7460 GCA_034428255.1 Anaerolineales bacterium
ATCTCGCGCCACAATTTGCGCGGCCGCTCTTCGGATGCCGCTGAATCGGACGGAATCGGAATCGCAACGGGCGGTGTCGCCACCGGTGCCGTTCCGGAGACTGCCGTCGCCTGATGTACCCCCGTCCCGGCGTTTTGGGATTGAGGTACGGTCCTTCGGGGCTGACGGCGAACATCAACGACGAGCGTGTCGCTGGCGAATTTGGCAACCAAGGAATTCACCTGCTGTGGCGATTGGTACGACGGCGAAACATTGGGAAAGCGAATTATAGCAACCGCCGTGGCCGTTCACTGGCTCAGGGATGACTGTTTGAGGAGGTACCTGGTGCCGCGCTTGGCCCCGATCCTGAGCAGGATGCCCCGCTCGACAAGGTCGTTGAGATCCAGACGCAGGGTCTCGGCGCTTACACCGGGACACAGTGCCCGCAGTTCGCGGTTGGTTATGGCCCCTTCATCCGCTACGTACCTCAAGGCAGCCATCTGGCGCTGGTTCATCGAGTGCTCCCAATGGCCGGGTACCCGCGGCGGGTTCTTTGACTTCCGCAGTCTGACCCGAACCCTGTGTTCGTTCGCGTCGAATTCGGGTGGCAGGTGGCCGTACTGGGCCAGGACGTTGTAAATCAGATCGATCCCAAGTCCCAGTTCTTCGATTAGTCCCAGGTGATACAGACCGGTCACGAGGTTGGGATTGCGGCTGAAGTGCTCGTCGAGCATGTTGTCGACCGTGATGTGTGCCGGAAGACTGCCGGGACTCGACACCTCCAAGTATCCGTCATACATGCGAATCTCGATGGCGCGTCCCGTCAGCGAGTAGTCTCGGTGGGCGACGGCATTGACCAGTACTTCGCGTACCACGGACAACGGATACTCGGTTCGGTCCTCCCGCTCCAGCCCGGTTACGACGGAGTGCATGTCCATCTCGTTCCGCACGATCTCCCAGGCGCGTGCGATCTGTTGCGGCGCGGTGCCGGCAATCTCTTCGCGGCGGGCGTAGCGGTGCCCATCCCCGTTTTCCTCCTGACCAGGCAGGGCTTTGAAGTTCACAAACGTGATCCGTGCTTGGGGAATGTGGAACTGGGGATTGTTGCCGAAAAGCAGAAGTCCGGCCATGGTTGGCACCTGTTGGGGTTCCTGCACACCCAGGAGTCCCAGAAACCGGTTCAATGTCTCGTCCCTTGGTGCAAGGCTGGTCCGGCGCCACTGACGTCGAAATGCATCCAGTTGGTCGAAATCCAAATCGGCGGCGGAAGCCGATGGCACGAGCGCGTCCTCCCCCGAGGCCGTTTGGTGTCGGAGCATGGAGTGGAGTTCCGGTCCCAGCACAATGCGATTGACGGAACCGGCGCGCACAAGAATGCGGCCGTCCAGTAGCGAGTGCAGTTGGTCGGTCGGAGACACCTGAAGGATGATCAGTGTTCCACCCGGAGCCTCTTCCTCCTGCCAGGAGACCCGGATGTGCGGCGAGGTCCGGGTTTGGGCCACGCGCAGGCACTCGTCCGCCCAGGCAGGATCCACTCCAGGTTGGGTGGCTTGGCCGGCGTCGACTCCCAACACGATCCGGCCACCGTCGGTGTTGGCCATGGCCACTAGGCACTGCGCCAGCGTATCCGGGTCCGGTTCACCAAGCAGGGCCAGGCGCGGGCCCGCCTTGAGGTCTTGCGGACTGAAGGGACGAATCGTCATGTGCTGATCCTACCTGTCGCGGGGGGACGGCTCGCCCCCTGGTTGGCGGACCTGTGGTGGCCCGGAACCACGGGCCACGCATTGCGTCGCGAACCGGACTGTGTTGGCAGCTCGCAGCGACCGACCGAACCCGACGTGGACAGACACCGGTGCCATGCGCGGGCATCGGTCCCGGCATCGGAGCCTCTAAGTTGACGCACAGGTGGCAACGGGTTGCAGGCAGCCCACCCTCACCCGTGCCAATCTACCACTAGCCTTGATCTGCGTCCGGTTCTGACCCGCCGGTGTGTCTGATCTCGGTCGACAATTGCGGAGCCGCGATCTCGTCGGCCTCTGGATCCTCGGTCATGGGCACAACCGCAACCGCGGCCACTTGATCGCCTTCAGCTGTACGGATGACTCGGCTGCCGGCAGCAGTGCGCGACAAGGAACGAATCGGGGCGATCGGGGTGCGCATCACTTTTCCTTGGGCGGTTGCGATCGCCAATTCCTTGTCGTCGGCCACAGTCACGGCACAGGCAATCGGACCCAGTTCTTTCAAGCGTCTGTGTGAAACTGCCCAGTTGCCCTGGGAGTTACGACCCTTGACCGACCACTGCTCCATGACCATGCGCTTTCCCTTCCCGTGGCCGTACAGCAGCACAATGTTGTCATCGTCCGACACCGGGAGACAGTCCGCCACCAAATCGTCGGCTCGCAGCCGGATGCCGCGTACGCCGGATGCCGTAGTGCCCTGATAGCGGATTGCGGTTTCGTCCAAACGCAGGCCTTTGCCTTGGGTGGTCAACAGGAAAAGGTTGCTGTCACCGTTGGTGGCAACGGCCTTGGCGATGGCATCCCCGTTGTGCAGCGCGATGGCGAACTTGCCTGCGGTCCGCAACCTGGTGAAATTGGACATCCGCATGCGCTTGATGCGTCCCCGGCGTGTCACGAGAATCAAGCTGCGCCAACGAACCCCGGCCGGCTGGTGCAGAACGGCATGTACCTCCTCGTCCGGTTCCAGGGGAACACATCCCCGCAGGGTTTCGCCCCGGGCAGTCCTGGAGCCCTCGGGCAATGCATAGGCGCGGCACGGATAAACGCGGCCTCGGTCCGTGAAGACCAGATAGGAATCGAGTGAATTGGCGTACAGCAGGTGCTTTACGGCGCTGTCCTCCTTGTCGGAACGACCGCTTACCCCCTGACCGCCCAATCCTTGGCCGCGGAACTCGGTGGCTTGGGTCCGCCGTGCATATTGGCTCTGCCAAACAACGACCAGGTCGTCCTGCTTTACTACCAGGTCCTCGTCGGACAGTTCCGGCTGCACTCCGTACAGGATTTGGGTCTTTCGGGGATCCTGGTGGTTTTCCCTGAGCCGGTCCAGTTCTTCTCGGACCACCTGTCTCAGCTTGTTGGGATTCTCCAACAGTTCGGTATAGCCCCTGATCTGTTCCAGGGCGTCCGCATATTCGTCTTCCAGCCGTTGCCGTTCCAAGGCAGCCAGCCGCCGGAGCGGCATATCCAGGATTTCCTGTGCCTGCCGCTCAGTGAGCTTGAACTCGCCTTGAAGCTGGGCGCTGGCCTGCGCCGCCGAGTCGCTTGCCCGGACAACCTCCACCACGCGATCGATGTTGGCCAAGGCTTTGAGCAGACCTTCCAACACGTGGGCGCGGGCCCTGACCTTCGTTCGCCGGAACTCGGTGCGGCGCTCCACCACGTCGATCCGATGGTCGAGATGGCACAGCAGGGCCTGTCGCAGGTTCAGGACAACCGGCTGATTGTCCAACAAGGCGCGCAGCGTGACGGGGAACGACATCTGCAGATCGCTGAACTTGTACACCTGGTTCAGGACCCGCTGTGGGGTGGCGCTGCTCTTCAGTTCCATCACCAGCCGAATGCCGTCACGGCCGCTCTCATCGCGCATATCGACGATTTCCTGCAGTCGCTCGCCTTTGTTGACGATGTCGGCGATGCGGGCAATCATGCTGGCCTTGTTCACACCGTAGGGAATGGATTCGAACACCAGGCGCGTCCGGCTGCGGCCGGGAATCTCCTCGATGCGGCCCTCGGCCCTTACCACAATGCGCCCGCGCCCGGTCTCGAAGGCCTCTCGAATGCCGTCCGTGCCCAGAATTTGACCACCCAAGGGAAAGTCGGGTCCCTTGACATAAACCATCAGTTCCTCAATGGTCAAGCTGTGCCGCCGCTCCCAGTTGTCGATGATGAATTTCTGAGCCTCCACAATCTCGCCCAAGTTGTGGGGCGGGATGTTGGTGGCCATGCCCACTGCAATGCCGGTAGTGCCGTTGATCAGGAGGTTTGGAACCTGGGCCGGCAGGACCACGGGTTCCTGGAGTGAATCGTCGAAGTTTTCCTTCCACGCGACGGTGTCCTCGTCAATATCGCTCAGCATGGACGCGGCCAGGCGCGCCATGCGCGCTTCCGTATACCGCATGGCAGCCGGGTTGTCTCCGTCCACCGAGCCGAAGTTTCCCTGCCCGTCCACCAAGGGATACCGCAGGCTGAAGTCCTGCACCATGCGCGCCATGGATTCGTAGACCGAACCGTCGCCGTGCGGGTGATACTTGCCCAGCACTTCGCCGACAATGCGCGCCGACTTCTTGTAAGGGGAGCCCGGACGCAACCGCAAATCCGAATGCATGGCATACAGAATTCGACGTTGGACCGGTTTCAATCCGTCGCGGGCATCCGGCAAGGCGCGCGACACGATTACGCTCATGGCGTAATCGACAAAACTGCCCTCCACCTCGGTGGTTAGGGCATGGGGTTCAACCCTCCCCAAGTAGTTCGGCACCACCGCCTGATTGGTGCCGGCATGATTGCCAAGGGATTGATCCGGCGGATCCTGAGGTGTGTAATCGGCCATAAAAGCGCCCCTGTCAGCAGCACTCTTCCTAGCCGCAGCGGGGCCACAATTATACCAATTTGAAGGCAGTTTGAGCCGGTGTCACAACAGTTCGGAAATCCAGGGGACTGGGAGCGTGTACCGGTGGTGTTGTGCTCCGGCCCGGGTACTTACCGCGCGGAGCGCGGTGCTGCCGCCCAGCCCCGGAGTCACGATCCGGACGATCCAGGTCAAGATGCCGTGTCGGCTTCAATCTCCCGGAGGACCTCCAGTACATCGGCATCCGCCGCAGCGGGTGGTTCCGCGGCTTCGGCGGCCTCCGCCTCGACCCGCGCCTCTCGGTTGGCTTGGGTTTCGGCTTCGGCCTCAAGGGCAGCCTGGTAGGCCACGGCTTCCGCCCATGTCTCCCCTTCCCGCACGACTCCGATTTCGACCGTTGTTTCAATGTCCTGCATCAACCGGATGCGGACAGTCGATACACCCAACTGTCGGATGGGGCCGTCCATGAGAAAGGTGCGCCGATCCACTTCCAGGTCCTTGTCCGCGCGGATGCGGTCCTCGACTTCCTGGGCCGTTACGGATCCGTACAACCGATTGGTGTCGCCAGCCATTTCCTCAAAGAGGAATTGGCTGCCTCCCAGGACTTCAGCGACGGCATTGGCTTCCTGTTGCAGACGGGCCAGCTTGGCCACGCCTGCTCGCCTAATCTCGTCAGCCTGCTTCAAGGCGCTGGGCGTGGCCCAAATCGCCAGGTTGTTCGGTAACAGGTAGTTGCGCGCGAAGCCGCGGGCCACCGTCCTCACGTCACCTGCCACACCCAGACCGTCGACCGGTTCTTTCAGTAATACCTTGCTTCTGGCCATGGCAGACGAACCAACCTGATTTGAACACGCGCATCAGCTTGGAATTATAGGGACCGGAACACGAACCGCCAACATTCCGGGCTGGCGGGAAGGTGGCTCAACTGCGGATGCTGTTGCCTCAAGGTCACATCAAAACATCCGCTTGGCCAAACCGAGCAGGCCTTGGGCCCAAGGTACGGTGTGGGTGACCCCGGCTTGCCGGCGCCATCCGTCCCGGTGACGCAGATACCACTCGAAGTTGCGGACAAGCGCATCGCGATTTGAATAGCTGGGACTGAATCCCAGCAGGTTCCGGGCACGCGTGATGTCCACGGCGGAATTCACCGCCAAGTTGCGGAACACCCAGGGATAGACCGGTGACAGACCCAACCGGTGGGCAAGCCCCAGCATCCATCCCGCGGGCGCGCTGGGAAGCCGCAAGACCCTTTTGCCGAAGCCGGCGTAGTCCAGCACCGCTTGAAAGTCCGAGTTCAGGGTTCCGAATTCGGACGCGCCGATGTTGAAGGTCCGGTTGGCATGCTCGGGGGCACTCGTTAAGGCTTGGGCGATAACATTACATAAATCCGCTACATCCAGCAACTGAAACCGGTGGTGGCCTCCGCCCGGCAACGGAAAGCCGCGCCCGTCCGCAGCCCAATCGTAGAGGAGACCGAATATGCCTAGCCGTTCTGGACCGATAAACGACTTGGGACGGAGGATCGTGACGGCAATGTCCGGGGAGCGGAACTCGCGGCAAATGATTTCCGCCTCGGCTTTTGCCCTGCCGTACGGGCCCATGCCGTCCAGCGGGGCATTCTCACAGGTGTTCAACTGGTCATGGATGCCGTATACGGCGGTACTGGAAATGTGGACAAACCGTGAAAGGCCCACCCTTTGGGCAACTTCCAGGCAGTTGCGTGTCCCGTCCACGTCCACGGAGCGAATGGTGGCGGAATCCTGCAGGGGGAGCGCGGCGGCTGCATGGACCATGCAGTCGGCCCCGGATGCAGCCTGCCGAACGGCATCCGGATCGCGGATGTCGCCGATCACCATGTGAATCCGCGTTGTGAATTCGGGCCTGCATGGTTCCAGATCAAGTACGGACACCATCCAGCCGCGTTCCAGCAAGTAGCGGACAAGGTTGATCCCGAGGAATCCGGAACCTCCGGTGACGACGACGTGGCGGTTGACCTGCATGCCGGGAAGCCCTGTTTCAGACCGTCCCGCTCCAGTCGCGAAGCAGGTGGCGGTTGGTTTCAAATGCAATGGGACTTGGCAGCCGGCCACGCTTGAACCACCCGACCTCGTCGGCGTCGTCACCTGCCCGCGGAGGCTGCGTTGTGTCGTCGGGAACTGCCGCATAGGCAATGACGACACCGGTGATCCTGCCGTCCCCAAACATGGGCAACACACCCAGGAGCTTCAGGTCGGTCACGGTTAGGCCGCACTCCTCCGCAACTTCCCTGGTTACTGCCGCCTGCGGGGTTTCGGCCACGTTCATGAATCCGCCGGGCAGGCACCAGGAACCGGCTTCAGGGTCGTTCAACCGCTTGACGAGCAGAACACGGTCGGCATCAAGGATCATGGCAACCACAGCCACCTTCGGTTCATCGTAGAATCGGACGTCGCACGGCCGGCACACCTTGTAAGGAGTGCCTCCGTCGATCCCCGGGGCCAACTCCCTGCTGCATTGCGGACAGTAGCGGTAGTGTCGAATGGGCATGGGGTTCGGGGACTGGACAGGGCTGCAGGCAGCGGTGGGACGGCGGTTTGACTGGAGCCAACATGGACAGGCATGGCCGGATGCCGAGATGCCGCCGGGTGATACACTGCCGGCGATCAGCCGTGAAGCCGGCTGCCCGTCCCGGATCCCAAGGCGACTTCAGGAATTCAACATGATTTTCGGTGGTATTGAAACCGGCGGAACCAAGACTGTTTGCGCCGTGGGAACCGGACCGGATGATATACGGGAAGTGGCGCGGTTTCCGACAGACAATCCGGATGCAACCATCGGTGGCTGCATTGACATGTTCAATCGATGGCAACCGGATTTGGCGGCGGTCGGCATTGCATCCTTCGGACCGGTGGACC
>DAOUIC010000382.1:0-1802 GCA_034428255.1 Anaerolineales bacterium
GCCTGACCAGGATATAGACCACCAGGCCGGCAAATGGAACCAGAATCACCAGGACGGCCGCCAGGATCATGGCCAGCACATCCCAGGACCTGGCCCGGATGTCGTTAATGGTCCAGACAACGGTTCCCGCCCACAGTGCGAACAGCATCGCACCCATGACGGTGACCGCCACCTCGAGCCAAACACCCAGCGTATTGATGAATTCGGGGGACATGCAGGGACAGGAACTTCGGCGGGAATGCCGGCTGCGACTCGGCTACCGGGCCGGTTCGAACGCGGCGCAACAGCAGTATATCCCGGAACCTTGGCGAAACGCGGGCTCGATGGTCGATTTCTCGATCCGGAAAGCTTCCCAAACTTCCATTCGAGGCCGATGGGTTCGGCATTGGGACCGGCTTGTCCACGGACCGGGTCTGCGTACAGGGGTTGACATCCACGGCCAAGACATCCTCCAAGCCCGCGTTGCCAACCACGCACGCCTGGTTGACCAGTCCAAATCCGTCCCTGCCACACGAATTTTCGGTTTGAGGGTCGAAGGCCGGCCGCGCGCAGAGAGAGTCACCCAGCCCTGCATCCCTTGACAAGAGCATTTGCCCAAATGATGCTACGACTCGCGGGGGTGCAAAGGGCATGGCCGAGCCGGGACCCTGGAGGTCCAACCACCAATCCAGTCCCCAGTGTGGGACCATGCTTCACACCCCCGCATGGTATTCGCCGCGCCGCGAGCCCTGCGGCATCTACCCTCGGTCCGGGACCGTCTGCGGCGGGGCCTGGCCCTGTGGCCGAAGGGCCCACTCCTGGAGCACAACAGCAGCCAGGACTCGGTGGCGGCGGCCGTGGAGGCACACAGACGTTTCGAGACGGTGCACCGAGAACTGCAGGAACTTCCCGCCGAAGCGGCGAGGATCCCGCCTCGCCTGGCTGGAGGAGGCTGTGGACCCGAGCGCGCGGCCACCCGAGGAATGGCGACAGCCAGTGCAGCACTTCCCAAAACGGTGGAATCCGATGCGGGTCCACCGGCACGCTCCAGAAGTTCCAGAAGTGCCGGCCAGCGCCAAAGACCTGGAAAGATGCTTTGGCGACCGAAGCCCCGCGTGCGCGGGGCTTCCAGACGGTGGCCGGCGCGCAACTTCCTCGCCTCCAGGCCGTCAGCTCCGTATGCGCCTGACGGCGCCGGAAACCGGTGCCGCCAAACCAGGGCGATGCCGCGTTGCCCACCCCTTGCGCGTTCCCGCAACCATTCCCGCGCACGTTGCAACAATCCTACACTGTTGTATAGTGACAAATCATTACTTCAGGAGGTACGTTTACCATGTTCCGAAAGTGGCTAATTCTGACAGGGCTCTTGATGGCCATCTCCTTGGTTGTCATCGGTTGTGAGGCTGTCGACACATCAGCCCTGGAAAACGAGATAAGCGAACGGGACGCGAAAATCGCCGAGCTGGAAGCCATGGTGATGGACCTTGAGGAGACTGGCGAGATGCCGGCCGAGATGGCCGGTTCCCGTCTCCAAACAGTCCAGGACCGAGGCAAGCTCATCTGTGCCAGCCGCAACGACGTGCCGGGCTACGGCTACTTGGACGAAGCCGGCAATAATGTCGGTTTCGATATCGACCTTTGCCGCGCGGTTGCCGCCGCCGTCCTGGGCGATGCAAATGCTTTCGAGATTCGACTGATCACCGCTGCCGAGCGCGGGCCTACCATCCAGTCCGGCGAGGTGGATCTGTTGGTGCGCACCGTCACTTGGACCACGTCCCGGGATGCCCAGTGGGGCAACTACACCCAGACCATGTTCTACGACG
>DAOUIC010000383.1:0-5521 GCA_034428255.1 Anaerolineales bacterium
TCCGACTGTCCCACGCCCGGTGGTTGACAACATCCGGGGCCAGGGTTCCCGCCATCGCCCGGCTGCCGAAGGTGGCCCCCGACATCGTCGCTTCCTCGGCGGCGAAGTTGATGACTTCGACGGGGTGCCGCAAACGCCGGTTCCCCTGGTACAGGGCCCGCACGACCGCCAACGCCGACAACACGCCCAACGCACCATCGTACCGGCCCCCGTTGGGCACGGTATCGGTGTGGGAACCCAGGGCCAGGGGAGCCAACCCGCTCTCCGTACCCGGATACACCCAGGTGTCGTTGCCGGCACTGTCCGTAGTTTCGGACAGGTCCAGCGCGGCGAATTCGGCCCGGACCCATTCCCGGCCTGCCCGGTCCTCCGGGCTGTAGGCAATGCGCGTCACACCCCCCTGGGCATCCGCGCCAATCGTGGCCAGAGTCTCCAGATCGCGTACCAGCCGGCCGCCGTCTATCTGCAGCGATGTTTGCCTTGACATCCTTCAATTCGATCCTCTGTTTGTCCCAGGCACATGATGGGGTTGGGTGACCGTCGGCAGGCGGTAATGCCGGTGTGGTCCGTGGTTGAGAATAGCACGGGGCCAAGTTCCGTCGCCGTCGGCTAGAATCTCACCAGTCGAAAGGAGATTGCGGGAGAGCAACCGCGGATGCGGTTGCACCCGGCTCCCCCCACACCACACCCAAGGGGAATTGAGATGCAGCCACTGCCGGAAGGGCGTTCCCTGGCCCAAACCTACGAACTGCTGCAGGGCGCGATTGACATTCATGTCCATGCCGGCCCGCACCTGACCTCGAGTCCTCGCCGCGTCGATCCCTTCGAGGCCGCCCAGGAAGCCAAGGCCGCGGGCATGCAGGCCATCGTCCTGCTGGATGTGTTCGAAATGACGAACGGCGTCTCCTGGCTCGTCAACAAGATCGTGCCCGACTTCCGGACCTACGGTGGACTGATCCTGAATACCGTCTACGGGGGCATGAACCCGCGGGCAGTGAAAACGGCCCTCCATTACGGCGACTGCGCCAAGTACATCAGTTTTGGGGCCCATTCCACCTACTTCCAGGCGGCCCGCGAAGGACGGTATGTCGACGGCAAGTTCCGCCCCCTGTCGGAGATCTACCCCAAGTTCAAGACGGAAGAGCTGGATCGCTGCATCCGCATTCCGATTGACGAGGATCCGGACGAGCACCTGGACGAAATCCTCACCCTGATTGCCGACAACCCGCAGGTGTACATGGACACCGGGCATGTCTCCGTGGAAGAGGCTGTACGCCTGGTCGATCTGCAGGACCGCTACGGGTACAGCAATGTGATTGTGTCCAGCTCGGTCACGAAGATTGCCTCAATCGAAACCCTGCAGGCCTTGGCGGCCAAGGGCGCGTTGATCGAATTCTCCTTTGCGGCCTACACGGCAGCCACGCCCATTCCCCTGACGCACTACTATGTGGAAAAGGAATACACCTCGATCGACGAGGGCATGAGCGAGGGTCCCAAGGGCGGCATTACGGAAGTGGCACGCTACATTGAAGCCATCGGAGCCGAACACTGTGTCATGTCCACGGACTTTGGCCGCTATGCGCTGTCCACACCGTTGGAAGGGCTACGCCAGTTCATCGCCTGCATGCTGGATCTGGGCATTCCCGCCGACGACATTCATACCATGATCAAGACCAATCCAGAGCGCCTCTTGCGCCTGTAGACCGAAACTTACGGGTTGATTTGACGAAAGAAGGTTGAGGTCGCCAAGCCGGACGAGGAATACAGATCGCGGACCACGAGGGGCGCCGGCCTGCCCTGCACAGCCTGATCAGAATCCAGGCTGTGCGGCGCGTGGGCGGAGAGGTGGCCTTGGAGACCCGTTACTACATCTCGAGTCTGCCACCGGACACTCTCCTCACTGCTGTAGGGCGATTGCATCTAAATGGGGTGGCAACAGGCCGGATGGACACCGGCCTACAATGAGCGGTTCCGGATCCAGCCTGCGGAGAAACCCTCATGGATGGCCCGACACCCTCGAGGATCCACGGGGCGACCGCACCAAGCGGCATCCCCTGACGGACATCCTGGTGCTGTCCGTGCTGGTCGCCATCTGCGGCGCCGACAGCTTCGTGGCCATTGCCCTCTTTGGCCAACTCAACGAGGAGTGGCTGCGCACCTTCCTGGCCCTGCCGCACGGGATCCCCTCACACGACACGCTGGGGCGGGTCTTTGCGCGGCTGGATGCGGGCCGCTTCGAGGAGGGCTTCCGGGACTGGGTGCAGGCGGCCTTTGCGCTGACCGACGGGCAGGTCGTGCCCATTGACGGCAAGAGCGTGCGCGGCTCCCACGACCGGGGTCGGGGGCTGGGGCCTTTGCATCTGGTGAGCGCCTGGGCCCAGGCCAACCGCCTGGTGCTGGCCCAGACGGCCGTGGATGACCAGTCCAACGAAATCACGGCCATCCCGAAGCTGCTGCGCATGCTGTGCCTGGAGGGCTGCATCGTGACCCTCGATGCCATGGGCTGCCAGAAGAAGATTGCGCGCCAAATCCGGGCGCAGGAAGCCGACTACCTGCAGGCCACCTCCTGCTGGGGCGGTCCCGACGACGCCTACCCCGAGGACGGGGTCGCTCCCTGCGGCACGGAAGGTCTGGGCGGCGGTGTCAACGACCGCGTCGCCAAGGCGCGCATTACCATTGTCAACGGTTAATGGTTGATTTATAGAGTCCCTGACTTGGCAGTCAGGAATCTTTGTGCCCGGCCGGTTCCAAGGGAACCGGCCGGGCCTCTGACTGGGTCGTACACGTGTGTGCCGTGACCAAGGATTGCAACGATCTGTATATTCGGCCAAGAAAAACTGGCCTTTAACTTACCTTCCGCGCCTCAGCCCTTTCGCAATACCAAGAGGGAGAAATTTCTCTCTTGGCCATCTCCTGCACATAATCTTTCCGAAGAACCGCTTGAGAACCACAGCGGTGTCGTAGCGCATCAAACTGGCTCGTTGGCTGTTGTTGCGCAATAGCACTGTATCCGTCAGGCGATGTCATTTACACAGCGGAAGCCGATAGTGGCACAGCGGTCGAGGCCGGGATACATCAACAGCATCTTTTCGTGACAGTCGCTGGGCTGCGCGCCGCTGGCGTTGTACCAGATGCTGCCCTCCACCTTGAGGTGGCTGCCGCCGCGAATGATGGCGTAGCGGGTATGACCATCGTCACGTTCGCTGTCGGTCCACTCCCACACATTGCCGGCCATGTCCAGGATTCCATAGCAGCTGACGCCGCCTGGATACTGATCCACAGGCGTGGTGTCATCTGACCCACTGTTGCACAGGGATGGGTCGAAGCGATCCCCCCAGGGCCATACGGCGAATCCCGCCGCGCGCTGCCACTCCTCCTCGCGCGGCAGGCGCTTGCCCGCCCAGCGTGCATACGCCCGCGCGTCGTCCAGGTCCACCCACACTACCGGGTGCCGCTCCTTCCCCGCCGGTACGGACCAGGTCCAGGGTTCCTGTTCCTTCCCCGCCGCACGCTGCCAATGGCGCAGGAAATGGGTCGGATCCCGCGGCATGTAATGGGTCACCGCCAGGAACTCTCGGTAGGAAGCGTTCGTCACTTCGGTCTCATCCATCCAGTAGTCGGCCAGCTCGATGTATCGGGGAGGATGGTTTTTGTCCAAGTGGTGGTCCATGCCGCCATAGCAGGCCCCCTCCATCACAGTCGACGTGTTGTGGCGAACTACGAAGCGGAAGAGCCCGCCCGGCACACGACACATGCCCTCCGGCTCCTCGCCGTCGGTGACCGGATCCGAAGGAGCGGCCGCATGCAGTGTCAGGTCGGCCAGGGTGACGCGGGTGCGGTCGATACCGGTGCCTACCATCGCAGACGATGTCGTTATGGGGACGGTTGGCAACGCCACGGCCATGTCGGCTGGCGCGGACACCACGCAGCCGGCTTCGCCCGACTCCAGCGAAAGGACGAGACAATGGGAATCCGCGTGTGCCTCCGGCTGGATCTCCATACCTTGCCACACGTCGTAGTAACGGAGCCCAAGGCCGCCTTCCGTTGCCGAGGGAACTGTCAACACAGGTGCATCGACCGGACCGCCCGACGCATTGAGCAGCGTGTGCACGGTTACCTCTCCCGAGTGCCAGCGGTGCGCGTACACACCTTCCACATGCGTGGCAACATAGGGCTGCCAGTCCAGATCCTGAAAGGCCTCCGCGTACTCGCGCAGCAGCCGAACGCACCGGCGCAACAGGGCGCGCTCCTCCGAGGACCAGGGGTTCCACCAACCGAAGATGTTCTCCCACACGACCAGTCCGCAGCCGTGGAAGAAGGCCTCCTGAATGTAGGCCCGTCGATCGAGCGACTCCCGGTCGACGGCTCGAAACGAGAAGCGGGGCTCCAGCCAACGAATGGTCGACAGCTTGGGCGGCGCGAGCGCGGAATGCGGAAGCCAACTTCCGGTGATCGAGTTGAGCGCGTCCAGCGGCGGCACGCCTTCCGGATTGAAGACGACATGCGGGTTGGCTTGTTCCAGAGGCGCGCGGAATCCCGGATCGTCGAAAGCCATCGTGTCGAGAAAAACCCCGTCGGCCCCTATGGCCTCGATCAACGCGGCCAGGGCTTCCGCGTCGGCCAGGGCAGAGGCTCCCTTTTCGGGGAAGGTATAGCGGTAGCCTCGGGAATCCGCACTGGGGGCAACCCCCGCCTCGCGACGGGTGCCAATGTCCCACGGGTTGTAGCTCACAAACACGCGCACGCCCCGCTCATGCGCGCGTTCAGTCAGGGCGCGCAGACCCGGCAGCCCGCCGGGCATGTCGCGGTAGAAGTCGATCTGGTTGCGTCCGTCAATGCCCAGGCGCGGATAGGACTGCCACAGCATGATGAAGTCGTAACCACCGAATTCGCGTTCGCCATCGTCGAGGATCTCGTCGATGCGGTAGCGGCCTGCTTCCCGATCGTAGAAGCTGGTGTCGTACATGAACAGGAAGGCCTCGACATAGGCCCGGCGATACCAGGCCATGCCCTCGCGCTCGAAGACACGACCGTCCAGCGTGCGGCGCAATTGCTCGCGGAGGCGTACCAGTTCGGCATCAACAGTCTCCGGGCGACCCACATAAGGCGAGAAGTCAATGAACGGACTGGCGCGCCAGACGGTCGGATCAGGGGACTTCATGACTACAACCTCGGAAAGAGATCTGTGCTTCGGTGTGGGACGGGCGGAATGCCAGTCTTCCGCCACCCGTGGCGAGAACGCCGGTCGTTCCGGCCCGCCGGCGCACGGACTATGTGGACTGCCCGAATACTGTCCGATACAGCTGCTCGGCCTGCTCACGATGAGCGAGGGCGGGAACCACCCCTATTTTGTCGCAGGCCAGACGGCCGGTGCAACAGGCAAACCGGACCGCTTCCCGCAGGGACTTCCCTTCGGCCAAGGCGACCGCCAGACCTCCGTTGAAGGCGTCTCCGGCTCCCGTGGTATCCACGATGTCCCTTGACAGCGCGATGCCGTCTTCTTCAAACGTATCGGACTCGG
>DAOUIC010000384.1:0-3173 GCA_034428255.1 Anaerolineales bacterium
GCGGTCTACAGCGTCGCCGGCTGTCTCGCGCTGGTCCAGGCCCTGGCAGGAGCCCGCGCGGTCCTGGACATCGGGCGCTTCGCGCTCCACGCCAACCGGGAACAAACCTGGGGCGGTACCGTGGACGCCGCGGTTCAGGAACTCATGGAGGCCCTGTAGACAGGGCGTTGGCACCCCTGTTCAGGGGCGTTTTCCATCCGCAGCCGGACGCCCGTCGAGGCACCGACTCAAACTGTTGACAACCGGCGGGATTGCCCGTCCCGTCAGCCGAGATTGAGCAGTCCGCTGCCCATGGCACCGGCAAACACCAGGCTGACAATCGTCATCAGTTTGATCAGAATGTTGAGGGAGGGGCCGCTGGTGTCCTTGAACGGATCCCCCACGGTGTCGCCAACCACGGCCGCCTTGTGGTAGTCGGAGCCCTTGCCGCCGTACTCGCCCGTCTCAATCCACTTCTTGGCGTTGTCCCAGGCACCGCCCGCGTTGGCCATCATCACGGCCAGCAGGAATCCGGACACAATCGCGCCCATCAGCAGGCCGGCCAAGGCCTCCGGCCCCATGACGAACCCCACCACCAGCGGGGCGGCGATGGCAATCAGGGACGGCAGAATCATTTCGCGCAGGGAGCTGCGCGTGCTGATGGCGACACAGGCCTTGTAGTCGGGCTTCTGCTCCCGCTCCATGATGCCGGGAATCTCCCGGAACTGGCGGCGGACTTCCTCGACGATGCTCTGGGCCGAACGTCCCACCGCGGTCATGGTGCGGGCCGCAAAGAAGAACGGCAGCATGCCGCCCACAAGCAGGCCCGGAAGCAGGACCGGCGAGAGCAGGTTCCACTCGGTGATGCCGGTTTCACTGACGTAGGCCGCCATCAGGGCCAGTGCGGTCAGCACGGCCGAACCAATGGCAAAGCCCTTGCCGGTGGCGGCCGTGGTGTTGCCCAGGCTGTCGAGCGCATCGGTCCGGTCCCGCACCTCGCCGGGCAGGCCGCTCATCTCCGCGATGCCGCCCGCGTTGTCGGCCACGGGTCCGTAGGCGTCGGTCGCCAGCGTAATGCCCAGCGTGCTCAGCATGCCGACCCCGGCCAGGGCCACGGAGAACATGCCCGCCTCCGGACCGCCCACGGTGAGACTGGCCACGATGGCGACCGCCACCGTCACCACCGGCAGCACGGCGCTGTTCATGCCCACGGCCAATCCCTCGATAATCAGGGTGGCGGTCGTGCTGCCGGCCTCGGCAATGCCCTGGGTCGGCCGGCGGGTGTAGCTGGTGTAGTACTCGGTGAACCAGCCAATCAGGTTTCCGGCCACCAGGCCAATTACCACCACCCACCAGTACCGCCAGGCAATGTCCCAGCCCATGACGCTGTTCAGGGCGGCGATCGCCCCGGCTACAAAGAGGGCCACCAGACCGGACGAGGCGTAGATGGCCCGAGACAACGTGGCCAGCAGGGCCTCCTGGTCCGCGTCCTCCCGCGTCCGCACCAGCAGCGAGCCCAGGAACGCGGCGACGATGCCGAGACCCGCCACGATGAAGGGCAGGACGGCCGTTTCGGGGTTGACGGCCACCAGGCCCAGCGTGGTGGCCGCAATGATGGAGCCGCTGAAACTCTCGAACAGGTCGGCGCCCATGCCGGCAACATCGCCGACGTTGTCGCCGACGTTGTCGGCAATCACCGCCGGATTGCGGGGATCGTCCTCGGGAATGCCCTGTTCCACCTTGCCGACCAGGTCGGCCCCGACATCCGCCGCCTTGGTGAAGATGCCGCCGCCCACCCTGGCGAAGAGGGCAATGCTGCTGGCCCCGAAGCCGAAGCTGGTCACATAGGCGATCTGGCCGTCGAACAGGATGTAGAGCAGGGTCAGGCCCACAATGCTGAAGCTGACCACCGACATGCCCATGATGGAACCACTGCCAAAGGCCACGCGCAGGCCGGCATTGAGCGACCGGCTGCTGGCAGCCGCGGTACGCACGTTGGCGCGCACGGCCACGTACATGCCCAGGTAGCCGGCTCCGGCGGATGTCACCGCGCCCAGCAGAAAACTGGCCGCGGACTGCCATTGCATCAGCAGGGCCATGGCAACGGTCACGACGGCCACGAAAATGGCCAGGATGCGGTACTCGTCCCTGAGGAACCCGGCGGCCCCGGCCTGGATCGCGGAAGCAATTTCGCGCATCGTCGCATTGCCGGCATCGAAAGCCAAGACCTGGCGCATCTTCAACAGCACAAAGATGATTCCGAGGACGCCGATGCCCAGTGCGGCCCAAATCAGACTGAAGTCGTTGAGTTCCATCTGCCGGCTTCTTCTCCGTTCGCGGACACGGCTTGGGGCGGCCCAATCAGGCCTTGCTGCCGCAATTCAAACCCCTGATTCTAGGATACCGACTTTGGCTTGACCAAAACGGGCGCAGTGCCCCGTACGCCGCCGCCACCGGGCGCGACCCGTGGTTTCGACCTTCCTCGGGCGGGGGCGATCACAGTGTCGAGACCGGATCGACATCCACCCGCCAGGCCGGCCCCACGGGCACCCGTTCGATCAACCGGACCGGATCCTCGGCCAGCACCAGAATTTGCATCCGCCACCAGGATTGCAACCGGGCATGGAACGGAGGTGCAGGGCCGATCAGTTCAATCGCTTCCCCCGCATCCAAGGACATCCGGGCGTCCTCAAGTGCCGTCATCATCGTCGCGGCGTGCCTGCGGGCCTGCTCCTGTTTGCGGTCCCAGACAATCAGGCGTGCCAGGCGCCTGTAGGGCGGGTACCTCAATTGTTGGCGGAATGCCAGCTCGGCCCGGCAGAAGGCATCGTAGTCATGGCGCGCGGCCGCCCGAATCGCGTAGTGATCCGGATTGTACGTTTGAATGACCACCCGGCCTCCCCGCTCGCTGCGTCCGGCACGGCCGGCCACCTGGATGAGCAGCTGGCATGCCCGTTCCGCCGCGCGGAAGTCCGGCAGGTTGACGCCCACGTCGGCCGCCACGGCCCCCACCACGGTGACCCTGGGCAGGTCCAGTCCCTTGGCAATCATTTGCGTGCCGACCAGGACATCCGCCTCATGGGCCTGGAAACTATCCATGATGCGGGTGTGGCCGCCCTGCCCTGCGGCACTGTCCGCGTCCCACCGCAGAACGCGCACTCCCGGGAACCGATTGCTCAGTTCGGCTGCAATGC
>DAOUIC010000385.1:0-4245 GCA_034428255.1 Anaerolineales bacterium
GAGGCCGTTTGGCATCGGGACGGCCCTCCGCCGAATGTGATGGACCACATCCGGAAGGTGCAGCAGGCACCGAACGAGTGGCAGTCCCTGCTGCGAGATCCGGACCACGACCACGGCTCCGGATAGCACCGTAGCGCCTTCGGATGGACGAACGCCGCATCAAATCCGAATCAAACAAGAACTACAGGCAACATGCCGTAGTGCCCGTAATGAACCTGACTGTTCGCCCGTAGGCAAACCGGTTCCCGGCTCCCGCCTTACCTGAGGTTGGGTTGGCAACACTCTGACGCGTAGATTTAATCGGCAATTGGGTCCCGAATCCAAACCAACCCAGCTGCAACGAAGCACAGAATCCGATCCTGTCCGTCAGTCCGCGGAACCCAGCACGGCCCTCAGCAGACTGACGTACAACGGTACCAGCGTAAAGCGGCCCTGCCAGGCATACACCAACCCGAAGACATGGGCCACCAAGGTGGTGACCAGTACCAGGGGTACCCCCGCAAACAGCATGGCGCCCATCGTCGCACCCACAATCGGGATCCATGTCAAAACCCACCCCAGGGCAGCCCAGGCCAGAAACACCACCGCGGCAGTGGCACTTACCACTAGGGACTGCAGGGCATGGTGGCGGGGAAACGGATGGCCGCCTGCCAGCAACGCCAGCACGGGACCCAGCACCGGCACCAGCCAGGCCACGGTGCTCCAAACGCGGGCCGCTCCAGACACCCCGTCCACCTCAGTCCACTCCCTGAAGTTCGAGGTCGACCGCGAAATGACAGCGACTCATGTGGCCACCGCCCAGATCAACCATGGGCGGAAACTCCGTGCGGCAGATGTCCTCCGCATAGCGGCAGCGGGGATGGAAGACGCAGCCAGTCGGGGGATTGGAGGGACTGGGCACGTCGCCCTCCAGGATGATGCGCTCCATGCGCACGTCCGGGTCGGCGGGCGGCACCGCGGACACCAATGCCTCGGTATAGGGGTGGGCCGGGCTGCGCAGGAGATCCTCCGCGTCGTCGATCTCCATGATATGGCCCAGGTACATCACCGCGATACGGTCGCAGATGTGCTCGACGACACTCAGGTCGTGGGCGATGAACAGCAGCGTCAGGCCCAACTGTTCCTTGAGTTCCTGGAGGAGGTTCAGGACCTGGGCCTGGACGGACACGTCCAGGGCCGAGACCGGTTCGTCCGCAATGATGATCCGCGGGTTTAGGGACAGGGTGCGGGCCAGGCCGATGCGCTGACGCTGGCCGCCGGAGAACTCGTGGGGGTAGCGCCCCATGTAGTTCGGGTTGAGACCGACCGCCTCCATCAGTTCGGCCACGCGCCGCTCGATTTCGGCCCGTTTGCGGGTCACGCCATGGATGATCAGCGGTTCCCCGATGATATCCATGACCGTCAACCGCGGATTGAGCGACGAGAAGGGATCCTGGAAGATCATGCGCAGTTCGCGCCGGTGAACCTTCATTTCCTGCGGGGTGAGGGATGTCAGCTCGACCTGCGAGCCGTCCTCCCGCGTGTACCAGACCTCGCCCCCCGTAGGCTCGTACAGCCTCAGAATTGTGCGGCCCGCCGTGGTCTTGCCACAGCCGCTCTCGCCGACCAGCCCAAGCGATTCCCGTTCCAGCAAACGGAAACTGACGCCGTCCACGGCCTTGACGTGCCCCACCACCCGTTGCAGAAGGCCGCGCCGGATGGGAAACCATTGCTTCAGGTCCCTAACATCCAGAATGGTGTCACCGATCGTCGCCTCGGGTTCGGAAACGACGGTTCGGACATCAGCGGCCATGGCCAAACCTCAAGCGGTTGCGTAGGGATCGGCTGCGTCGCGCAGGCCGTCGCCCAGGAAATTGAAGCCGAGCACGGCGATCACGATGAACGCGGCAGGGGACAGGATCCAGGGATTGACCCCCAGAGTCTCCAGGCTGTTGGAATCGCGCATTAGGTAGCCCCAGCTGATCAGCGGTTCCTGAATGCCCAGGCCCAGGAAGCTGAGGAAGGCCTCGGCCAGGATGATCTGGGGGATCTGGAGGGTCAGCACCACAATCACGTGGCTCAGGGCGTGGGGATACAGGTGGCGGAAGATCACCCGCAGATCGGAAGCCCCCATCTCCTTGGCCGCCAGGATGAAGTCGGTTTCACGGAAGGCCAGTACCTTGCCGCGCACTTCTCGGGCCAGCACGGTCCATCCAATCAGGGCGAAAATCGAAGCCATGATCACGAAGACCAGCAGCGGATCCCAAGTAATCGGCACCACACTTGCCAGGGCCATCCACAGCGGCAGGGCAGGAATGGACTGCACCACCTCCACGAACCGCTGTAGCAGACCGTCAATCCAACCCATGTAATAGCCGGAGATAACCCCCAGCACGGAACCGACGGCAATCGAAATCAGGCCGGCGAACAGGCTCAGGGCCAGGGAAATGCGCCCGGCCTGGCACATGCGTCCGAACAGGTCCCGGCCGAGCTTGTCGGTGCCGAGGATGTAGACCGTGCCGCCGTCCTCAACGCCGTACAGGTGCCGGTCCATGGGAATGAACCCCAGGATCTTGTATTCCCACCCCTTGACAAAGAACTTCACGGGATACTCCCGGCTCTCGTCGTCGACCCACACGGGTTCAAGGGTCTCCGGGTGGAAGTCGTATACCTGCAGGTAGGTGAAGGGCCGCAGGCTGAACCGACCCTCGGCGTTGGTGAAGCGCACCCTCTGCGGCGGGGTGAAGGTCGCCTGCATGTCGATTTCCGTCGGATCGGTCGGGGAGAAGAAGTCCGAGAAGATCGACAGAATGGCCAGCATCAGGATCATGAGGCCGCCGATCAGCGAGATCCGGCTGCGCATGAACCGCCGGCTGACCAGCTGGAAGTAGGTTTCGCTGCTCTCCTGCCGGCCGCCGCGCACGTCCAGGGCCTCGGCCAGGGCGCTGTCAGCCTGCGAAGAGGCGGTCGGCTGCGAAACGGTCATGACGGACGGGGCAATCCGGCTCAGGAATAGCGGATGCGCGGATCGAGAACGGCCAGGAAGATGTCCGACAGAAGATTGCCCGCGACCAGAAGTGCACCGTAGAGGAGCAGGATGCTGCCCGTGATGTAGATGTCCTGGTTGCGCAGCGAGCCGTAGAACATGGGGGCGACGGTCGGCAGGCTCAGCACGATGGCGGCCTCCAGTTCCCCCTGCACCATGTAGGGAATGGCCGTGCCCTGATAGGCCACGATCGGGTGCAGGGCGTTGGGCACGGCATGCCGGTTGACGACGCGCCGCTCCGTGATGCCCTTGGATCGGGCCGTGATCACGTACTGGGCATTGAGCACATCCAGCAGGTTGCCGCGCATGACCCGCAGGTTGCGGGCCACGCCTCCCAGGCCGGCTATGGCGATGACCGGCCAGACATGTCTGAGCAGATCAAGGAATTTGCCCACGGACCACGGTGCGACCACGTATTCGGGCGAATAGAACGAGGTGACACTCTGCTGGTCGAAGGTGAAGACCAGAACGTAGATGATGACCAGTGCCAGGAAAAAGCGCGGCAGGGAGGTCAGGATGAAGGCCACCACGGCGGCAACGTTGTCACTCACGGAGTACTGCCGCTGACCCACGAAAATGCCCACGAGCAGGCCCACAATCGTGGACGTGGCGTGGGCGGCGGCCGCCAGGCCGATGGTACGGGGCAGCCGCTCGGCAATCAGGCTGCCGACATCCTCCTTGTAGCGGAACGAGTACCCGAACTCGCCGCGCGTTACGATGCCGATGATCCAGTTCACATACTGGACGGGTACCGGCACGTCGAGACCGTACCGGGCGCGCATTTCCTCGGCCGCGGCCTCCGCCTCGGTCTCGGTCAAGCCCCCCTGCGTGATGAGCTGGGCCTTGTAGATGTCGGTGAAGTCTCCGGGCGGTAGCTGGATCACCGCGAACGAAATCGCGCTGACCACCAGCAGCACGGTGACGGCGGACAACAGTCGTCGGATTAGGTAGGAAACCATGCCTTGGCCTGCAACCGATAACTGCTATCCACTCTCAAGACGATAAATCGATCGCACGGCAAGCCGAGGGGAGGAGCCGCCCGGCTCCTCCCCTCGCATGGGTCAACCTTGCCAATCGCTAGTTGTAGACGGGAATTTCGCCGGAGCGAATTTCAGGCACGAGGTCCTGATCCTCTTCGGCAATCCACATCTGCTCGGGCCGCACGTTGCCCCACGTCCAATGGACGAAGAACGGTGGCGCCCCGGTGGGGATGTTCTTGA
>DAOUIC010000386.1:0-4107 GCA_034428255.1 Anaerolineales bacterium
TTTCCATCAGAAATTCCACCAGCGACAACTGGACAACAACGTCACCGCCTGCCAGGTGCAGCAGTTCTTCCAGACAGGCGATGGCATCCGCCTGCCGGTTCAGACTTTGGCACACCTCAACCAGGCACAGGAGCACGCCGATTCTGTCCGCACCAACCTGGACCGAGATCTCGTCGCTGATCGCCAGTCGGGCTCTGATGTTGGCACCGTACTTGCCGAACAGCCTGCCCAGGCCGTCCCCAGCCTCATGGGCCGACCGGAGAAGAAGCGCAGCCTCGTCCCACCTGTGTTCGCCGATCAGCAGCATCCCCGCCAAGAAGTCGGCGTCAGGCAGGCCGCGTGCCTTGGCCAGATGCTCGGCCGCGGCGTGGTCGTCACCGCGCGCGATTGCATTGACTCCCTCCACAAAGGCCTTCTCTTCCGCCGACGTGCCCAGGTTCCGCCAAAAGCCGGAGCGAATGGGTTCCGCACGCCCAGGACTGCGGAAGCCGTTGCCCGCGGCCCTGGCACCGGTTCGGCTCGGCTTGACCACCTTCGTATAGTGGAGGCCGGTGCCGGGAATGCCGGCCGTGAACCTGCGCCCGGACGTGCCTACGGTGGCCTTGAGGCCACGGGGTCCGGCCGACATCGAAACACCGCCCTTGCTGAGGTTCAAGTGCACGCCGGGGGCAACGCGAACCCTGCGAAAGAAGCGAAACGCCATTGGGGCTTCCTCCAAATACGTGGCCGTTTGATTTTGGCCCTTGACAGCCGACGGGGCTTCGCGGGATCCGTCGATGCCGTCCCGGCGACGCCCGCGCCAACTCAAGCCCCATGCGGACCATCGGATCAGGGCAGGGCCAGTCCCCGCGTACCCAGCAGTTCGGCTATCTCGGCGCGTTGCGGCAACAAACGGCCTGTGCCGACCCGGGTCACGGTGGCGGCACCGACGGCGTTGGCAATCATGCCCGCCTCGTACGGACTGCAGCCGGCGGCTTCCGCCGCCATGAAGCCGGCAGCGAAGGCATCGCCGGCACCCACCGTGTCGCGCATGCGCACCGGGAAGCCGGGGCAGTGCCGTTCCCCGTCCCGCGCAACGATGTGACAACCGTCGGAACCGACCTTGACCACCACGCAGCGGGGCCCGTGATCCAGGATCCCGCGGGCCGCACGGAGCGGATCGGCCACCTCGGTCCAGGACGACAGCTCCTCCGCCGTGGCCAGCACCACGTCCGTGAGCCCGAAGCCCCGGGCGATGTCGTCCCCGTCCCCGATGTACTCGGGCGGGCCCACATCGAAATAGATCCGGCGATCAGCCTCCCGTGCAATGCGGAGGCCCTGCAATACGTTGTCGCGGCCGAACATGGAAGCCATGAACATGGCGTATCCCGTCACAAATATCCGGCGCGAGGCCCGGATGATGGACGGCCAGGTGTCGGCAAAGGGCTGGTGCGGACCCCGGTCGAGACTCCCGATGAACACATGTTCGCCGCGGTTGTCGACAAAGACCAGAGCCGGACTGGTACGAACCTCCGGGGACAAGTGCAGCCCGGCCAGGTCCACCCCCTCCTCCGCCAATGCGGAGCGAACATGGCCCCCGACGGGATCCTCGCCCATGACCCCGATGGCTACCGTGCGGAGTCCCAGCCGCTGAGCCATGATGAGAGTATTGCAGGTACCTCCGGCCTCAAGCCGCATCCATTTGGCCAACTGGTGCCGGCCGGCCTCAATGGGTAGCGATGGAATGGGCACGATCAGGTCAGCCACCAGATCGCCCAGCGTGACCAGATCCCACCGGTGGTCCATTCTGGAGGAAGTCGTCATGTCATTCCTGATCGCGCGGAAGTCGCACAAACCGGCGACGGCGGGAACCGGCGAAGACCAGCGCCAGGACCACCGGTACATAGGGCAGAATCGCCAACCAGGGTTCGCTGTCGGGACGCACCACGCGTATCCGACGCCGGCTGCCCGGCACCGGATTGCCATCCGCATCTTCCAAATGGACGCTGAACGAGGCGGGCAGTGCGCGTGTGTCCACCGGATATCCCCGGAAATCCGGGCGCCGCTCCCGCAGTCGTTCCAGATCGGTGGTGGCCTGATCGTGGATTTCATAGCCCAAGGCGGCCCCCGTAATCTGGCGCACCGCGTAGGAGCCCCGCTCAATCCGGCCGATCACGCGCTGACCCCGTGTCACGACCAGCACGCCATCCTCGATTTCATCGGTCTGCAGCCACTGGTACAGGTCCGGCCGCCCGGACGTGTCCTGCGGGTCCAGCAGCCGCGTCAGGTGGATGTCGCGGTACTCCTCCTGGGCATGGGGCTGCAGGTAGGCGATGGTGCCGCGCCGGAGATACAACACCTCGCCTTCGTCGTCGCTCTTTTCCGGAAACGTATACCGGTCATGGGGAATCGCCCACATGGCAACCCCCGTGGACAAAGGCTCGAACACCTTCAGCCGGCGACGCGACTCGGGATGAATCTCTCCATCGGCGGTGCGGACCTGGATGGTATAGCTGCCGGCCGGCAGTTCAACGGGAAAGCCGCGGTTGACCTCCGTGCTGGAGTAGAGGAAGGGTTCCGGTTCCATGGGCGGAGGATCCGGTTCCTCTTCCAGGGTCCCGGCCTCGATGCGGTCGTCCAAATCCCGCCGGTAGGTGATCAGATCGTTGTAGTAGGCCGACACCCGCTCCCGGAACTCGCGCCGGCTCTCGTCGAAATGGTCCCACTGCCGATGGGCTTCCTCACCCAGATACACCACGGCCGCGCTCAGGTCCTGGCCCTCGGGATACTGCACCACATAGTCGGTCGCCTCGAGACCGGCCACCAGTCGGCCCCTCCGGCGAATCTCGAGCACGCCCTCCACCGGTTCGTTCAGGCGAGCCCAGTCCGCGACTTCACGGTTTGTGATGGGCCAGTAGTACACCTCGGTGTATCGCGGCGACACAACGGATATGGCATCGGCCGCCAGGTAGATGGTGTCCACGCTGCGCGGATAGAAATCGCCTTCGTACCGGCCGCCGATGTAGGCGTTGACGCCGTACACCAGTTCGGTGCGGCGCTCGGGATCCTGGGCGGCCACGACGGCCGGCACAATCCACAACAACAGCCAAGCCGCCAGGCCGAGGAGGAAGACGCGGCTGTGTGACATCCTCACGATCGCACCCCTCCCTTCCACATCAGGTACATGCTGCCCGCGGCCAGCACCAGGACCGAACAGGACGAAATCGCGGTCGTATAGACATAGAGCGGGGCATCGGCCCGGCGCACCGCCTCGGTGCCCTTGATCAGCAGGGCGAAGGGCGACACCCAGGTGAAAGCCAGATTGACTCGTTCCAGCACAATCCGGGCCAGCCGGAGCGGAGGGTAGAAGCGATTGCCAACCGGGGCCAATTCAAGCAGGTCCGGGCTGAACTGCAGGGCCAACAGCACCAGCAGGATCAGGAGAAACCAAGCCAGACTGGCACGCACCCGGCGCGTGGCCGTCGACACAAAGATGCCCAGCGCGACCACGTGCATCACCACCGGAATCGAAAGGGCAATTACCGCCCAGGTGGGCACCGCGAAGGCGAATCCGGTACTTCCGGCAAACAAGGCGTAGCACACCAGGTAAAGGGCCAGCAAGCCCAGGTAGGCCAGTCCGAAGGACACCAGCTTGCCGCCGATGTAGGCCACGACGTCGATCGGTCCGTAGAACAGGACCTCGAGCGTGCCCTGTTCCCGTTCACGGGATATGGATGTCACCGAGGCCAGGGCCAAAAACAAGCCTGTGACAAACAGCACGGAATAGATGGGCAGGTTGAATGCGCCCGAGAGCACGGCCAGGCCGCTGTCGGCGATGGACTGCGCGAGGGTGTTCAGAAACAGATGGGCTGCCAATCCGGCCAGCAACGCCACGAGATACGTTCCGGGGGAGAACAGAAGCCCCCTCAGATCCCTGTGGCACACCAGCCAGGCGGCCAGCAGCCGCCCCTTGCCCAATCTCCTGTCGAATGCCATGGGGTTCACCTGTCCGGCCGATGCGGGATCTCAGGCCGCAAGCCGCTCCACGTCCGCGTCCGTAATCGTGACGAATGCCTGTTCCAGGGTCATCTGTTCGGCATGCATGTCGACAATCACGCCACCGTGTTG
>DAOUIC010000387.1:0-1759 GCA_034428255.1 Anaerolineales bacterium
CATGCCCTACAGGGACGTGCGCGCCCTGCTCGCGGAACGAACCAGGACAACGGTGGGGACTGCTCCACCCGGACTCGAGTTGCGGGGGCGTGCAACGGAGCCCCCATCAACCGAGAGCGAATCACCCGCGCCGGTACCGAAATGTACCAGGTAAAGGAACAGATTGACATGCTGTGCGAACTCCTGCTGCCGGCGGTTGGAAGGGAGTGTGTGGACGAGCTCCGGGCACTGCTCGACGACGAATTTCGCGCGCCTGGACCCGAACATCGTTTTCGATCTCAGGCTCCGGTACGGCACAAATCCTGAGGGAATTCGGCAGGCCATACGGGACCGTCTGGAGGCCTAACCTTCGACCCGGCCGTTGCAGCCATGCGCATGGCATTTGAACCGACGGTCTTGCCCCACAAGGAAGTGCCAGGGACAGTCCCCGGATGCTTCGTGAGTTTTCCCGGCCAGTTGCTCCTTTGCAATCAGGATGATTAAGACAGACAGGTCTACCTTGGCTTCAGTGACGTCGTTCCAGGAACATGGGCATGCCGCCCTTGGGCCGCAGGGAAACCAGGGGTAGCAGCTCAATCCGGTGGCCGGAGTCGTGGCGCATCGCCCATTTCTGTCCCAAGGTGGCCAGGATCAGCATCGCCTCCATCCACGCGAAACCGTCCCCGATGCAGACACGCGGACCTCCGCCAAACGGATAGTAGGCGAATCGGGGCAGCTGATCCTTGAACTCCGCCGTCCAGCGGTCGGGGTGAAATTCCAGTGGGTCGTCGAACCAGCGGGGATCCCGGTGGATGAGCAGCGGCGGGGCGATCAGGAACGCGCCGGCCGGGATTTCGTAGCCTCTTAGCGTGATGGGCTCGAAGGTCATGCGCCCGGTGGACCAAATCGGTGGGTACAGGCGCATTGACTCGGTGAGGATCCGTCCGGTGAAAGTCAGGTTGGGCAAGTCCTCCGGCATTGGGGTACGCCCACCCAGGATTTCGTCCAGTTCGGCGTGAAACCGCGCCTGGACATCGGGATGCGCGGCCAGCAGGTACCAGGTCCAGGTCAGGGCCATGGCCGTGGTCTCGTGGCCGGCGGCGAACAGGGTGATGGCCTCGTCCCGCACCTGTTGGTCGGTCATCACCGCCTCCGATGGATGGCTCGCCTCTTCATCCCTCACGTTAAGCAGGAGCGAGAGCAGATCCTCACTCTCCAGACCGTGTTTCCGACGCTCCTCTATGAGACCGTACACCGTTTGGTCCAGGTACTCCAGACCGCGGCGGAAACGCCGGGTGGAGGGCAGGGGCAGCCGGTGGAACAGGCTGCGTAGGGCCGGTGGCTGATTGTCCCGGGTCTTGATGTAGTCGTTCGCCAGTTCGAAGGCCGCGCCGATGCGGCGCACCGTGTCGGGGAGCTCCAGGCCGAACAGGGTCTTGACGACGATCTGGAGGGTCAGGTTGCTCATTTCCCCTGCCAGGTCAATCCGCGCCTTGTCTTCCCATGCCTCCATGTGCCGGTGGGCGAATTCAGTCATTGTTTCGGCATATCCGGCAATGCGCCGGTGGTGGAACTGGGGCTGCATCAGGCGGCGCTGGCGCAGGTGCAACGGGCCGTCGGATGTGACCAACCCGTAGCCCATCAGGTACTGGAGAGTCTCGGTGGTGCGACCCCGGCCTACGCGCTGGTGGTTGGTGACGAAAACCTCCTGCACGAGGTCCGGATGGTTGACGAGGTAAACCAGAGCCGGGTTCACCGATACAGTGACCAGATCGCCGTA
>DAOUIC010000388.1:0-7193 GCA_034428255.1 Anaerolineales bacterium
GTCCACGAGCTTCTTTACCCTGGGCCGGCGGTTCACCGAACTGCGCAACGACCCGAACCATGCCTGGCTGAAGGAGTACCCGTACCAGGTGGTCCGCTACAGCTTGAAGTACCTGGCCGACGCCTACGCGCGGTACAAGGCGGACCCGGCGAACGAGGGCAAGCCCCGGTTCAAGGCCCGGCACTTCACCGTGCCGGCGTTCACGATCCCCGAGGCTGTCCGGATGGACGGGGATCGCCTGTACGTGCCCAAGGTGGGCTGGCTGCGGCTGGCGGGCAGCGACCCGTACGCGGACTGTAAACCGCTGACCGTGCGCGTGCGCATGGAAGGCACGGAACAGCATCCCAAGTGGTATGCGTATGTCTGCTACGAGGTGCCCGCGGAACAGGTGCGGCAGCCCGCCCCGGACGGCGCGCTGGGCCTGGACCGCAACGTGGGGCAGGCCACGGACAGCGAGGGCACGGTGTACGCGATGCCCGACACGGACAAGCTGGATGCACAGATCTCCCGCAAGCACCGCAAGCGTGCGCGCAAGCGCGACGATGCCACGCACCAGGCCAGCCGCAAGCTGGCGGACGCGGCGCACACCGTGGTGGTGGAGGATCTGAACACGAAGGCCATGACCAAGTCGGCCAAGGGCACGGTGGACAGCCCTGGCCGGAACGTGAAACAGAAGTCGGGCCTCAACCTCAGCATCCTGGCCAGTGGCTGGGGCTCCTGGGAGCGCAAGCTGGAGTACAAGGCCGGCGAACTGCGGAAGGTGGCTCCGGCCTACACGTCGCAGACATGCAGCCGGTGCGGCCATGTGCACAGGGACAACCGGCCGTCGCAGGCGGTATTCGCGTGCGGGGCCTGCGGGTTCCGTGCGAACGCCGACCACAATGCGGCCATCAACATTTTGGTGCGTGCGGGACTTCCGTGCGTGCCCGTTTCGGCCCGCGGGACAGGGGCGGCTGCACGGCGAGGGGCGATCCCGTGGGGGCCCCCGACGACCCGTGAACGAGATGGGCCGGCTGTCAAGTCCGGTCTATGAGTCCCATATAATCGGCAGGCATGGACATCCTCTACATCCATCCGGCCAAACAGGAAGTGGAAGCCGAGTACGGAAAGTACCGAGCCAGCCCCTTCTATCCGATCATTCCGGTCGGCGTGATCGGAATGGCCAATCTGTTGCGCAGCCAAGGATGGTCCCTGCAGGGCCTGAACCTGCCGCTGGAACGCATGCTGGACACCGGTTTCCGGCTGGAACGCTGGCTGCAGGAAGTCGAACCGCCGTCCCTGGTCATGATTGACCTGCACTGGTACGAACACTGCTTCGGAGCCGTCGACCTTGCCCGCCACGTGCGCCGGTTGCTTCCGGACGCCAAGATCGTGGCCGGCGGTTTGACTGCAACATACTTTGCCGAGGAAATCCTCGCCACCCATCCGGAATTCGATTTCATCATTCGCGGCGATGCCGAAGTTCCCCTCGCCACCCTGGTCGACCAGGTTTGCGGCGCTGCCGCATGGGATCCGGCGAGGGTGCCGAACCTAACCTGGAGGGAAGGCGGCCGCGTTCGCAACAGTACGGAGTTTTACACAGCCGATGCGCCGATGTTGGACTCGCTTGACTTTGTCGGCCTTGACTGGCTTGCGCACAACGAAAGCTATGGTGCCCTGCAATACACGGGCGGTGGTCGCATCGATGCCCACAGGACGGAGCGGAAGGGCCACTGGCTGACCATCGGGCGCGGCTGCGCCTTCAACTGCATCTACTGCGGCGGCTCCAAGGAGGCCCACACCGAACTGGCCGCGCGGTCCGGCTACGTTATGCGGGATCCGATGAATGTCGTTGACGACGTGGAGCAACTTGCCGCTTCAGGCTACAAGCAGGTCTCCCTGTCACTGGATCCGGCCACCTTTCCGGCCCGATGGTGGCGAACCTTCTTCGGCGAATTGCAGACTCGGGGCATTCGCATTGGCATCTACAACGAGTTTTTCCAGCTCCCGTCGCAGGAATTCATTCGGTTGCTGGGGGAAACGGCGGATCCGGAGCACACCGAGGTGGCCATTTCACCGCTGTCGGGCAACGAGGAAGTACGCAACCTGAACGGCAAGCACTACTCCAACGAACGGTTCCTGCGGATGCTGGACAACCTGGGGCAGTACCAAATTCCGATCTTTGTGTATTTCAGCCTCAACCTGCCCGGCGAAACCGTGCTGACGTTCCGGGAGACAATCCGACTGGCCAGGGCGGTGGGCAAGGCCTACCCGGCCCGGCTGCTACGCATGCTCAATCCCTGTCACACCATCGATCCGATGTCGCCCATGAGCCGGCTCCCGGGCAACTTCAAGATCCATGTCGAATACAACTCCTTCAAGGACTACTACGAGTACTGCCGCACCACCGGGTGGGAGCCCAGAAAGGTCGTCCGCGGTGAACGGCGTGGTTTCTCAATGGACGGCCGGCCTGCGGAGACGGTGGAACAGATGGCCCGCATCTGGGACGGCTTTGCCCAAACCCAACGGTTCCAGTGCTTTCCGGTGGCAAGGGTCTGGTGAGAGCGGCGCCGGAAACCAGCCCGGGAGCCCGGTCCCAATCGCTGCCGCATGCCCGAAGCCGCGCAGGGCATACCCGTCCGCCTGTGTGTAACGCCGGCACAGGGCCGACCCGCGACTGCCGTGACCATGGATGCCCGGTGTTCCTGGCCGATTCGATGCAAAACCGAACGATGACGGCGGCACAGAAAACCCGCGGCGCCGCCATGCGTCCAGTTGGCTCCGCGCCCCCGCGGCCATGGTGTTCAACCCGGCTTTGTTTAACCCAATGCGCGCGCACTGTCTATAATCAGGAGTCCCTCCGGGAACAGTGACGCGCCTGCCCGGCCTGTTGCTGCAACCCTGACCGTTGTACAGAAGGCATGCCTCAAGCCGAAGCCATGGCTGCACCGCGTAATACATCCTCCATTACACAGGTTGACGACTTCAGCCGCGTGGCCCGCGATGGGGCGGACGGTCCCCTGCGGGATGAGCAGGGACTCATCGTCTCCGAACCGCAACGGGAACGGGCTGTTGTGGTCGGCGTCGAACTCCGGTCGGAACCCGGAGCGCTGCCACTGGAGGATTCACTGGCCGAACTGGAGTTGCTGTCCGACACAGCCGGCATCGACGTAGTCGCGCGCCTGAGCCAGCGTATGCAAACTCCGAACCCCGCCTCCCTGGTGGGCGAAGGCAAGGTCGCCGAACTGACCGAAGTGGTTGCGGACACCGGCGTCGGCGTCGTCATTTTCGACGCGGAGCTTTCGCCCCGGCAGCAGCGCGTCCTGGAAACAGCGGTGTCCGAAAACGTCAAGGTGATTGACAGAACCGCGCTCATTCTGGACATCTTCGCCAAACACGCGCGTACGCGCGAGGGCATCGTGCAGGTTGAACTGGCCCAATACCAGTACAGGCTCCCGCGCCTGACCAGGGCTTGGACCCACCTGGCCCGACAGGCCGGCGGTGGCGCCGGAGGCCCGGGAGGAGGGGTTGGCCTGCGAGGTCCGGGCGAAACCCAGTTGGAACTGGACCGGCGGCAGATTACGTCCAGGATTGCCAGACTCAACGCCGAACTGGAGACCATCAAGGCTCATCGGCTGCGCACCAGTGCCCGCCGCACCCAGGATGCAACCCCGCGGCTGGGCCTGGTCGGCTACACCAATGCGGGCAAGAGCACGCTGCTGAACCGGTTGACTGACGCCTCGGTATACGCCGACGACCTGCTGTTTGCCACGCTGGATCCGATTACGCGCAAGTTGAAGTTGCCCAAGGGCCAGGAAGCCTTCGTAACCGACACGGTGGGTTTCATCCAGAAACTGCCCACCTCTTTGGTCGCGGCCTTTCGGGCCACCCTGGAAAGCGTCAACGAGGCCGACCTCCTGTTGCACGTGGTGGATGCAACGCATCCCAACCTGGAAGAACACATCAACGTCGTTGAGGAACTGCTGGATTCGCTGGGTGCGGGGCATACCCCGATGATTCTGGTGCCCAACAAAACCGACCTTTTGGCAACAGGCCAGGACCCGCTGACCCGACTGCCCACCGGATGTCGGGAGACCTACCAGGCGGTCGCACCGGTCAGCGCGGTGCACGGCACCGGCGTGGCCTCCTTGCTTGACACGCTGGTTGAAGTGCTCGCCTCGCAAATGGAGCCGGTCACACTACACGTACCCTACGCCCGAGGCGATGTGGTTTCGCTGATTCATCGCTACGGACAGGTTGAATCGGAGTCCTACGACACCGACGGAACGCATTTGGTGGGGCGCGTGCCTCAACACCTCAGCGGGAAGCTGTCCGCCTTTGTAGTCAACTGAGCCGTACCACCGCCGATCCCGCACCGAAATTTGATCGGGAGCTGATTTGATGTCGCAATCCGTAATCCTGACCGACAGCCACAACCGTACGCAGGTGGAGATGCCCGTCATCGACGGTGCCATCCCGGCCAAGTCCCTCCAGAAACTACGGGTGACGCAAGACGGGGCGGGATTGGTGTCCTACGATCCCGGCTACCAGAACACGGCTCCGGCGATCAGCAGCATCACGATGATCGACGGCATGGCGGGGAAACTGTTGTATCGCGGCTATCCGATCGAAGTCCTGGCGGTTGAATCCAACTACTTGGAAGTGGCATTCCTCCTCAACAACGGGGAATTGCCTTCCACCGTTGCCGCGGCTCGGTGGCGGGAGGAAATCCAGGCACACGCGACGGTGGATCCGTTCATCGTCGACCTGATTCGCTCCTTTCCCCGCGATGCGCATCCGATGGGCATCCTGATCAGCGCCCTGGGTGCCATGGGCACGCTGTATCCCGAGGCCAAGGAGGTTCTGGACAGCGATGTCCGGCGGCGGCAAGTGTATCGGCTGCTTGGGCAGCTGCCCGTGGTGGCCGCACACATCTATTGCCATGGCCAGGGCATCGAGGCCGAGGAACCCAAGGCGGACGACGGCTATATCGGCAACTTTCTGCGGATGGTCCGAAACTTCGGCCTTGAAACCGCCGAGGAAGTCCCGGCCATCCGGGCCGCCATGAACTGCTTGTTCATCCTGCACGCCGACCATGAGCAGAACTGTTCGACCACCGCCATGCGTTCCATCGGATCGTCCCATGCCGATCCCTACAGCAGCATGGCAGGCGCCGTGGCCGCCCTGTATGGCCCGTTGCACGGCGGCGCCAACGAGGCGGTGTTGCGCATGCTCGAGGAGATCGAGTCCGCAGACCATGTGGAGGGCTTTCTGCAGCGCGTGATCAACCGGGAGGCCCTGCTGATGGGGTTTGGCCACCGGGTGTACAAAAACATGGACCCGCGTGCCACGTTGATCAAAACACTGGCCTACAGCGTCTTCGAAGTCACGGGCGCCAATCCCAAGATCGACCTGGCCCTTGCCCTGGAGCAGACAGCATTGGGCATGGAGTACTTCCAAGCCCGGCGACTCTATCCGAACGTTGACTTCTACAGCGGCATCATCTACCAGGCCCTGGGCATTCCGGCGGACTATTACACCGTCCTGTTTGGCATCGCGCGCGCCGCGGGATGGCTGGCCCACTGGCAGGAGCAGCTGGAGGACCCGGCACAGAAAATCGCGCGCCCGAAGCAGATCTACCGCGGGCCGGACGAGCGGGCGTTCGTGCCCCTGGAGCAACGTTGACGGTCGGGACCCCGCATCCGCCCTTCCACCTTCCGCCAGGAGGCGACAGCATGAGCAAGGCCAAGGTATTCGTGACGCGCATCATCCCTGAACCGGGCATGCAAACGGTCCGGGACGCCGTGGACGCGACGGTTTGGCCGGAGGACTTGCCCCCACCCAGGGAGACCGTCCTGGAAGGGGTAAGGGGATGTGACGGCATTCTGTCCCTGCTGACCACGCCGATTGACCAGGAGGTCATGGATGCCGCGGGTCCGCAGTTGAAAGTGGTCAGCAACTACGCGGTCGGCTTCGACAACGTGGACACGGACACCGCGACAGCCCGGAATATCCCCGTCGGACACACCCCGGATGTTCTCACGGATACCACCGCGGATTTCGCCTTCACCTTGCTGATGGCCGCGGCCAGGCGGGTCACGGAAGGATCCCGCTATGTGCTGGCAGGCAAGTGGCAGACCTGGGGACCCTCGTTGCTCCTGGGTCAGGACATCACGGGCGCCACCCTGGGTATTGTCGGATTTGGGCGGATTGGCAAGGGCATGGCCCGCCGCGCCTCGGGTTTCGACATGGACATCCTCTTCGCCGACGATTGGGTGGCGGCGGATGATCCGGCCGCGGTCGCGATGGGTGCTCGCAAGGTGGACCTGAATACGCTCTTGGCCGAGTCGGACTTTGTGTCCGTTCACACTCCGCTCACACCGGAAACCACGCATCTGTTCGATGCCGCGGCCTTCGCCAGGATGAAGTCCACGGCCATCCTGATCAACACCGCCCGCGGTCCGCTCGTGAACCCCGACGATCTGCATGCGGCCCTGAAATCGGGAGACATCCTCTACGCGGCCCTTGATGTCACGGAACCCGAACCGCTTCCACCCGACAGTCCGCTGTTGGAACTCGACAACATCATTGTTGTGCCGCACATCGCCAGCGCGAGCGTGGCAACTCGGGCACGCATGTCCGAGATTGCAGCCGCCAACCTCCTTGCCGGCTTGGAAGGCAGACGCCTCCCGCATTGCGCCAACCCCGGAGTGTACGGTTAACCGGCAGGTGCGGCTCATCCTCTGCCGCCCGGATTGACCAAAGGCAATCCGGCAGGGCACCTTTGCCGCCGGGACAGGGCGCGGGACACGGACAGAGCCGCAGGTCCTGGCGAACTCAAGCAGTTGGTCCCCGCAATTCGACCCGGCCCTTTGGGCAGGCCTGCTTCACGCAGCCTTGGGCGCGGCCCGACCAGTGCCGGATTACCGTCCTCGTCGCCACCGGGATCCCAGACTTCCATTAGGGACTTATATACCTGACTGATCGCCCGAAGCCGCAGCCCCTGGCGGTGGCGGCATATCTTGTTCGCGGGTCGTCGATGCCGATTTGCCCTGGGCTGGCGGCCCAAGGCAGTGACCGAGCGCATCTCGCCGCGCAGTTGCCCCTGTCCCGCGGGCCGTCGGGTCGGGAGCGGAAAATCCACCCCCAACCAAAATGTTGATGGCGGCGTTGTGGTCGGCGTTCGCCTTGAATCCACATGCCGTACAGTTGAA
>DAOUIC010000389.1:0-2729 GCA_034428255.1 Anaerolineales bacterium
ACTGTTGCGACGGGGTTGTGCTGGACGCGGACGTCAATGCCGCCTGCAACATTCTGGCGAGGCTGTACGACGAGGAGATAACGTTGTACATGCCCTACAGGGAAGTCAAGGCCCTGCTCGCCGAACGAACCAGGACAACGGTGGGGACTGCTCCACCCGGACTCGAGTTGCGGGGGCCTGCAACCATGCCCCCATCAACCGAGAGCGAATTACCCGAACCGGTACCGAAATGGACCAGGTAAAGGAACAGGCAGCCGTGACGAACCACGACATGGACGCGGAAGAGCGGGACATTCTGGACCACTTCGAGAGGGGCGAGTTACATCCGGCACCCGATGCCGACCGGGAGTTGGAAGAGGCCCGGGAGGCAGCCCACAGCACTTTGCAAACGGACCAGACGGGTCAATCTGCGCGTCACGGAACGCAAACATGCTCGTTCACGCGAGAGCACGGGAAGCAGGGATGCTCTATCAGACGCTGCTGTCGAACATCATCCACAAGTACGTGTCTGGGCAATTGAGCAAGAACAGTGGGTGAACCGAGTGACCGACAGCAGTCCGCGTCACCCCAAAGCAACTTTGTCACCGGTGCCAGATTGCTCACCGGCAACTTGTTGGTGGCAGCAGCATCGCCGAACGCTCTGCTGACTGTCCCGGATCACAAAACCCGCCACCACGGCACAACCAGAACTTCGGGCGTGATCCAACCCACCTCCTCGCCCGTATGCAGCAACAGGCCGGATCGGGTCTGTTCCCCGTATTCCTGCCTGAACAAACGAAGATTCGATGCATCGCCCAGGCGCGGGCGCGCCGTTGCTTTCACTTCGATTGGCAGCAGACCGTCTGCTGTTTCAACAACGAAGTCGACCTCTTCGCCGCCGACGGTCCGCCAATGGAAGATCCCGGCGCGGTCCAGCCGAATGTCCCGCCAAGCCAACAGGTCGCTCAACACCAGGTTTTCCAGATGTTCACCGCGAGGTTCAGGTTCCTGAGCGATGTGCATGGCAAGGCCGGTGTCGCACCAATAGAACTTCGGCGACTTGATCAGCCGCTTGGTCCGATTCGCTGCGTAGGCGGGCACCCTGGCCAACAGGTAGGAGATTTCCAGCAGGTTCAGCCACCGGTGCACCGTGGGCTGTGGGAGTCCCACATCGCGTCCCAGCTTGGTCTGGTTGACCAACTGGCCGATTCGCAGGCAGACCGCCCGCATCAGCCGTCGATAATCGGAGAGCCCGGTGATCGCGGAGAGTTCCCGCAGATCCCGTTCCACATAGGTGCGCACATAGCCTTCAAACCAAATTTCGCGTTCCCGGGCCATCTGCATGTGGATTGAGGGTGTCGGAAACCCGCCCCGCACAGCCAGTGACCGCCAGTCGTCCCGAGGGACGGAATGCCCGGCGAGCACATTCTCCCAGTCCGCATCGCGGTTCTGGAGCAGGTGGTCCCAAATCCCACAGGAACCCATCCCAAACGTTTCCCGACGAGTCATCGGCCACAGGGTTAGGTAACTGGATCGTCCGGCCAGCGACTCGGACACATCGCGCATCATGAGCAGATCGGACGATCCGGTCAACAGAAACCTCCCCGGTTCCCTGCGCCGATCGATTTCGCGCTTGACAGCGACGAGCAGGGCCGGTTCCCGTTGAATCTCGTCAATAGTGACAGGTTCAGGACCTTGCACGAGTACGTCGGGCGAACGTCGTGCCAAGTCAAGGACTTCCCAATCGTCAAGATTCCAATACCGGCGTCGTCCTCCCGCCAAGTCGCGGACAAGCGTGCTCTTGCCCGCCTGCCGGGCACCCGTAACCACGACAGCCGGCATGGCGTCCAGCCTCTCGCGGAGGCTGGACAAGGCAAGGCGAGGGTGTGGAAAGTCATTCATAACATGAATGATAATCATTCACAACGTGAATGGAAAGCAATCGCGGGGCACAGAACTTGGCTGTGCCTTGAGTCCGGATACATCCCGTGCCCGCCGGAGGCCGACCCGGAGGCCCGCGCTCCTATAATGGCTCCCGGCGGTATCCCTGTGCTTGATACCGGATTCGGAGTTGTCGGAGTGTTCCGTGCCCTACCAAGTCACCCAGGCAGACATTGAAACTGCGCGCGATGTGCGGGAGCACCTGCTCCGCGATCCCCATCGACCCGGCTATCACTTCGTGGTGCCCGAGGGTCTGGCCCACCCAGCCGATCCCAACGGCGCGATTTTCTGGCAGGGCAACGTGCACCTAGGCTACATCTACCAGCGGCACGGCAAGCACTGCTGGGGCCATGTCTCATCCCACGACTGGCTCCACTGGAAACACCACCTGCCGTGGCTGACCCCCACGGCCGACAGCCCCGAAACCGGCATCTTCAGCGGCAACTGCTTCCACGGCGACGGCGAAGCCGTCTTCCTGTACCACGGCACCGAACAGGGCAACAGCATCGCCACGGCCAGCGACCACTGGCTGGAGCAGGTGCGCAAGTCGCCCGCCAATCCGATTGTGCCCGTCCAGGACGAAAGCGGCCGCCGCACCGGCAGCCAAGGCTGGTCCTCCTGGGATCCACACGGCTGGATGGATGTGGACGGCACCTACTACGGAATCTTCGGCGGCCACACGGCATCGGTGTTCAAGACCCGCAACCTGCACTCGACCTGGGACCATGTGGGCGACTTCCTGGCCCACCCCCTGGAAGGAGTGGACCTGCACGAGGACATCTCCTGTCCAGACTTCTTTTCCATGGGCG
>DAOUIC010000390.1:0-3635 GCA_034428255.1 Anaerolineales bacterium
GTTGGCATCCAATCCTGGTTGACGGCAAACATGTCGTTGACCATGGCCTTGGTCTCCTGCAGCGACAGAAGCGACGCGGTCAACGGATCGTGGGCGATGGCCCGGTAGATCAACGAGGGATCGCCCATCAGGATCCCTTCAACGGCCATCTGTTCAATCTGGGCGCTGAGACCGGTCAGCATTGCACAGGAAGCGGGGATATCCCCCACGGCCACCGGTTCCAGCCCCTTCGGACTGGACCAGACCGGAACCTCGACGCAGCAGCCGGCGGGAAGGTTGTCCACCAATCCGTGATTGAGCACGTTGCCGTTGAACTGGAACGGCGTGCCACCCGCGCAGGCGTCCATGATGTAGGCCGCGTACTCGTGGCCCCGTTCCAGCTCGATGGGCGTCTCGTCGGCAAACCAAGCCTCGGCATCCGCCTTCCAGGTCTCCGCCCGTTCCGCATACCGGTTTAGGACGTAGGCATACTCGCCAGGATTCCAGTTGGTGCCATGGGTGCAGTACTTCTCAATCAGATCGCTCCGTTTCCGGAACCACCAGTTGTACTCGCTGTTGTGGCCACTTGACTCCGTCACGTAATAGCCGAGCGCCAGATACATCTCGTTGCGGACCTGTTCCGTGTTGTAGATCTCCTCGTTCCCGGTAATGACGGCGTGGATCCGGGGATAGGCATCCTCGCCCTTCCACAGGTACTCCTTGTACCAGGCCATGTGGTTGATGCCGGCACAGGTGTACTGCACGTCCGCCATGTCGGCGCCAATCCACCGGGCCAGCATCTCGGCCGTGCCCTGGACGCTGTGGCACAGTCCGGTGAGCTGGATATCCGTTTCCTGGGCCAGCGCCTGGCAGATCATGGCCATCGGATTGGTGTAGTTCAGCATGATGGCACCGGGACACAGCCGCTCCATGTCCCGGGCAATGTCCAGCATGACGGGCACGGTTCGGATCGCCCGGAAAATGCCCGACGGGCCGCGGGTGTCGCCAATGTTGGTATCCACCCCGTAGCGCATGGGCACTTCGATGTCGTGCCGGAATACGTCGGCACCACCGACCAGGATCGTCACGATCACAAAGTCGGCATCCTTCAGCGCCTCGGTCCGATCCCGGGTGGCCGAGACCGTGGCCGGATACCCGCCCATCCGCACGATTTTGCGTACCGCCTTGGCGGCGAAGTCCAGTCTTTCCGGATCAATGTCCATCAGGCACAGATGGGCATGCTCCAGTGTTTCGAATGTCAGGACATCGCGGACCAGCTTGCGCGTAAATCCAAAGCTGCCGGCACCAATGAACGTGATTTTCATGGTTTGTTTTTTCCTTGCGCTGGGGAACCGGGGTCAAGCCCCGTTGAATTGTGGTAGCCAGCAGGCCTGTCGTTCCAGCATCTCATCCACCATGTGGTGCAGCTGCGGCATCGTGCCCACGGCCGCGGACAGTGGATCCAGCAACACGGCATGGTGGACGGCATCCACACTGCCGGTCAGGGACGCCTCCACCACCATTTCCTGCACGTTGATGTTGGTCCGGTTGAGCCCGGCCAGTTGCGGCGGATAATCGTCGACCACACACGGCTGGATGCCGCTGCTGTCCACCAGGCACGGAACCTCCACGCAACATCCGTCGGGCAGGCTTGGCATCAGACCCCGGTTGGGCACGTTGCCGTTCACCTTGCAGGGCACGTTGGTCTCCATCGCCTCGATGATGTGGACTCCATACTCGTGGCTCCGCTCCGTCGTCACCGGCTGCTCGGCGATCTCGTCGAACTCAGACTGGAAGTGTTCAAGCCGCTGGATGCAACTGCGCAGGTAGCCGCCCGTGCGTCCGAAGTCGTACCAGCTGCGCGTGTCGTCCGTGAACTTCGGCGCGAGTTGATGGTCCACCATTGCCTCGTCCTTGCGGAAGTACGGCAGGTACTCACTGGCGTGGCCGCTGGACTCGGTGACGAAGTAGCCGAAGTGGTTCAACATTTCGATGCGCACCGGCTCCGATCCGTACACCTCCTTGCGCAGGACCGCCTTGCGAATCAAGGGATACAGATCCTCGTGGCCGCGTCGGAACTCGGTAAAGAAGGCCTGATGGTTGATGCCGGCGCACTGGAAATTGACATCCTCAATCGGCACATCGATCCAGTTCGCCAGCATCTCGCTGGTGCCCTGGACACTGTGACACAGGCCCACATGGGGCCTCCCGGCACCCCGATCGATGGCCCAGCAGTTCATCGCCATCGGATTCACGTAGTTGAGGATCATCGCGTCGGGTGCCACATCGTCCAGGTCCCGGCAGAGATCCAGCAGCACCGGAATCGTCCTCAGGGCCCGGAAGACCCCGCCGGGGCCCAACGTGTCGCCGACACACTGTTCGATCCCGTACTGCTGCGGGATCTCGATGTCCGTCCGAAAGGCTTCCAACCCGCCGGCCTGGAACGTCGTGATCACATAGTCGGTGCCGCGAACGGCGTCAATGCGCGAGTCGGTAGCCGTCACGGTGGCGCGGGCCCCCATGCGGTCGGCAATCGACTGTACGATCGTGTGGGACTGCCGGAGCCGTTCGGGGTCGATGTCCATGAGCCGAATCTCACAGCCCTCCAACGACGGCGTCAACAGGAAGTCGCTGCACAGGCGGCGCGTAAACACAAGGCTGCCGGAACCGATGATCGTGATGGTGGCCATGCTGGAGGGTGTCTCCTTTGGAAATCGTTGGGACTGAGTGTAGTCCGGGCGGGGACCGACGCGGACGGCGTGCCTCCCATGATGGACACGCAAGGGAGTGTGTTCACCGGACACTGGCCCTACTTAATGATGCCGTACCGGCACCGCGACCTGCAGGGACCGAAGTTCGGACAGCCCTGTTGCACGTCCACCGAATTTGATGCGGCACGCAATCCCCTTCGGAGCCCGGAACGGGAACCCGCACGGCGCGGCCGGTCCGGTGTCGACACCCCCAAGCCACACCGACATCAACAGTTCGACATCCTTTCCGCAGAAACCCATGAATGGGTGGACCCACATCCATGGATGTCCGATGACAAGCCACGTGTCAGCTGCCAGGCTGCATGCTTGAGCAGAGCATCAATCTTGACGTGTGGACAAGCCTCGGTTGTGCCACTCACCCCTCACCCCAAGGATTCACAATCTCCATTTCCATGTCTTCGAAATCGCGGACATTGCGCGTCGCCACTACCATGCCGCGCGACGCAGCGATCGCAGGGATCTGGCAATCCGCCGGTGCCACGGGACGCCCGGCAAAGCGACGCACGGCCGCAATGTAGCCATACGCGCGTGCGGCTTCGCTGTCGAACGGGAGCACTCGGTCCCCAAAGGCATCGCGCAGCATTGTCTCGATCTCCTGGAACAGCATGTCGCGACGCCGACCAGCCGGGAGGATGGCTCCACCGTAGCGCAACTCTGCTTCGCTTACCGCCGAAAAGAACAGATCGTCCAGTGGATGGTCCGAGACCCAAGTCACTACAGCGGGTTCGGGCGCCTTACGGATCAATTCGGATACGACGTTGGTGTCAAGCAGCACGGACATGGCCGCGAACTCACTCGAAGGACGGTGGCTCACGCGCAGGCTCACGGGGTGGCAACTCCAAGTCCACGCCGTTGGACGGTCCAAAATGCGAGCGGATGATGCTC
>DAOUIC010000391.1:0-34031 GCA_034428255.1 Anaerolineales bacterium
CTCGTCGGCGGCATCGCGGTGTTGGGCATCGCGGTTTGGGTTCTGGTCACCTATGTCTTTCCGCCCGACCCCAACGCCGTGCTCATCACCGATATTGGCTACGACATCGAAAAGGCGGTCGACATCCGTGATTGGGACACCGCCCGGACCGTGGCCCAGGCCGGCCTTGAGTCGTCGAACAATGCCACGGAAGTCCTACTCTGGGCCGCTGTGATTGAGGAACGTCGGGACAACCCCGAACAAGCCGCCGACTACGTGGCCGAGGCCCTGTCGGATTCGAACATCCCCCCGTACAACATCTGGGTGACCCTCGGGACCAATCGTCTGCGGGCCGGGGACATGGACGGTGCGGAATGCGCGGCGCTCGCCGCCCTGGAATCGGATCCCGACAATGCGCAGGCGCATTTCCTGGTTGCCAGCGTGGCCGAGGCCATGGGCGACGCGCAACGGGCAGTGGACTACTTCAACAAGACCTACGACCTGGCCGCGAACGGCCAGCCGCAACTGCAAGTGATTGCCAGGGTCCGGCTTGGATACCTGATGCAGTCGCCCGGCAGCTTCGACGCGCAGGAGACGGAGGAGCGCGAACTCGACTGCGGCTGAACCAACCCGCGGGCCCCTGGCTGCCGCGTCGGCAACGGACGCGGCAGCCAGGGGCGGTCCTATTCGCGCGCTCCGTCGATCACCATGACCAGGGCCGGCAGGACGAAGAGCGTGAACACGCCCGTCAGGACAAGACCGCCCACCATGCTGACGACGAAGGGTACGATGAACATCAGGTCCTCGCCGCGCTCGTAGAGGAGCGGTGACAGGCCCAGGATGGTCGTCAGGCTGGTGAGGAACACCGCCCGGAAGCGGAAACGCGTGGCAGCCGAAGCCGCGGCGATGGCCGGCATCATCGCGTTCTCGCGCCGGATGGTGTTGTAGCGGTCCAACAGCACCAGCGAGTCGTTGACCGCGACGCCGAAGACGGCGATCACGCCGAATATCGACATCCAGTCGAAGTCCCAGCCCAGGAGCCAGTGCAGCAGGACGGCGCCGGCAAAGGAGAGTGGGAATCCGGCGGCGGCCACCAAGGGCTTCCAGTAGCTGCGCAGGAAGCCCGCCATGAGCACGTATATGGCGATGAGCACCACCGGCAACAACAGTGCCAGCGTCCGCACACTGTCTCCCTGGTCGCGTACCCCTCTCCCCGGGTCAATGCGCAGACCGGGGTACCGTTCCAGCAACCCGGGCACGAGGTCGCGCTCAATTGCCTCCCGCGCGTCCGACGCGGTCACCACCGCCACATCGGCACGAGCATTCACCTCCGCAGCCTGTTCGCCGTTAACCCGCATGCGGACTGCCGGTTCCCGGCTCTCGTTCAGGTGTGCCACGGTGAACAGCGGCACCTCGGTTCCCACCGGAACCCGAATACGCTCGTCGGCCAGCGCCTGCAGGCTCGTCCGGTCTTCCGGAGGGTAGCGCACCATGACCTTGAGTTCCTCGCGACCCCGCTGGATACGCTGCACCTCCACTCCGTGGAATCGGGCACGCAACTGGGCGGCGACACCCCTCGGCGAGAGCCCCGCGGCCTCGCCGGCAGGGGTGAGTTCGACTCTGAGGTGCCGCTTGCCCGGCGCCAGGCTGTCGTGGATCTCCACCACGCCGGGGATCCCCTGCAGGAAGGACTGCATCTCCGCCGCGGCCTGTCGCAGGACAGCCTCGTCCGCATGCAACAGGACGTACGCGACATTCGGTCTGGTGCGCACCTGGTCGGTCCAGAATTCAAGCCGCTCCATGTGTGCGATCGGGCCCAGGGCCTGGCGCCAGGCCCTGACCACTTCCCGGGCCGTGGCGCGCCGCAGCGGCGGCTCGTTCAGGTGCACACTGACCCCTCCGATGTGGCTGTGCGTGGATAGCGGCCCCACCACCGGATAATTCACCGGCTGGCCCGCGAATACGGCGACGGATTTAACGGGTTCCCCCGGCAACTCCTCGTTGACCGCATCGACCGCGGCTGCCACCTGTTCCGCAGCCGCGCGCGTCGTCTCCAAGGGCGTCCCCACCGGCATGTGGAGGGCCGCCTGCACAAAGTCGGTCGGTGGATTGGTGGTCAGGACCAATCGCACTGCGTCAAACCGAATAAGCAGCAGGGACACCGCCACTACCGCCACGCCGGAGGCGAGCGTGACGCCGACATGCCGTACGGACCAGGAAACCGCCGGCCCCACTGTCCGATTGGTGAGCCACTGGAGCCACACGGATGTCCGCGCCTGGACGGCCGTCAGCGGCCACAGGCTCCAGCGGCCGGCATGCCCGAGATGGGCCGGCAGGATGAAGACGGCCTCCAGAAGAGACACCACCAGGACAAAGAGCACTACCGGCGGAAAGACCGAGACCACCTGACCCGCGGCCGCCGTCATGAAATGGAAGGGCACGAAGGCCAGTACCGTTGTCACCGCGGCAATCGTGATCGGGGCCACCACGGACCGAACGCCGTCGACGGCCGCCGCCAGCGGCGCCTTGCCCCGTTCCCGTTCCGCCGCGATGCTCTCTCCCACCACCAGGGCGTCGTCCACCACCAAGCCGATCATCAGGAACAAGGCCAGCAGGGTGCCGGTATTTACGGTCAGGTTGGCCGGACCAAAGAAGACCAGGGCCCCGACGAACGAGAGCGGGATACCCACCGTGATCCACACCGCCGCCCGCAGGTCGAACACCAGCACCAGCAGCAGGAACACCAGGATCACGCCCGCGACCATGGTGCGGGTCAGGCTCCCGAAACGGTCCAGGTGCGGCTGTGCCAAGTCGTTCCAGATCCGGACCTCCACATCCCGCGGTGTCCGGTAGCCGGCCAGCCAGGCGCGGACCTCCTCGGCGATCGCGACAATCGACCGGCCTTCGGTGAGGCCCACCCGCACGAACACCGCGGGCACCCCGTCCACGCGGGCAACGACTTCCCCGTCGACGAATGCATCCCGGATCGCGGCCACATCGCCCAGAGTCACGATCGTGCCGTCCAGGCGCGTGACGACGGGGATCCCCGCGAAATCCTCGCCGCGTGCGCGCTTGGCGACCGTGTGCAGCACCACCCCGCCGGCCTCGGTGCGCAACTCGCCGGATGTGAGATTGAGGGAGTTGCGCCGCACAGTGTTCGCCACTTGCGAGAGCGAAAGGCCGTGGCGGCGCAGTGCCTCCGCGCTCAGTTCGATCGAGATCTCCCGATCCCGTGTGCCGTGCAGATCCACCCGGGCCGTGGAAGGCAGCTGCAGCAGTTCGCTGCGCACCTCCTCCGCCGCGCGCCGCAGGGCATCCTCGTCCAGCACGTCCGACGACACCGCCAGCGTCAGCACCTCGCGGTTCAGCTGCAGCAGCTTCACCTCCGGACGTTCCGCGTTCGGCGGCGGAAAGTTCGCAATGTTGTCCACCGCTTGCTGAATGTCTTCCCGCACCCGATCCGCATTTGCAAACGTGGTCAGCTCAACACTGATCGTGCCGAGGTTTTCGGCCGAGGTGGACCTGACCTCCCGAATCCCCTCCAAACCAATCACGCTCTCCTCGACACGGCGGACGATGTCCTCCTCCACCTCGCGCGGCGACGAGCCGGGCGCAATCACCGTCACGAGCACGGTGCGCCAATCGAACTCGGGGTAGTCCTCGACCGCGATGCGGAGACCGGCCGCCACGCCGCTGACCAGGATCAGCACCATCAGCAGGTTGGCGGCGATCGGGTTCCCCGCAAAGTAGGCGATCAGGCCCGGCCGGGGGTCGGAGACCGGTTCTCCATCCGTGTGCTCCATGGTGTTGTGCTCCATGGCGTTCATACCTCCCTACCCGTCATCGTCAAGGCGCTTCGACGGCCTGTGCCGACACCTCAAGCCCTTCCCGGGCCCCCGGCAGCGCACCCGTCACCACGCCCTCGCCCACATCGAAGGCCTGCACCACCCAGCCCGTATCCGTCCGGCCATGTTCCTCCGGCTCGAACCGCTCCAGACGGCCGTCCCGCACCACCCAGACGCGTCCCTGGTCCTGCAGCACCGTATTCGGCAGCATGTACGCATCCACAAAGGCGGGACCCTCGATCGCAATTTCCACGAACGTTCCCGGCAGCGGCAGCGCATCCGCGGGTCCCGACGACGGAAAGCCGATGAACACCGTCGTCAGACGCGAAGTCGGATTGATCAGTGACGATACCCCCACCACCTCCGCCTCCCAAGACCCCATCCGGCCCGTCACCTGTACCGCCCGGCCCACCACCGGCTCCAGGTACGCCAGGTCTCCCGGCTCAATCGGGACCGCCACATGCAGGGCGTCGGGGCGGTACACCACCCCCAGACGGGTTGTGTGCACCGGGTCCCCCGGATCCACCCACTCGCCTACCGCCATGTCCGTCGCCATCACCCGCACATCGTACGGAAACGAAATGCTCGTCTGAGACAGCCGCAGCTCGGCTAGGCCCAGTGCCGCCTCCGCCGACGCCAGTTCCGCACGCGCCAGCGCCAGGTGTGGCAGCCGCTGTATCCACGCCGACGGCTCCCCGTCCGGCTCCGCCAGCAGAAACGCATCCACCGCCTCCGCCGCCTGCAACTCCTCCAGCCACACCCGCGCCGACGCACCATCGACCGCGGCTTGCGCCGATGCCACCGCCAGCTCGTAGGCTGCCGGATCCAGGCGCAACAGCGGCTCGCCCGCCGCAATCGCCCCCCCCGCCGTGTAGTCCGGCGACACCCAGACCACCCGGCCCGTTACCGCCGACACCACCGTGGTGCGCTCCTCCAGGGAGACTGTGCCCGTCAGGTGCACCGTCAGTGCCTGCTCCTCGGCCCGCGGCCGGACCACTTCGGCCACGGGCCGCGCCGCACTCGCCGACTCCACCGCTACGTCGCCCGGCGCCGGATCCACCCGCGGTGCCCGCGCAAAGTACCACGCCACCGCCAGCACCAGCACAATCAGAGCCACCTGTGCATAGCCGCGCCACGTCCGCTGGTCCGTCACCGCTGCGTTGCCGTTCCCGTCTTCCTGCATGGCTCTCTCCTCTGCATCAAGACACAGGTGGATCGTGCGGGTGCCGTTGCCGTTCCTGGATAACCGCGCAACCCCGTAACACTGTTCCTTTAGCCTAGTACAGTTTCAATACAACCCAACAACCAACCCTACGGCACTGTTTCATTCTCGTTGAAAACAGTTCAGTTGGACATGAACGGCTCCTTCTCTCCGGTCCTGGTGGGCCGGTCGGCTTCAAGCCAGATGGCCGGCCAGCAAGTGCAGGAAGGCCTGTGCCCCCTGCGGCGTCTTCAGGCCGCGGGCCAGCCGCGCCCGGGGCTTGAAGCGTCCAAACCAGCCCTCCAGCCGGTTGGTACTGGAGGGGATGGTGGGGTCGCGCACGCAGCGCACGAGGTCGTTCCAGCGGTCCATGACATGTTCCACCAGGGCCGGCATGGGCGGCGCGGCCCGGACCGCGTCTCCGGGAATGGCTGACGGCGGTGTGCCACCAAAGTCAACCACTTTTACAACGGTTGCCAGCGATTGGGTTCTTGCGAACCTATCCGATCCACTGGAATGTCGGCCCGCCACGTTGAGTCGGCGATGATCTTGGCCGGGTCGCAGCGGTCAGCGTAGCGCCTGGCCACCTCGATCACCTCCTCCAGCAGGCCTTCGCTGAGGGTGACCGGATCCAAGCCCAGATCCAGGAACTGGCGATTCTCCACCCTAAGGTCATTCTCAAGCGCTTCGTTGCGCGGGTTCGTGTAGTACCTGACCTCCGCACCGGTCAGCTTCCCTACCAGCCGGGCAAGGTCCCTGACCCTGTGGGTTTCGGTCACCTGATTGAAAATCTTGACCCGTTCGCCGCGTGCGGGCGGATTGTCGATCGCCAGATTCACGCACCGTGCAGTATCGCGGATGTGGATGAAGGCGCGGGTCTGGCCGCCGGTGCCGTAGACCGTGATGGGATGTCCGACCACGCTCTGCATTAGGAAGCGGTTGAGGACTGTTCCATAGTCCCCCTCGTAGTCGAACCGGTTGATGAGGCGTTCGTCGGCCAGGGTGTCGGCCGTGTTCGTGCCCCAGACAATGCCCTGGTGGAGATCGGTAATGCGCACCTGATCGTTCTTGTTGTAATAGAAGAACATCAGCGCATCCAGCGTCTTGGTCATGTGATAGACGCTGCCGGGATTGGGCGGATAGATGATTTCCATCTCGTGGCGAACCCCTTCCGCCTCCACTTGCACGGGCAGGTAGCCCTCGGGGATTTTGAGTCCGGCCGTGCCATAGCCGTAGACACCCATGGTTCCCAGGTGGACCACGTGTACGTCCAACCCGGTCTCGACAATGCCGCACAGGAGATTGTGCGTGGCGTTGATGTTGTTGTCGATGGTGTAGCGCTTGTGGCGCGGCGACTTCATCGAATAGGGCGCTGCCCGCTGTTCGCCGAAGTGCACGACGGCCTGCGGCTGCAGATCGCGCAGGAGTGCCACCAGGCTGGCATAGTCCTCTGCGATGTCGATGTCGACGTGGCAGAGATCCTGTCCCGTGATCTCCCGCCAGGCTGCCAGACGTGTGTCGATGGGGGAAATCGGTGTCAGCGACCTCGTGCCCAGTTCGACATCGGTCTTTCGCCGGACCAGGTTGTCTACAATCGTGACATTGAATCCCTGGCGGGACAGACGCAGACTGGTGGGCCATCCGCAGAAGCCGTCTCCACCGAGTACTACAACATTGCTTGCTCGATTCGCACTCATGAATCCCTTCTTGCTACGTACTCGGTTCGGGGAAGGGGGCTGCGAGGCGGAAAGGGCAGTCTCATCATCCGGGCAGGTTGGCTCATGCCCTGCGCCGCGCGGGTCCGGCAAGGTGATCCGGACACTCCCCCACAGGACAGGCTAAACCTCGTTGAGGCAGGCGGCATGGTAGCACACGGAAGTCCATCCGAATCCCAGCGGGACCAACCGCAGCGCTTGCGGATCGGCCTCTTTACCGAAACGTTTCTGCCCAAGATCGACGGGGTGGTCAACATCCTGCAGCTGCTCCTCCGTTACCTGGCTGCCGAGGGACACGAGGCCATTCTGTTTGCGCCTTCGGGCGGTCCCAGCGAGTTCGCCGGCTTTCGGGTTGTGCCGGTCAACGGCATCACCGCCCCGTACTACACGGAACTGAAGTTCAACTTTCCGCGGTCGGATTCGTTCCGGACGTTGCGCCGGTTCCAGCCCGACCTGGTACATGTCCTGCATCCGTTCGTGCTGGGACCGTTCGGCATGCACATGGCGCGCCGGTTGGGGGTCCCGGTGTTGGCCTCCTATCACACGGACATCGCGCGGTATGCGGCTTTCTACGGCCAGGGCTTCCTGACCGGGTTCCTGAGGCGTTATGCAACCTACCTGCACAACCGAGCCACCCTGACCGTCTGCCCTTCCAGCGTCCTGCGCGACGACCTGAGGCGACAGGGCATCCGCAGGGTCCGCTGGTGGCGACGCGGCATCGATACCGACCTGTTCAGTGCCGGCCCTGTCGATCCGATGGTGCGCGAGGAGCTGACACAGGGACATCCCGAAGACTTTCTGGTCCTCAACGTGGGTCGCCACGCACCCGAAAAAGGCCTGATCGAGTTGCGCGACCGGCTGTTTCCGATGAAGGGCCTGCGCCTGGCGCTCGTCGGCGACGGACCCAGCCATGCCGAACTCAGGGCCTGGTACGCGGGAACCCCTACCGCCTTCACCGGCTACCGCTACGGCCAGGACCTGGTTGCGGCCTATCGCGCCGCGGACTTGTTTGTCTTTCCCTCCACAACCGAAACGTTCGGCCTTGTGGCCCTGGAAGCGATGGCCTGCCGCCTGCCCGTGATCGCCGCCCGCAGGGGCGGGATCACCGACACGGTCGCGCACAACCGCAACGGACTGCTGTTCGACCCGGACAACCCGGGCGAAATACGCGAACAGGTCAGACAGATGAGGGACAACCGATCCCTCCTGCAGTCCTTTGCCGAAGCCGGCTGGCAACACGCATTGCGCCAGGACTGGCGCAGCACCATGGATCAACTGGTGGGCTACTACCGGATGGCGTTGAGACAGCACCGGATCTTCGGATAACCGCTGCGTGTGGCCCGATTCGGGGCCTGCGGCACCGGTCTGAATTAGAATCGGCCCGGATCCGATGCCTGTTGGAGGCGCCGGCCGACACCATTTGCGGAGATACGTTATGAAACTGGGCATTCTGACAGGCGGCGGCGACGTTCCCGGTCTGAATCCGTGCATCAAGTCCATCGTGACACGGATGACGGAAGCGGGACACGAAGTGGTCGGGTTCCGCCGCGGATGGGCCGGTCCCCTGGAGATCAATCCCGACGACCCGGAGTCGGTCGCTCACCACACCTACAGCCTCGACGCCGAGGCCGTCCGCACGATCGACCGTACCGGTGGCACGTTCCTGCATTCCAGCCGGACCAATCCGAGCAAGGTCAAGGCCGGCGCGATCCCGGAACATCTGTCGGTAGGCGATGCCGCGGACAACGGCGGCGGCACCTACGACTTCACCTCCACGGTGATCAGGAACCTGGACGCGCTGGGCGTGGAAACCCTGGTCCCAATCGGGGGCGACGACACACTGGGCTACGGCGGACGCTTGCACGCGGAAGGAGTCCAGATTGTGGCGTGTCCCAAAACCATGGACAACGATGTCTATGGCACCGACTACTGCATGGGCTTCAGCACCGCGGTCACGCGCAGCGCCGAGTTCATCACCAACCTGCGCACCAGCGCCGGCTCCCACGAACGCGTCGCCGTGATTGAGCTCTTCGGCCGCAACTCGGGCGAAACGGCCCTGATCAGCAGCTACGTGGCGGATGCCGACCGCGCCCTGATCTGCGAGGTGCCCTTCAACCCGGACCGGCTCATGGCGCTGGTCGCCGAGGACTGGAACCGCAATCCCAGCAACTATGCCATGGTGGTGATCAGCGAAGGCGCCACGGTGGAGGGCGGCGAGATCATCGAGTCGGGCCAGGCCGATGCCTTCGGCCACCGCAAGCTGGGCGGCATTGGAGAGATGGTGGGAGCCATGATCGAGGAACAAACGGGATTCGGGATCATCAACCAGAAACTGGCCTACCTGATGCGCACGGGGGCGCCGGACGCCTTGGACCTGTTGGTTTCGCGCACCTACGGCCACATGGCGGCGGATCTGTTGCTCCAGGGTCAAAGCGGAAGAATGGTGGCTCTCCGCGACGGCCGGTTCACCCACATCGACATGGGCGAAGTGACCAAGGGAACGCGGTGCGTTGATGTGGACCGCCTCTACAACGTGGAGACCTACAGGCCGGAGATGAAGAATCCGTTCGGCCTGCCCATGTTCCTATATTGAGATTGCCGACGGCGGGATCGGCATCGGAACTCCCGGAATCAAGGACCGCTCCCGATTGGGAGCGGTCCTCTTCACACTATGCGCCGGAATGCTCACAGGGCGGCTTCGCGCATGCCTGTCCAATGGGTGCGGGTGTTCGGCTGAACACGCCGCCCCAGAGCGATCAGGACGGAACCCAGCCAGGCCCGGAAGGGCGAGGCCGTTGGCCGCACCGCCTCCTGGGCGGGTTCCCGATACACGAACACTCCCTGGCCCAACACCTTGCTCATCATTCCCAGCATCAAGGCTGTCGTAAACTCGGACATGTGACTTCCCCTGTGTGACTCAACCATCAAGGGAAGTGTCAGGCCTGGGCGTGCAGGAACTGTGCCAGGCCTGTGCCAGGTCTGTATCAAAACTCCGTCTACACGGCCTGGAGATGTCCAGGTTCGGAGCGCGGCCGGCCGTCCCCTTCATGCAGGCACCGGATTCGCGGTCTCGACGCTGGTGTACAATCCCGCCGCCAGCCTCCTTAGCTCAGCTGGATAGAGCAGCTGCCTTCTAAGCAGCGGGTCGTGGGTTCGAGTCCTACAGGAGGTGCCAAATCGATTGAAGCGTCAGGTCCAAGACCGCGAACCCGTCGGCGACGCCGACGGGTTTTTCGTTTGTTCCGGAGGTCAGCCGACGCGCACCCGCTCGTCCGAGGCCGCGCCGATGGGTTCAAGCGCCTCCCGCTCGTTGATGGCCACCGGACGCGTGGAGCCCTTCTGCGAGTAGGGGTAGGCCGGTCCTGCCACGGGGGTTGCCCACTGCACGGCGTTCGCCAACACCCGATGGATTTCCGGCTGGGTGTAGATCGGAAAGGTCTCGTGTCCGGGGCGGAAGTAGAAGATCTTGCCGTTCCCGCGGTGGAAGCAGCATCCGCTGCGGAATACGTTGCCGCCCTCGAACCAGCTGACAAACACCAGTTCGTCCGGCTGTGGGATGTCGAACAGTTCCCCGTACATCTCGCACTGGGGAATTTCGAAGTAGGGCGGCAGGCCCTGGGCAATGGGATGGCCGGGCCGCACAACCCAGATCCGCTCCCGCTCGCTGGCCTCGCGCCAGCGCAAACTGCACGAAGTGCCCATCAGCTTGCGGAAGATCTTCGAGAAGTGCCCGGAGTGGAGCACGATCAGTCCCATCCCCTCGAGCACCCGCTTCTGCACCTTGTCGACAATGCCGTCGTCGACCTCGTGGTGGGCCATGTGGCCCCACCAAAGCATGACGTCCGTGGCCTCCAGGACCTCGTCCGTCAGCCCGTGTTCCGGCTCGTCCAACGTCGCCGTACCCACATCGGTGATGCCGTGATCGGCCAAGCCACTCTTGATGGCGGCGTGCATCCCGTCGGGATAGAGGGCCGCAATCTCGGCGTGCAGCTTTTCGTGACGGTATTCGTTCCAGATGGTTACTCTCATTGTGACCAGCCTCCATGGAGCCGTGATCGAAGGAAGAACAGGGGAGGGAGCATCAACAAGGAACCACCTGGCCGTTCCGGGCGGCTGATTCCTTGATGGCATCCCATAGTCTCAGCATCCGCAAGCCGACTTCGGGAGGCGATGGATTCTCGATGCGGCCGGCCCGCACGTCCAGGAACCGATGCCAGGCTGTCCGCATGGCCGGCAGCTCCACGCGCTTGAAGTCCTCGTCGCCATCCTCCTGAACTTCCACCCAGCGTCCCCACATGCACGCCTTGAGGTGTGCCTTCTCGGCAAAGATGTGGATTGTGGAACTGCAACTCTTGACCGCGTTCCCGCAGCCGTGGATGGTTACGAAGGTCCCGGACTGCAAACGGCCCATGGCCGCCGCCATGATGTCAACGGGCATGTCGTCGTTGTTGAGCCAAGCCGCCACCTCCACGAAGTCCTCGCCGGCCAGATCGGAAATCGTGTTCATCAGGTGGGCGCCGGTATCGAACATGAACCCGCCACCTGAAACGTGCGGGTCCAGCCGCCAGCGGCCATCCGCCAGCCCTTTCCAACTCTGCCACACGGTGCCGCTGATGGCCAGCACGCGGCCGTAGGGCCCGTCGTGCAACTGTTCGGCAGCCCATCGGATGTGCGGCGACAGACTTCCCTGAAAGGCCACGGTCACCAATTTGCCGGTTTCGTCCCGCTTGGCAATGACACGTTCGGCTTCCTCCTTGCTCACCACCATGGGCTTTTCCACCAGGATGTCCAACCCCGCGTCGAGACTGGCAACGATGTGGTCGTGGTGCATGGCATGGGGGGTGACGATGAAGACGGCATCCAGATCCGCGGCATGCCCTGCCAGCATGGCATCCAGATCCGGCACGTTCTCGGGGACCGCGACCCCGGCCTCCTCAAACAGCCCACAGGCCAGCTCGTAATTCTCGGCCATGGGTTCACACACGACGCTGACCTGCGTACCCCGGGGATCGTCAAGGATGGAACGGAGATGGTTGCGGGCCATGCCCCCGCAGCCGATGATGGCCGTGCGCGTAACCGCATCCTGGACGGCAGAAGTAGATGCCATATGCTGAGGTGCCTGGTGTTGGGGGAAAATCCGGACTGCCGCGCATGGGTCCGGACATGCGGTCCCATGCGCCTTCGGGGCCGCCCAATTGTACTTCGCACCTTCGGACGGTGCACGATTCAAGCACTCGCATCCCGGTTTGTTTCCGGCGGCTGCCGCAATCCACCACGCGCTGCCAAACCCTTGAGGACTCACCCTATGACTGCCCACACCTTGTCCCGGGACGGAACTCTGGTTCTGGCCTCGGCGAGTCCTCGGCGACAGGCGTTTCTCAGGGCATTGGGACTTCCGGTCCGCCTCCACCCGGCGGATGTGGACGAATCGCCCCTGCCCAACGAAACCCCGGAATGCATGACCCGGCGGCTGGCGTCCCTAAAGGCGGAAACGGTCCGGACAGAACTGCCAAGCGACCCGTTGGCCAAGCCGGCCCTGCTACTGGGCCTGGACACGACCGTGGTGCATGCGGGCGACATGCTGGGGAAGCCACAAGACACCCTTGAGGCGGCATCGTTCCTGCGCCGGCTGCGCACCGGACCGCACGAAGTTTGCACAGGTTACTGCCTGATCAACCTCCAAACCGGGAGACGGCGGACGGGGGTGCACGTATCCCGACTGACCATGCGCAACTACACGGACGCGGAAATCGACCGGTACGTCCAGACCGGCGATCCGTTCGACAAAGCCGGGGGATATGCCCTGCAGGACCAGGACTTCAATCCCGTGGCGCAGGTTGACGGCTGTGCAGCCAGCGTCATGGGCATGCCGATGCACCATCTGCTGCACCTGCTGCGCGACGAACTGGGCTGGCCAATCCCTGCGGGCTTCACCTCGGTCTGTGTCAGACTCACCGGGCGCTCCTGCTGTCAAACACCTTGATTCGCCGTGACCTCCCATCCGCTACTCGCCAAGCTGAACACCGCCCAGCGCGAAGCGGTTTCGCTGCCCATCGGACCGGCCCAGATCATGGCCGGTCCGGGATCGGGCAAGACCCGGGTCCTGACCCATCGGATTGCCTGGCTGGTTCAGGAGCTGGACGTCGCTCGCAACCGCATCCTGGCCGTAACCTTCACCAACAAGGCTGCCGGCGAGATGCGGCAGCGTGCACTCGAGTTGCTCAAGTCCCGGGACCAGGACGAGCCCGGCTTCGGGTGGCGACGTCCCATGGCCATCGGCACGTTCCATTCCATCTGTGCCCGCATCCTGCGCGTGGAATACGAACACACACCGTACGAGCGCAACTGGATCATCGTCGATGCCGACGACCAGAAATCGGTCATCAAGGAGATCCTTGTCTCCAGGGCCGCCTCGAACGAGAATGAATTCTCCGTGTTGGCCGACATCAGCAGAGCCAAGGACCGGGGCCTGACCGCAGCGGAGTTCGCGGCCCAGGCCTCCTCGGTCCTCGATGTCCGCCTGGCCCCGATCTATGCAGACTACGAAAAGGTCCTGCGGGCCAACAACGCCCTGGACTTCGATGATCTCCTGCTGCACGCACTGCGGCTGTTCCGCGACAACCAGGACGTGCTGGACCGGTACCGCGCCCGGTGGCCACACGTTCTCGTCGACGAATTCCAGGACACCAACGGGGTCCAGTACGAACTGGTGAAGCTGCTGGCCGCCTATCCGGATTCGTTGCAGAGCCTGTTTGTGGTAGGCGACGAGGACCAGTCGATTTACGCGTTCCGCGGCGCCAACCGCCGCAACCTGGCCCGGCTGCGACGGGACTTCCCATCGCTCCGAACTGTCGTCCTGGAGGAAAACTACCGCAGCACACAGCAAATTCTGGATGTGGCCAACAGCCTCATCCAGCACAATCGCGGACGCACCCACAAGGAACTGTTCACCGGCAATCCCGACGGTCAGCAGGTAGTGCTGGTGGATGCCGCCGGCGGCGACTCGGAAGCCGACTGGATTGCCCGCAGTGCCGCCAGCCTGCTGCACGACGGAGCATTCGGGCATGAGGACATTGCGGTGATGTACCGCACGCATGCGCTCAGCCGGGCCCTGGAGGAAGCACTCCTGAACCATCGCATCGCCTATCGCCTGATTGGCGCCGTGCGGTTCTACGACCGGGCCGAAATCAAGGATGCCCTGGCGTTCCTGCGTTTTTTGGTCAACCCGCTGGATGCCCTGTCGCTGGCGCGCATCATCAACAAGCCGGCGCGCGGAATTGGGGCCAAAACCCTGGCACGCCTGATCGAGTGCCGGGACCGGTGGGGGCTCTCCATCTCCGATGCCCTGACGGTAGCCTGCCGCGGGCCCGAAGCGGTGGCGCACATGGCTCCGGACGCTTGGGAACGGCACCCGTCGCCGTTCACGGGGCGCGCCCTGCGCAGCCTGCAGACATTCGAGAGCCTGGCTGTCGAGTGGCGGGAACGGCTGTACACCGAGGACCTCGCCATCGATGCCGGCCTGTTTCTGGCCGATGTCCTCGAATCGTCCGGGTACCGTGCGCGCCTGGTTGCATCCGGCGAACAGGACGAACACCGTCTCGAAAACCTGGACGAACTGGTGGGCCTGGCCTCGGAATTCGAACCGGAGAGCGATGCGGAGGAGCTGGCCCTCAATCCGGTGGAACTGTTTCTGGAGCACGTCAGCCTGATTTCCGCGGCGGACGAACGGGACGACGACGAGCCGAAGATCACGCTCATGACCCTGCACAACGCCAAGGGGCTCGAATATCCGGTTGTCTACATCCCGGGTGTGGACGAGGATCTGTTGCCGCACTTCCGCGCCCGCGATACCGGAGACCGGGAAGACATCGAAGAGGAGCGACGGCTCCTCTACGTCGGGATTACCCGGGCCGAACAATTGCTGTTCCTGACCCGGGCCGACCAGCGCTTTGTCAGCGGACGCACCATGCGCTACCGGGAGAGCCGGTTCCTGAACGAGATCGACCCCGGCCTCCTAATCCGCGAAACGTGGCCCCAGTGGCGCGCGGTGGGACAGGGCTCGTCCCTGGGCGGGCGACAAGCCGACGCCTACAGGATTCGCCCGTCGCGCCATGACTGGTCGTCGGTCGAGGCCGATGCGGCCCCGGCCGCGCCGGCCGTGTCGCAGTTCAAGGCGGGCATGAACGTGCGGCACCGGATCTTGGGCACGGGCAAGGTGATTGGCTCCAAACTGCTCGCCGACGGGGACGAGGAAGTGACGATCGCGTTCCGCCGGCACGGCCTCAAGACGGTGCTGAATTCGATCGCCGGTCTCGAGCCGGACTGAGTCGCCCAATTTCCAGCCGTGGACGAACGAAACGCCCCGCCGCCAGCCCAGCCCGCCGACCGCGAAGTGCGCTGGTCGGCCAACACCAAGCTGTTGGCCTCCCTCCTGTTCCTGGCGGCCGTGGCCTGGATGTTCTGGCGCTTCTCCAACCTGATCCAGCCGCTGGTTCTGGCCGTCATCCTGGCCTACCTTCTGCATCCGGCAATCACCGCAATCTCCCGCCACACCTTCCTGAACCGGGCCGCGGCCGCCGTACTGATCCTGGCCGGCCTGCTGGTGGTGGGCTTCACGACCGCGTTCTGGCTCATTGCGGAGTCAATCCAGCAGTTCAATCTGCTGTACAACGCCCTGCCTTCCATCCTGGAACGGCTGCAAACCACCCTGCAATCATGGGCTGCGCAGGCCGCCGGAACTGTCGAATCCCTGATGCAGCGTCCGGGCTTCGGCTTCGTGGAACAGTTCTCCCTCCAATGGTTGGAACCGATTTCACCGGACGGCTCGCAACTGGAGTGGAATCTGGGCGCCATCGGCGACCAGGCCCTGCAGTGGCTGAACCCGCTGCTGCAGCAAAGCCTGGTCACAGCCTCGGGGTTCGCCAAGGGCACGTTCAACGTCCTGGCCGTCACGCTGCTGGTCCTGATCCTGTCGCTGTACATCATCATCGACATACCCAAGGTTGGCAGCTACATCGACAGCCTGGCGCCGGTACGGAGCATCCAGCAGGACCTGCAAGCACTTTGGCGGCGGTTCAGCGAGATTTGGAAGGCCTACCTGCGGGGCCAGATCCTGATTTCGCTCCTGTTGTTTGCGGTCTACACGGTCCTGCTTCCCCTGCTCCGCGTCAGCAACGCCTTCGGCTTGGCGCTCGCCGCCGGGGCCCTGGAATTCCTGCCGGTCATCGGGCCGGTCGCCAGTTCGGTGCTGATCATTCTCGTGGCCTTGTTCCAGGACTCGACGGCCTTCGGCCTCACCACGGTGCAATACGGACTGCTGGTCACCCTGTGCGTGGTTGCGGTCCAGCAAATTGAAAGCAACATCATCGTGCCGCGCATCATCGGCAATTCGCTGCGTCTGCATCCCGTCGTGGTGCTGCTCAGCGTGTTGATGGGCACGTCGCTGGCCGGGGTTCTGGGTGCGGTGCTCGCCGCACCGGTCATGGCCTCGGCCAAGCTGGTCGTGACCTATGCCTGGTACCGGGTCTTGGACCAGCCCCTGACATTCCTGGACGAAGCCGAACAGGAAGACCCGGAGCTGCAAAGGCGGTGGTTCGGCAGGCCAGCCCCCCGGCGCGAAGCGAAGGACGACACCCAGGATGAGAATGTCCAGGACGAGAATGTCCAGGACGAGGAGGCAACGGTATCCGAGCCCCGGGTTCCCGGCGGAGAATCAACGTGAGTTCCGCCCCGCGGCTTGATCATCCATTGTGCTTTGTCCCCCATATGCGGGATGCAGTGTGGGGCGGACACCGACTCGCCGAACGATTGCCGTGGGTTCCGGTCGGCTCGCGCCTGGCTGAGGCATGGCTTGTGTCGGGCCACCCGGCAGCCGAGACACCGGTGGCACACGGCCCGTTGGCCGGTTGGCAGCTGTCCCGGTTGATTGGGGAATTCGGAACCGATCTGGTGGGCACGCGGCATGCAGACACCGTCGCACATGGCCGCTTCCCGATCCTGCTGAAGTTGCTGGATGTCGACGAGTGGCTGTCCGTGCAGGTGCATCCGGCCCAAGGCGACGGTCGGCGCGAAACCTTCGGCAAGACCGAAATGTGGATCATCCTGGCCGCCGAGCCGGACGCCGAACTGATACTCGGTCTCAAGCCGGGTACAACGCTGGAGGACATTCAACAGGCCGGCCCTTCCCGGGCCCTGACACATTGGCTGCAGCACCATCAAGTCCGTGCCGGGGACACGTTTTTCGTGCCGGCCGGACAGGTGCATGCCCTGGGACCCGGGATTACGGTCCTGGAAGTGCAGGAAACCAGCGACACCACCTGGCGCATGTACGACTGGGATCGGCCGTCCCGGCCGGAACAGCCGAGGCCGTTGCACTGGCGCGAATCCCTGGCGTGTTTGGATACGGCCGCGGCCATGTCCAATCCAGTGGTTGCCCAACCGACAACCTGGCAGGAACTGGCCGTCAGCCGATTGATCACATGCCCGCAGTTTGCGGCGGACCTCGCCACGATCACAACCGGCGAGACCGTGGTCGGAGAAGGGGATCCGGCAACCTGCCGGTGCGTGGTGGTTCTGGAGGGCTCCCTTGAAATCGCCACAGCCGGCGGTTCCGCGAAGTTGGGTCCGCTGGACTGCTGCCTCCTGCCCGCCGCCCTTGAATCCTTTACAATAACCGGCCTTGAACACAGCCGGGCGGCCTGGGTCCACCTGCCCTGAACAGCCGCACCCCACTCCGACACCAGTTCCCCCAGGAGACGATTTTGTCCAGTCTCGACAACCAGAAGCACGCGGACACCGCCTACCCCATCCACGAACACCTCGCGGCCCGGTGGAGTCCACGGGCCTTCCGACAAGCATCTTTGGACCGCGAGCAAATTGGGAGCCTGTTCGAGGCTGCGCGTTGGTCCGCCTCCTCGTTCAACGCGCAGCCGTGGCGGTTTGTGTACGCGGAGCGCTCGGCCGACCCTGAGGGCTTCGAGCGGATCCTGGGCACGCTGATGGACATGAATCAGGCCTGGGCTCGCAACGCCAGTCTCCTGATGATTGCCTCCGCCAACACTGTGGCCCAGGGACGGACCAACCGCAAGGCGGTGTACGACACGGGCCAGGCGGTGGCCAACCTCGTGACCCAGGCCACGGCCATGGGTCTCCATGCGCACCAAATGGGCGGTTTTTCGGGCGATGCCGCGCGCAAGGTCCTCGATCTGCCCGACGAATGGGAACCGGTGGTCGCCGTCGCGATCGGGTACCGTGACGAACCGGACACATTGGCGGAACCGATGGCGGAACGCGAAGTGTCGGCCCGTGAACGCGAGCCACTGTCCGCAATCGTCTTCACGGGCACGGCCAACTCACCGGCCGAACTGGGGTGAAATCCGCCACACCGTGCGCCGACGCGGACGGAAGGTTCGGCGACCGGCACCACCATTCCGACCGAGGCCGCTCCCGCCCCCCCGGGGCGGCCTTCCGGCCAGTTCGGACCTAAACCTGCCAACCCCGCGTCAAGGCGTTGCCATGGAAACCCTGCGCGGCCTGGTCACTTCTCCACTCTTGCCGCCGCTGCTGCTGCTTGCGGGCCCGGTGGCTCTGTCCTTTGCCCATCCCACGCGCAGTCGACCGGATCGACTGTTGGCACTGGCCCTGATCCTGCTCGGCGTCTCGTTCGGAGCCCTGGTCAGCCAGGTGTACCAGCGCGGGCTGCCGCTGTTTGCCCTCACCTGGCAGCCGTCTCTGCAGGACAGCTTTCAGTTTGTATGGCTGCACGTGGGCTGGAACTGGAACATATCGCTCCTGGCGGGCATTTTGGGCGCGGCCGGCCTGCTCTGCTCCGCACAGCGGCTGTCCGATCCGGAAGAGATGTCCCCGGAGGACAGGTTCTTCTTTACGCGGTTCCTGGCCCTGAATCTGGCGACGTTGGCCTGCGTGTGGCTGCTGGTCAACAGTGGCAACATGCTGACCACGGTCTTTACCTGGGTCCTGCTGGACGTGATGCTGGTCTTCCGCCACACGCAGGTGATGAACCAGCACGCGGTGGTACAGGAGGAATGGTCCGTGGTGTACCACCGCGCCTTGGGCATGGGCATGCTGGGCACGCTGGTGTTGTTGATTGGACTGTTTCCGGCAGGGGTCAACGGCCCCAATCAAATGCTGATTGGCTCATCCTTGCCGATCGAGACCCTCTACGCCCTGTTTATCGCCGGCGCCGTACGCGGGGGAGCCTATCCCCTGCACCTTTGGCTGTTGCCCAGCAGCCACCTGAACCTCAGCGTATCCGAACGGATTTTCAGCCAGGTGCTGCCGGCCCTGTCGGGGCTCTGGCTGTTGGGCCTCACGCTTGAGCTCGCCCAGCGACAGCCCGAAATCCAGGCCCTGGTGCTGCCGGCAATCACACTCATGTGCCTGATCAGTGCCGTTGTCTGCCTGCACCGGGGAAGCCGATCCCTGCGCCGCAAGTCCGTCATCGTGACATCGGTGTCACTGACCGGATTGGCCGCCATGCTGGGATTTGGCCAGGGGCCCATGGCAACCCTTTCCTCGGTGGCCGCCTGCTGTCTGTCGGGGGCGCTGTGGCTAGTGGCGCAACGACTTCCCCCAACGCGCATCGGTCTGGCATTGCACCTGCTGGGGATCCTGGGCCTCCTGGGAATGCCCCTGACACCGGGATTCATCGCACTGGGCCGTTGGCTTGAACCCGGCGCCCTGCCCCCGGTAAGCGCCTTGAACGCCACCTTCCTGCTGGCCGTCCTCGTGTTCAGTGCCTCCCTCTGGCGTCCATGGCTGGACGCCATCCGCAGGATGCAGGTCGGAATTCCTCTGTACCGCGATCCTCAACTGGGTGCAGCATGTCTGCTGGCCGCGTCGAACCTGCTCCTCGGGATCGTTCCGGGCTGGATTTGGCTGCATGCCGGCGGCGCGGAATTGCCGTCCCTGTGGGAAAGTCTCGGGCAGTTGGGTTCCCCCATGGTTCTGACCTACACGGCAGTCGCCACGGGCGGGGGTCTGTCGGTCGGCTGGATGCTGACCCGGGTGCGCGAGCCGACCTCCCGGCTGCTGCACAAGCTCACCCTGAACCTGTCGCTGGAGTGGGTATCGGGAGGCATCCAGTTCAGTGCCGCCCGGATCAGCGTCGTGTGGTCCAACACGCTGAATGTGATCGAAGGGTCCGGCCTTGTGGGCTGGTGCGTGGCTTTGCTGGTCCTGCTCCGAGCCATTCTGCGCTGAAGGCAATCGTGAACCAATTCGACTGGACACTGCTGGCCGGAACCCTGCTCCTGCTGTTCGCCAGCTGGGATCTCCGCGCCACGGGTCCGCTGTTGATCGTGGCCATCCTGCAGGTCGTGCGCATGCTGCTTCAGGTCGGGGGGAAGCCAGTGGAAGTGGTCGTTGGCATCGGCCTGGTACCGCTGACGGCTGCAGTGGCCGTAACTCTGGGCAGCCTGCTGAGCCAGCCCGGCGGATGGAGCCGGGAACGGCCCGCGCTTCTGATGCGCTTGCTGGGTGCGATGGCCATGGTTCTCGCCGCGCGCTGGGTGCCTGTCGACGATTTCGTGGACTTCCTGCCCCAGGCCCTGCAGCAACCTTGGTTGTTGCGGTCGACCATCATGCTCACCCTGAGCGGATTCCTCTTCACGGGTCTGTCCGACAGCCCGGCGGACTTCGGACTCGGAGGGGTGCTCGTTCTGCTGACCTTGAACCTGGTGGTCTATGTAACCTACAGCCAAACCGTCCCGTTGATTTTTCTCGTCAACGGGGCCGAGCTTCTGGCGGTCCTGGTGTTTGCGCTCCAAGCCACCCGCGCCCGCCCCGCGCCCGTTTCGGCATCGCTCCCATGATCGGTCCGGCCGAGTTCCTGCAGGGACAGGATCCGACTCCCCTTTTTGTGTTGCTGGCGCTGCTGGCCGGCAGCGGTCTTTGTCAGGTGCTGCGCCGGAATGCGGTTGTCACCCAGGCCAGCGGCCTGGTTTTGGCCTGCATCATTGGGTTGCTGCTGACCGAACTGCAACAGCGCAGAAGCCATCTGGGCGTGGGGCAGATACCGGTCTGGGACTTTCCCCTCCTGGGTGTCGAATTGTCCCTCTCCAACGAGTCCCTGCCCGGCCTACAGCTGGCGATCCTGGTGTTGGCCGGCGCCTGCCTGGTAATGCTGTTGACTGGCAGTGCGGCCGACTCCCTCCCGGGTCTGTTTCTGGCGTTCGCCGGGTTCGCGTTCGTGTTGACAACCTCGGCAACTCCCTTGGCCATGCCGTTGCTGCACCCGGTCCTGTTGCTTCCGATTGCGGCTTGGACACCGCTGATGTCTTCCAGTGCCCTGCCTCGGCTGCGCCGTCTGTCGCTTGTCCCGATGATCGCGCTGATATGCTTCATCCTCGCCAACTGGGTTTTGGTGGTACTGATCCCCGTTGACCCCCAAAACGCGGACCTGGTCCAACGCGCCCAGTTTCTTTTGTCGGCGGGCCTTTTCGTCCTGTGCATGCCTTTTCCGCTGCACCAGCTGCTGCGCGATCCCAACGAAGGCACCAACCCAATTCCAGGCGCGGCCGTTGATCTGATGTTGCAGTTTTGCATCCTGACCGTGTTGCACGGCACGCTGCTCAGACATCCCATCCTGCAGAGCTACGAACCCCTCTTCGCGTGGTTGGGCTGGGCGGGCATCCTGACTGTGGTCTGGGGCGGCCTGTCCGCCTTGGGCACTCAGGATCCTCGGCGCATTTGGTTCTACGCCTCAATGTTGAACTGGGGCATGATCCTGCTGGTTGTGACGCTGCCCGTAGGACGCGTCTGGGGCACAATCCTGGGATTGTTCCTTGTCCGCATCGTCTGCACCATGTGCTGCCTGGCCGGTCTGACCCAACTGGACATCAGCCGCATCCGCGGAAACTTTCGGTGGGCCGGTTTGGGCCACAGCCTGCCTTGGAACATGGCCCTGTATCTGTTCGGCACGCTGGGCCTGGTCGGATTCCCCCTGACCAGCGGCTTCGGCCACTTCTGGGTCACATGGCAGTTCATCGCCACCATCGACTGGCGGGTTGCACTCGTGCTGGCACTGGGCACGGCCTCGGCCGCAGTGGGCCTGATCCGGGTTTTGCGCATTCTCCTGCGTCCCGAGGCGGAAACCACCCATGCCCTGGAACCGATGGCGCTGCGCCTGCCCGCCGCCGGCATGCTGGGCCTGTTGGTTTGGATTTCGTTTGTGCCCCAGACCCTGCATCCATTCGTGCAGGCCCTGCAACAACAATTTCCCTGAACGTCCCCGGCCATGACCGCCCCTGAAACCACGACGCCCCTGGCCGGTCTGCACCGGTTGGAACCGGCCGCGCGACTGGACCTGCTCCAGCAACAACGCCTGTTGGACGAACGGGATCGCGCCGTCCTGGACACCGGCCTGTCACTTCCCCAGGCCGACGCCATGTCGGAAAACGTGGTGGCCCGCTACGCGTTGCCCTACGGCATCGCCACCAACTTTCTTGTCGACGGCGAGGAGCTGGCCGTGCCGATGGCGGTGGAAGAACCGTCCGTGGTGGCGGCCGCCAGCAAGGCGGCCAAGCTGGCCCGCGCCTGCGGCGGCTTCCGCACGGGAGCCACTCCCAACCTGATGGGCGGCCACATTCAGTTGGCGGACGTGCCGGACATCGCCGAGGCGCAACGGTCCCTGGCGGCCGCGGAACGCGAACTCCTGGCGCACATCCCGGCCCGCGGATCGTTGTTGGCGCGCGGCGGAGGCCCCCGAAGTTTGACCACGCGCCACATTCCGCACTCGGAAGCAGGTCCCATTCTGTTGGTGGAACTGACCATGGACGTGGCCGACGCCATGGGCGCGAACATCGTCAACACGGCCCTCGAGGCACTGGCTCCCCTGGTGGCGGAACTCACCGGCGGCGAAGTCGTCATGAGCATCCTGAGCAACCTGTGTGTTCAGCGGCTGGCAACCGCCGAGGTCCTGTACACCTGGAACGCGCTGGCGGACAGCCCGACGGAGGGCCGGCATCTCCAACGGCGCATTGTTCAGGCGGATGCCCTGGCACAGGCGGATCCCCACCGCGCCGCAACCCACAACAAAGGCATCCTCAACGGTGTGGAGGCGGTGGCCATGGCGACCGGCAACGATTGCCGCGCGGTAGCGGCCGCGGCCCACGCCTGGGCCGCAGGCGAAGGTCGCTATCGAGGTCTCTCCCGCTGGACGGTTGTACCGAATGCCGACGCACTGCCCCAGGACAGTCTCGTCCGCGCCCGGGGTGCGGATCCGGCAGGTCCCCTGCTGCACGGCCGCCTCACCTTGCCACTGGCCCTGGGCGTGGCCGGCCACAGCACAAGGGCCCACCCCCTTGTGCCTGTTTCCCTGAAGCTGTTGGGCGACCCCGACGCGCGCCGGTTGGCCCGCATTGCCGCGGCGGTCGGGCTGGCGCAAAACCTTGCGGCTTTGCTGGCACTGGTCGGCACCGGCATCCAGGCCGGGCACATGCGACTGCACGCGCGTCAGGTGGCGTTGGCGGCCGGGGTGCCGGCCGGGCAGGCAGCCCGGATTGCGGCCGAGATGGTGGCATCGCGCCGCATATCCACGGAAGCGGCACTAAGCTTCCATTCCTCGCCTGCGGCATGATCCCGTGAAATCATGGAAGTTCTTCCCCATCCACAGCACAACACGAACCGGAATGCCATTGGGCGGCCCGTGGGCATCATGGGCCACGGCGCCTATATTCCGCGGTATCGTTTGCCCGCCCGCGAAATCGCCCGGGTCTGGTCCGATCCGGACACGGTGCCGGTCGGACAGGAAAAGTCGGTGCCCGGGCAGGACGAAGACACCGCCACCATGTGCATGGAAGCCTCCGCCAACGCCCTGAGTCGGGCCGGTGTGCCGCCCGCCGCGATCGAGGCCGTGTGGATCGGCAGCGAGAGCCATCCCTATGCCGTCAAGCCCACCGGGACCATCGTGGCCGAGGCCATCGGCGCCACGCCCTTGACCCTGGCCGCCGACCTGGAATTCGCCTGCAAGGCCGGCACCGAAGCCCTGCAGGCCGGCATGGGTTTTGTCGGCAGCGGACGCGGCACCTATGCCTTGGTGGCGGGCATGGACACAGCCCAGAGCCGCCCCGGCGACGCCCTTGAGTACACCGCCGCCGCCGGTGGCGCGGTCCTGATCCTGGGCCCGGCGGCGGAGGCGCCGGTCACCATCAATCACACGCTGTCCTGGGTCACTGACACCCCGGATTTCTGGCGTCGCCCGAACCAGCCCTACCCCATGCATGCCGGCCGGTTCACCGGCGAACCGGGCTATTTCCAGCATGTCCTGGCCGCCGGCCGCAAACTCATGGAGGATGCGGGTTCCCGACCCTCCGACTACCACCATGTGGTGGTCCACCAACCCAACCTGAAGTTTGCGACGCGGGTGCTGACCGACATGGGTTTCCAACCCGACCAGTGGCGACGGGGCCTGCTCGTGGGCAAAATCGGCAATACGTATGCCGGTTCCACCCTGCTCGGTCTCAGTGCCATCCTGGACCATGCCCAGGCGGGCGACCGCATCCTGGCCGTGAGCTACGGAAGCGGCGGCGGGTCCGACGCCATCGACATGACCGTCACCCGCGATCCGGCTCCCTGGCGGAGCCGGGCCCCGGAGACGGCGGACTACCTGGCCCGCAGGGTGGTGATCGACTACGCCACCTATGCCCGCATGCGCGACAAGATCCAGACCTGACGGCGCAGGTCGTTCCGGTTCCCTGTCCCGCACCCCATCCCATGGTCCCGTTTCTGGAAGCCCTGCAGGCCGGCCCCATGCTGGCCGACGGCGGCATGGGCACGCTGTTGCTGTCCCATGGGGCGCGCGTGGACCAGAACCTGGAAGAACTTTGTCTTACCGAGCCGGAGCGCGTCCGGGAACTCCAGCTGGCGTACGCCCGGGCCGGTGCCGACATCCTGTTGACCCATACCTTCGGCGCGCAGTCGCTGCGGCTGGCAGAACACGGACTGGACGGCCAAGTGGTTGCCATCAACCGGGCTGCGGCCCGCATCGCGCGCGACGTGCGCGAAAGCAGCGGCCGGGACATCTTCATCGCCGGCGACATCGGCCCCCTGGGCCGCGGTCTGGCACCCCGCGGGCCCATTTCCCCCGAGCAGGCCCGGGCCGCATTCCGCGAACAGGCGGCAGCGCTCCTGGAGGGCGGAGTCGACCTCTTCTGCATCGAGACCATGACCGATGTGGCGGAACTGAGACAGGCCGTCCTGGCCATTCGGGAACTGTCGGATCTGCCCGTGCTGGCCAGCCTGACGTTCAGTGCGGACGGCGAGACCCTCTTCGGCCTTGACGCGGCGGCCGCCGCCGACGCGCTGACCGACCTGCCGATTGACGTGCTGGGCGCGAACTGTGCGGTGGGGCCGACCGCCCTGCTCGATGTCCTGGCGACCCTGCGGGCCGCCCGGCCGGACATTTGGCTGTCCGCGATGCCCAACGCCGGCCTGCCCACGCGCGTGGATGGGCGCTTCCAGTACGAGGCGGGCCCGGAATACTTCGCCGCCATGGTGCCGGAGTTTCTCGCCCGCGGGGCCAGGATTGTGGGCGGTTGCTGCGGAACCACGCCCGCCCACATCAAGGCCATGCGGCAGGCGTTGGACAGCATCGACTCCGACCACGAAGAAGATGCGGAGCACCTCCAGGCGAAGCCGTCCGTTGAGTGGGGAGTCCGGGTATCCGAAACCAGCGGACCCAACGCAACGGATCCGGTTTCGCGATCCGGACTGCTGACCAAGATTCGGGCCGGGGAGTTTGTGGTCAGCGTGGAAGTGGATCCACCACGGGGCATGAACCCGGAACGCCAGTTGGCCGGTGCCCGGCTGGCCAAGGAACGGGGGGCCGATGCCATCAATGTGGCGGACAGCCCCATGGCCCGGGTACGGATGGGAGCCCTGGCCCTGTCAACGCTCATCGAAAATCGCGTCGGGATTGAGACCATCCTGCACTTCACGACCCGGGATCGGTCGCTGATGGGCCTGCAGGCCGACCTGCTGGGCGCCCACGCGCTGGGCCTGCGCAACATTCTCGCCCTGACCGGCGATCCCCCCAGTCTGGGGGAGAGCCAAAACAGTTCCCCGGTCTACGATACGGACAGCGTGGGTCTGGTGCAGATCCTGCAGCAGTTCAACAGGGGCCAGGACCTCCAGGGCAAGGAGATGGGCCAGCACAGCAGTTTCGCCATCGCCGTGGCCTGCGACCCGACCCGGCCCGACCTGGAACTGGAGGCGGAACGACTGACCCGCAAACTCCAGCACGGCGCCGACTTCATCATGACCCAGCCCATCTATGATCCCATGGTCTGGATCCGCTTCGCGGATCTGTACGCCGCCCGGTACGGGCCCATTCCGGCACCGGTGCTGATCGGCATCCTGCCTCTGCAAAGCTTTCGCCATGCCAGTTTCCTGCATCATGAAGTGCCGGGCATTACCTTGACTCCGACCGCGCTGAACTCCATGAAGGAAGCCGGCAAGCAGGGCCGCCAAGCCGGCGTGGCCATGGCCCAGGACCTGTTGTTGGACCTGATCGGCGCGCCCCATGTCCAGGGGGTGTACCTGATGCCGAGTTTCGGACGCTACGAAACGGCCTGTCGCGTCCTGGACGTGCTCGATCGCACCCCGGTGAGGGAGGTGGCATGAACCCGCCGCATGCGGCCGCGGAAGTCTGGGAGGGCCGGGCCACACCCCTGTCCCAGGCCCAGATGGTTGCGGGCCTCCAGGCCATCGTGTCCCCGGAGCGCGTCCTGCACACGGCGGCCCAGCGCACACCCTTCGAATCCGACGGCCTGACCGCATTCAGGGAACGTCCGGGAGCCGTGGTGCTGGTTGATGCCACGGACGAGGTGGTGGCGGCCGTGCGCTGGTGCCACGAGACCGGCACGCCGTGCATGGCCCGCGGTTCGGGCACCAGCCTGTCCGGCGGAGCAGTACCCATCCCCGGCGGGGTTGTACTCGCACTGAACCGGCTGAACCGCATCCTGGACATTCGCCCGGCCGACCGCATTTGCCGCGTGGAGCCAGGCGTCATCAACCTCGATGTTTCCAAGGCCGTGGCGGCCCACGGCCTCTATTACGCTCCGGATCCGTCCAGCCAGCCAATCTGCACCATCGGGGGCAACGTGGCCTTCAACTCCGGCGGCGCGCACTGCCTCAAGTACGGCATGACGAGCAACCATGTCCTGGGCATGAAGGTTGTGCTGCCGGACGGTACCGTGGAGGAGTTGGGCCGGGACAGCCTCGAAGGCGTCGGACCGGATCTGCCGGGCCTGTTCGTGGGTTCCGAAGGCCGGTTCGGCATCGCGCTTGAGGTCACCCTGCGCCTGTTGCCGCTGGTTCCCTCCTACCACACAGTGTTGGCGGCCTACCATTCGCTGGGTGCCGCCGGCGAGGCGGTCGCCGCCATTGTCGCCAGCGGCCTGCTGCCCGGCGCCATCGAAATCATGGACAGCCTGTCCATCGAGGCCGCCGAAGTCAGCGTACGGCCGGGCTACCCCCAGGCCGCCGCCATCCTGATTGTCGAGTTGGAGGGCGAACCCGTCCAGGTCGAGGCGGAGATGGTGCAGCTGGAGGCCATACTCCGGAAGTCGGGGTCCCATGAAATCAGACCGGCGCGCACGGAAGCCGAACGACAGCTGATTTGGAAGGGGCGCAAGAGCGCCTTTTCGGCCGTGGGCCGGCTCAGCCCCGACTTCATCGTGCAGGACGGTGTCGTGCCCCGTACGCGATTGGGCGAAGCCCTCGAGTTCATCGACCGCCTGAGCACACGGTACGGGATCCGGGTGGCCAATGTGTTCCATGCCGGCGACGGCAACCTGCACCCGTTGATTCTGTACGATGGCCGCGAGCCGGGCGCCTTGCACCGCGCCGAGGAACTGGCGGGGGAAATCCTGACCATGTGCATCGACATGGGCGGATCCATCACCGGCGAACATGGCGTCGGCCGCGAGAAACTGGCCTACCTGCCGCACATGTACACGGGTGCCGATCTGGCCCTGCTCCATGATCTGCGCAAGGCCGTGGATCCGGGCATCCTGGCCAACCGGGGCAAGATGCTGACCGACGATCTGCCCTCGGGATCCTCCGGCGCCGATGCCGTTGCGCTACCTGAACAGTGGCCCGAAGACGTTCGAGCCAAGGTGCATGCACTGCAGGAGAGAATCCGCAGCCGCGACCGTGTGACGATACGCGGGGCGGGCAGCAAGGCCGTCCATGCACCGGAAGACCACGCCGAAATCCTGGATGCCGGTTCGCTGACCGGAGTCCTCGAGTACAACCCCGCGGAGTTCACGATTACGGCCTTCGCCGGCTCAAGGGTCGCGGACATTCAGGACCTGTTGGCCGCGGAAGGCCAATACCTGCCCTTCGATCCGCCCCGGGAGGACAACGCCACGCTGGGCGGCACGATTGCCTGCGGCTTGGGCGGAGAGGGCCGCTGGCGATACGGAGGCGTGCGGGATTTCATTCTTGGCCTGCGTTTCCTGGATGGGCGGGGTGAACTGCTGTACTCCGGCAGCCGGGTGGTTAAGAACGCGGCCGGATTCGATCTGCCGAAACTGATGGCCGGCAGTCTGGGCTCCCTGGCCTTGATGGTGGAAGCAACGTTCAAGGTCTTTCCCCGTCCGGAGGCTTCCGGCACCGTCTCGGTATCCGGCCGGCTGTCCGACCTGCTGGACACAATGGCCGCGCTGTCGTGCGGCCGCCACGAAATCTCCAGCCTGGTCTTGGAGACGTCCGGCACCGAACCGGTTCTGCACATCCGCCAAACCGGTCGGCGCGACCGGTTGCCGGCGCGCCTGGCGGATCTCCAACACACCCTGGGTGGATCGGGTACCCTCCTGATGGAAGATCAGACCCTGTGGTCCGGCATGTCGGAATGGTCCCGGGACAGGTCCGAAACCGTAATGCGGGTGCCGGTTTGTCCTTCCCGAATCCAGGAACTGGCCCAGGGGCTGGCTCCCCTGGACATGGGTATGCGCTGGGGCAGTGGCGGCCATCTGCTGTGGCTGTCCGGCGCCTGGCAGGACCGCATCGAGCCGCTGCTCGCACAGTTTGGGCTGACGGGTGTCGTGCTGCGCGGACCGCGGGCCCCCCGCCTGGTTGGTTCCTGGCGGGAACCCCGTCTCCTGAGCCGCGTCCGCTCCGTGTTGGATCCGAAAGGCAAACTGGCGGGCGGCCTGCCCAACCACAGGAATTGAGGTCATGCACCATTCCATTGACCTAACCGAACTGCCGGCAGCCGGACCCGAGATGGCGGAGGCCGTCTCCAACTGCGTGCATTGCGGCTTCTGCCTGCCGGTGTGCCCGACCTACTCGGTGCTGGGGGAGGAAATGGACTCGCCCCGGGGCCGCATCTTCCTGATGAAGGAGGTGCTGGAAGGGAATTTGGACCAAGGGTCGGTTCAACCCTACGTGGACCGGTGTCTCGGTTGCATGGCCTGCGTCACGGCCTGTCCGTCGGGTGTGGAGTACGGTGAACTTTTGTTTCCCTACAGGGCCGAGGAGCACAGCCGGGAGGGCTCCGACCGCTGGCAACGACTACGACGACGATTGGCCCTGAGTGTGCTTCCGTTTCCGCAGCGGCTGCGCCTGGCCCTGCGTCTGGGACATTGGACCCGGTTCGCCCACCGACTGGCCCCGGCCGGCCTGCAGCCCCTGACGCGCATGATCCCGAAGCGGTTGCCTCCCAGGCTCCCCCAACCCGTCGTCGCATCGCCGCCGGGCAAGCCGGTGGCGCGGGTGGCCCTGCTGCCCGGGTGTGCCCAAAGCGTTCTCGCTCCTCAAATCCATGCCGACACCGTGCGCCTCCTGACGGCCAACGGCGTGGAGGTGGTCCGGCCGCGAGCGGACGTTTGCTGCGGTTCCCTCGACCTGCATGCCGGAGAGGCCGATGCGGCCCGAACCCACGCACGGCATCTGCTGGCGGCCTTGCCAACCGGTGTGGACGCCGTGATTACCAATGCCGCCGGTTGCGGTTCCGGCATCCATGAGTACCCCCTGCTGTTCAAGGGAACCGACGACGAAGAGGCCATGTCCGACCTTGCCCGTCGGTCGGTGGACATCTGCAGCTTCCTGGCCCGGTTGCCATCGCTGACCCCCATGCAGCTGCCCCGGCCGCTTCGGGTGGCCTACCACGACGCCTGCCATCTGCAGCACGCCCTCAAGGTTGTATCGGAACCGCGGACGCTGTTGGGGCAGGTGGAAAACCTCGAACTGATCGAAATTGGCGGCGACGGTTTCTGTTGCGGTTCCGCCGGTATCTACAATATCGATCATCCGGAGACGGCCGACCGGCTTGGAGCTGCCAAGGCTGCTGCGGTGGCGGACACGGGTGCCGTATGCCTGGCCACGGGCAATATCGGATGCCTCAACCAGCTGCAGCTCCATTTGACCGGGCGCGGCCTGGACATCCCCGTCCGCCATACCGTCTCCGTGCTGGCGGATGCCCTCCCTCCTTCCAACGGACCCGCATGACCCATGGACTCACTTACCATCACCTTCACCGGCAAGTCCCAGCTGGAACTCAGGAGCCTGCCGGTCGCCGAACCCGGTCCGGGCGAAGTTCTGGTCGCGACACAGTCCAGCCTGATCAGCACCGGTACCGAGCTCATCTGCTACCTGCGCAATTTTGAAGAGGGCACCCACTGGAGCATGTGGGTCCGGTACCCGTTCTTTCCCGGCTACAGCAACGCCGGCATCGTGATGGCACGCGGCCAGGGGGCCGACCGGTTCGAAGAAGGCCAGTTGGTGGCCTACCGCGCCGGCCATCGCCAATATGTGGTCGTCCCCGAGAGTACCCTGCTGGCGGTGCCGCCCGGGGTGACCGCGCGGGAAGCCAGCTGGATTGCCCTGGCCAAGATCGTGCAGAACGGCGTGCGCCGGGCCGAACATGTCATGGGCGACGACGTGGCCGTAGTGGGCCAAGGTATTTTGGGGCAACTGGTCGTACAGTACGCACGGTTGATGGGAGCCCGCAACATCATCGCCATCGACTTGGCGGCACAGCGGTTGGAATACTCCGCCGAAATCTCCGGCGCGACCCACACGCTCCAAATGCCCGTGGACGAGGCGCTGCCCAAGGTTGCCAGTCTCACAAGCAATGCCATGCCGGACGTGGTCTATGACGTTACCGGTTTCCCGGCCGTCTTTGCCTCGGCCCTCAAACTGCCGCGCAAGTTCGGGACGCTGGTGCTGTTGGGCGACACGGGCACCCCTTCCGGACAGCAGCTGTCATCGGATGTCATCATCAAGGGCCTCAAGATCGTGGGAGCACACGACTCCCATCCACCAAACGAGCCCACGGACTGGAACCACTGGACCAGCCAAAGGATTTCCGAGCTCTTCTTCACCTACCTGGCTCGCGGGCAGATGAACGTCAAGGACCTGATCACCCACACCTACAAGCCCCGGCAGGCTCAGGAGGCCTACGACATGCTGGCCCGGGACCGCACCAGCGCCCTGGGCGTTGTCTTCGACTGGACATAGTCGGTCAAGCCCATCGGATCGGCATGAACAAGGAATGGTTCACCTCCTTCGGTCTGGCCCTGTTGATTGCCTCGGCCGGGGCGTCCGGCAACGCGTTCTTCGCTTGGTGCCAGCGCAAGGCGATGGCCGACACGTCGCCACTGATTTTCGTGGCGATGGTGGGGGCAACCTTTCTGCTGAGCGCCATGGCAACGGTCGTCATCCTAGCGCGCGTCACCCCGGGCCAAGTCACGATAGCCGGCTGGCAATGGGCCGTGGGCGGTGGCCTTGGCCTCTACATCACGGTGTTGTGCTTCTACCTTCTGTACACGCGTTTCGGCACCGCCTATTACGCACTGTATGCCGTTCTGGCCATTCTGACCACTACGCTCTACGTCGGCCAAGTAGTGTTGAGGGAACCCATCAACAGGTTCCATCTCATCTCGATTGCCCTTGCGCTCGGCGCCGTCGTCACCTTTTCGCTGGCGTCCAATCGCTCAATATAGTGACTGCAACCATATGCGCCACGTGGCAGGATGCGCGTCGACACTGACCCTGCATGTTGACAGGCTGGTTCGGAACACCCGCGCCGTGGCCTCCTGCCTGACTCCAGGAACCCGGCTTATGGCAGTGGTCAAGGCCAATGCCTACGGACACGGCCTTGAAGCAACCGCCAAAACACTTGAACTGTTGGACGAAGTGGACGCCCTGGCAGTGTCGGCGTTTCGGGAAGCCACCGTTCTTCGAGACCACGGAGTACGGAAGGCGATATTGATCCTGGGTCCCACCGCCAGCAACCACTACTCGCGCGCGGCGGCCGAGGGCCTGTCACTGACGATTCACCAACCCCGGCAAATCGATGAGCTGGCAGGGTACGCGCACAAGGCGTCTGCGGAGACCCTGTCCGTTCACCTGAAAGTTGATACCGGCCTGCATCGACTGGGTTTTGCCCCCGACGAAATACCCGGATTGTTGGCGGACCTGGCCCGTCTGCAGCCAGTGGTCGAGGTGTCGGGATTGTACAGCCACTTCCATTCCGCCGATGTCGAGGACCTGGCTTCGGCCAAGGCCCAGTTGCAGTGCTTCGGGGAACTCGTGACGGACCTGACACGATGGGGTCAGCGGCCGCCGATGTGCCATATCGCCAATTCCGCCGCAACCTTGCGCATGCCCGAAGCGCACATGGACATGGTACGCGTGGGTGGTGCGCTCTATGGGTTGAACCCGAATTACGAACACTGCCGTCTACCCAAGGCAATGCAACCTGTTCTGTCCTGGCACACGGAAGTGGTGCAGGTGCACGAAGTACGCGCCGGAACAGCGCTGGGCTATGGGCTCTGTTGGCAGGCACGGCGACCCAGTCGAATCGCCGTGTTGCCGGTCGGGTACGCCGACGGGTTGCCGCGTACTGCGCCCGGAGTGGTATTGGTTCGGGATCAAACAGTTCCGCTGGTGGGCACCCGCAGCATGAACATGTCGTTTGTCGACATTACCGGCATCGACAACCCTCCCGTCCAACCGGGGGAACGGATCACCCTCATTGGCTCCGGCAGAAGGAATACCTTGTACTGCAGCCGGATCGCCGACCTGGAGGGGACGATCGAATACGAGGTGACCGCGCGGATTCAGGAGAGCGACCGCATTCTGCGCACGCTCGCGGGCGATTCGGCCGCTTGAATTGCCGGCCCCTTCGCAACTGGAGCCAACCCGTCAATCAACCGGGATGCCGACAGAGCAGGCTGTCAACCTGCCGACTGAATGGCTTGAAGCTGCCTAGCCAGCCGGGACTTCGTTCGATCCGCGAGATTCGAGTGAACTGCGTGCGCCCGGGCAGCCCGATCCAAGGCACTGGACGCAGCCTGCACACCCTCCGCCGCGGCGTCGGCGTCTCCGGCCTCGAGCAGGGCCCGTGCCCTGCCGACGGCATTGCGGGCCTTGGCCCGATAGAAGCGGTTGGCTGATCGGCGCTTCGGATTCTGGCGGGCTCGCTTGACTGCAGACTGAATGTTGGGCATGTAGGAGATCGAGGGATGGGACTGAACGCAAACTGAACGACCTATCCGAGGTCGAACCGCAATTGTAGGACCTGCCGCCTACCGGGTCAACAACACACACCCCTGCCGGTACCGCGGATCCGTCGGAACGCGTGGCAGCCGGGTCATCGGGACGAGCAGCCACCCCGACATAGGCAAACGCACTCTACGCGTGCTCCATCCGCAGGCGCCGGCGCTGACTGGTGTACAGGTCGTGGTAGTGCCCGTGCAGTTCCATCAGCTCTTCATGGGACCCGCGTTCCACAATGCACCCGTCCAGAACGAACAGCACGATGTCCGCGTTGCGGATGGTATTGAGACGGTGGGCGATTACGAAAGCGGTTCGATGCTGGATCAATTCGAGCAACGCGCTCTGCAGTTGAACCTCGGTACGGGTGTCAACGCTGCTCGTAGCCTCGTCCAGGATCAGCACCCGCGGCTGGGCCAGAACCGCCCGCGCGATGGCAATCAGCTGACGTTGGCCCTCCGAGAAATTGTGCCCCCGTTCCGACACGCGGGAGTCGTAACCGGACGGCAACCTGCGGATGAACCAATCCGCGTTGGCCACGCGGGCAGCTTCCACGATCTCGGCGTCCGAAGCCTCGGGGTTGCCGAAGCGAATGTTGTCCTTGACCGTGCCCGAGAAGAGATAGGTATCCTGCAGGACAACCCCAAGCTGCCGGCGCCAGTCGGCCTGCCTGATGTCGCGCAAATCCATGCCGTCCACGCGAATGGCACCCTCGGTAACGTCGAGGAACCGACTCAGCAGACTGACGATGGTGGTCTTGCCGGCGCC
>DAOUIC010000392.1:0-5408 GCA_034428255.1 Anaerolineales bacterium
TCCTCGGCGTCCGGTTCAAAGCGCTCCGGCATGTCGGCCTGCCACTTGGCATAGAAGCCGCCGGGATTGCCCAGAACACCTTCGGACTTCCCCAGGTTCACCCGCTCCTTTTCGTGCAGACGGACCTGGCCGTACATGGAGACCACGGGCCCCAACAGGTACTCCAGCATGTCCCCGTAGTGCACCCCCATGTCAACGAGAATGCCCCCAAGTCGGCGCATGTGCCGCCACAGGGTAATCAGCATGGTGTTTTGGCCACTGACCGAGTTCATCTGCAGGAGCCGCGGTGTCCCTATGGCACCGGCATCCAGCAGGGCGCGCGCCAGCCGGTTGATCGGGTCCCGGCGATAGTTCTCGGCCACGCTGATCACAATGTCCGGATGGCTGCGGGCGGTCTCGCAAATCGCAAGCGACGAAGCCACGGTCAGGCCTACGGGCTTCTCGGTCATCACATGGATGCCCATGTCCGCCGCTTCCGCGATCAGGTGGTGATGCAGCGCCGGCGGCGACGTGATGTCGATGGCCTGGACACCGTGGGCGGCCAGCGAGGCCAGATCGGGCACGGGAACCGGTTCGGCACCCAACTCCTGTTGGGCCAATCGGGCCAGCGACTCCGCGTTTTCCGCCACCGGATCGCAGGCCGCAACCAAATCCAGTGTCAGCAGGCCCTGCTGCTGCAGTTCCACCAGCCCCATGAGATGCCGGTGGCCCATGCCGCCGCAACCGACGATGGCGAGACGCAGGTTGGTGGACATCACACCTTCTCCCTTTGACCGGCGTTCCCTGCGACCTACAGGTTGCCGCAGATCCGAATCAGTGTCTCCTGTACGAGAAGCTCGTGGTCCAGGGACCGATCGGGCGGATGATCGCCGCGGATGGCCCCCAGCAAGGAAGCCAGTTCCAGTTCATACAGGGACTGGCGGCTCTGCGGATTGACCGGCACGTTCTGCTCGCCTTCAGCGTAGCCCCCAGCCGCGGCCGCCAAACACAGGCGAATGTTGGTGGCGGGTTCGAAGGGTTCCGTGATCGTGGCACTGCCCTGTGTGCCGTACACCTCGAAGCGGCGGGCCGGCGGGCGTACCTCCATGGCCGCAATGTCGATGACCGCCAGGGCCTTCTCGAACTCGAAGACTCCCACGGTGTTGTCCATGAACTCCGGCACGATACCGGTGTGGTTGCGGAAAAAGCTGGTCGTTTCAATCGGTCGTCCCAGCATCCAGACCACCTGGTCGAGCATATGGCTGGCCAGGTCATAGAACATGCCGCCCGGATGCACGCCAACCCGGCGCCGCTGTTCCTCGCCCACGTTGGTGGACATGTGTGCCCGCAGGCCGTACACATCCCCCAGGAAACCGCTGTGGATCCAGTCCGCCACCTGACAGAAACCCTCGTGGTAGCGGAACATGTATCCCATCTGCAGCTGTGTGCCCTTGCCGCGCGCCGTTTCCACCACGCGCTGCCACTGTTCCCAGTTCTGGCCCGCCGGCTTGTCGTACCAGACATGCTTGCCGGCATCAACCAGGGCCTCGGTCTGATCCAGGCTCTCGATGTTGGCACCTTCGGAGGCGACCAGCACGATACTGTCGTCGGCGAGGATTCCTTCCATTGAATCGAACCATTCAATCCCGCTCCAGGGAGCTTCGGAGCCTATTTCGGCGCGCCGGTCCGCGTCCGGTTCGTATACCCCGACCACCTCCACCTCGGAACTGTCCAGCATGGCGCGCAGCTTGCCTGCCGCGTGTCCATGCCGGGTGCCGACCTGTGCCACTCGCATCCTGTCCATCTCAGCCTTTCTCTCCTTCGTTGTCCGCGATCATCTTCTCGCCGCGCAGGCGGCCAACCCGAATGTCGTAGCGACCGGGCCGTTCCGGCACCAGATGCCCCGACTCCACCATCAGGTCCAGCGGGTTGACCCGCGTCTGGAGTGGCAGCGCCACCCGCTCGTGCAAGCGCGCCGACTCGTAGACCGCATGCACCATCTGCAGGGCCTTGTAACCGTCCACCCCGGTGCTGCGGTAGGGTTCGGCACCCTCCACCCAGTCGGCGACGCCATCGGCCTGTGCCGCGCCGCCCTCCAGCCACTCGAAGCGCGGGCCCAGTTCCCTTACGGAATGGAACCTGCCTTCCGGCATGTGCTCCTCCCAGACGCCCTTGGTTTCATGGTTGAGCAGCTTCAGGTCGCTGGTCGTGAGGTGAATCATGCCGTCCGTGCCATAGATGTGCGCGCCCTGGAAAAAGAACGGCAGCACATCGCTCAGGATCAGGGCCTGGGCACCGCTTTTGAAGCCGAATGTGCCGACCGCCCGGTCCTCGATGCGCGTGTTGCGCTCGTACTGGTCCGTCTTGCGCTCCACGTTGCCCATGACCCACTCGCACTCGTCGTCGTTGAGCAGGTAGCGGTACATGTCCATCTGGTGGGAGGCGAAGTTCGGCAGACCGTCGCCGCCAAAGCTCTGCACCAGCTGAACCTGTCCGATACGACCCTCGGCAATGAACTCCCGGGCCAAGGTGTAGGCGGGGAGGAAACGTCGCTGGTGGCCAATGGCCAGCTTCACGCCGTTGCGCTCGCAGGCAATCAGCATCTGTTCCGCATGCCCCACCGTATCGGCCATGGGCTTTTCACACAGAATCGCCTTGGGTTTGTGGACCGCGGCCGCAATGGTCCATTCGGAGTGGCCGGCATGCCAGGTGCAGATTGACACCACATCCGGCTGCACCTCCGCCATCATTTGGCGGCCATCCCGGTAGTGGGCCGGGGTGATGCCAAAGGCGTCGTTCTTTTCCTGCATGGCATCCGGCTCCAAGTCCGCCAGCGCCACCACTTCGTAGCGTCCGCAGTCCAGGTAGCCACCGATGTGCTGGGACGCAATGCCCCCGGCACCGATGACCGCCGCACGCAGCTTGTCCGCCATATTGAGTGTCCTGTTGGGTGGTCCCCACAAGATTGGGACCGGGAGATGTCAGATCGCGGTGTAGCCGCCGTCCACGCACAGCACCTGGCCGGTCACCATGCGCGCCGCCGACGAGGCCAGGAACACCACGGCGCCGGCTATTTCCTCCGGCTCCGCGATGCGTCCCATGGGAACCCGTTCCAGGTTCTTGGCAAACTCCGGGCTCTTGGCCATGGAGGCCTCCAGCAACGGTGTCCGGGTGAACGTGGGAGCCACGGCATTGACAGTGATGTCGTTCGTGGCCCACTCCAGGGCCAGGGACCGCGTGAACTGCCCGACCGCACCCTTGGCCGCGGCGTAGATGGAGCGCAGGGGTCCGCCCACAACACCGACCTGGGAGCTGATGGTAATGACGCTGCCGGGCCGGCCGGCCTCGATTAGATGGGCCGCCACGGCGGCGGACATGAAGTAGGCACCCTTGAAGTTGATATCGGAAATCTGATCGAACTCTTCCTCGGAATACTCCAGGGCCGGCTTGGGGACGTTGTAGCCCGCATTGTTGACAAGCGAGTCGATCCGTCCGAAATGTTCAACCACGCCCGCGGTAAATGAGTTGATGCTGTCGAGGGAGGCCACGTCGAGGTGGGCGGCGTAGGCCTTGCGGCCCAGGCCGCGACAGACATCCGCAGTGGCTTCGCACTCGGCTACGGTGCGGCTGCCGAGGGCCACGTCGGCACCGAAGCGCGCCGCCGTCTCGGCAATGGCCTTGCCAATGCCCTTGCCGGCTCCGGTTACGATCATGACTTGGCCGGTGAGATCAAAACTGATGTCCTGTGGCATGGAAAGTTCCTTGTGGAAGGGGAAACTGGTGCGGGTCCGGTGGTCGAAGCTCGCATGGCCGCGGCTGCCGGATCAAACTCGACGCGGTCGCAACCTGCCCCGCGTGCACCCCCGCCAACCGGCAGCCTAACCTTCGGACAGATGCCGTTCGAAGGTTGGGTTCAGGCACTCGGAAGCCAATGTCCAATCCCTGAACCACCAAGGATACAGCGGGAATTTGGTCAGTATGGCACAGACCCAGGTCCGTCCCCAAGGCACCTGCCGCCCGCGTGGACTTTGCACAAAGTCCAGCCAACGAAATCGGCAAGGCATGAAGACTCCGTTTAGAGAGAGTTTCGATGTAACGGCTCACTTCCATGCAGCCAACTTGCCAGGATTGACAATTCAAGCTTCGGAGGCGCAATGAAGGCGATCGTTCAGAGCGGATACGGCACGCCGGAGCAGGTGCTGAGGCTGGGTGAAATCGACAGGCCGTCCGTAGGCGATGGCGAAGTCCTGGTCCGGATGCGGGCCTCCAGCGTGAACACTCCCGACTGGCTCATGGTCACCGGGACACCCTACATCCTCAGGCTGAAGTTTGGGCTCCGGGGCCCCAGGACCGCTGTGCGCGGGTCGGACCTCGCCGGCGTCGTGGAGGCGGTCGGCCAGGACGTAACCGACCTCAAGCAAGGCGACGATGTCTTCGGGTCGTCATGGGCCGACGACCTTGGCACCTCCGGAACCTTCGCGGATTATGCCGTCGCTCCGGCGGCGAAGCTCATCAGGAAGCCGACTGGACTAACCTTCGAGGACGCGTCCGCGTCCGTCATGTCCGGCCTCACCGCGCTCATCGCCATCCGCGACGTTGCCAACGCAGGACCGCACACGCGGCTTCTGATCAACGGCGCGTCGGGAGGCGTCGGCACCTTTGCCGTGCAGATCGCCAAGACGCTTGGCGCGGAGGTCACGGGCGTCTGCAGCACGAGGAATCTCGAACTGGTCAACTCCCTCGGCGCCGATCATGTTATCGACTACACAGAGGAGGACTTCACGCAGTCCGGCAAGCGCTATAACGTAATCCTCGACAATGTGATGAACCACTGGCCGACGAAGTTGCCCAGCGCACTGGCTCCCGGAGGCATGCTCATTCCGAACAGCATCGGCACCACTGGCGGCATGTTCGCGAGCATGTTCAAGGTGGCGCGGGCAGCGCTGATGGGACGGGGCTCGATCGAAGTCAGGTTTGTCAATCTTGAAGTGACTCACGAGAACCTGAACGACCTCGCCAAGCTCCACGAGTCCGGCGACATCAAGCCGGTCATCGACACAGTCTACCCGCTCAAAGAAGCCCCAAAGGCAGTCGCCCACATGCTAGGGCATCACGCCGCAGGCAACATCGTCATCAAGATGTGAGGATTGGACCAAGCTCGACTTTGTACAAAGTCGAGCTTGGCGATTTACAACTGCCTGGATGCTGGCTATCAACCGGTGGTCGACGCACCGCCGTCCGTTGAACACGGGGCTCCACCTGGATCGCTCAGCCCTTGACCCCGCTCACGACAATGCCCTGGATATAGTATTTCTGGGCGAGGAAAAACAGCACGATGTTGGGAGTCAGGATAATCAGGGAGACGGCCATCATCAAAGCCCACTCCACCCGGTACTGGCTCTGGAAATAGCGCAATCCCAGCGCCAACG
>DAOUIC010000393.1:0-3554 GCA_034428255.1 Anaerolineales bacterium
CCACACCAACCGCTGCGCCATCAGCGTGACGGCCGTCGAACCCGACGATCCGGACTGCACCGACCTCGTCATCGTCTCCAGCATCGACAATCTGATCAAGGGGGCCAGCGGACAGGCGGTGCAGAATATGAACATTGCCCTGGATCTCCCCGAAACCGCCGGCCTGCTGTAGGCCTCGCAGCTCCTTCCAACCGGCAACGCAAGGCAGCCATGTCACAGAACCAGGACCAGACCCGTCCCGTCGTCCTCAAAATCGGCGGGGGCGAACTGGACAGCCCGGCGTTCATGACCGAACTGGCCGACACGGTCGCCGCCCTGCAGGAGACCGGCGAAGCGATCGTGGTGGTGCACGGAGGCGGCAAGACCATCGCCGAATGGCAGACCGCCGTCGGCCTGCAGCCCGAGTTCATCGACGGGTTGCGGGTCACAACGGAGGAGAGCCTGGCCGTGGCCGAAATGGTCCTGAGCGGAACCCTGAACAAGCGGCTGGTCCGGGTGCTGGGAAACCGCGGCCTGGCCGCCGTGGGCATCAGCGGCGTGGACAGCGCCACTGTCCAGGTGATGCCGCTCCAAAGCCCCAAGGGGGATCTGGGTCGCGTGGGCGATGTGACCGGCGTGGATCTGTCCCTGATCTCGCTGCTGCTGCGGGACGGCCGCATCCCGGTCATCAGTCCCATCTCGGTGTGCCCGGCGGACGGTCTCCACTACAACGTGAACGCCGATCATGTCGCCATGGCGGTGGCCGCCGCGCTGCCGGCCAACCGGCTGGTCTTCCTCACGAACGTGCCGGGCGTGCAAATCGCCGGGCGACCCGTCCGCGCCATGACGGCCGAACAGGCCCAAACGTGGATTGAGGAGGGACACATCCGGGACGGCATGGTCGTCAAGGTCCAGAGCGCCCTGGAGGCAATCGGACGCGGGGTGCTCCAGGCCGTCATCACGGATCTGGCGGGAATCCGGTCGGGCAAGGGCACAGGAGTGCTGCATGCAGACAACGTCCAACGGTAACTCGACCATGAACCAAGTCCTGGCCGGCCGCCGCGCGGTCGTCACCGGAGCCAGCCGGGGCATCGGACGGGCCATTGCCGAAGGCTTCGCGGCCGCAGGGGCGGCCGTGGGCTGCCTGGCCCGCAACGAGGCGCGCTTGGCCGAGGTGGAAGCCGCCATCCGAGCCGGCGGCGGCACCGCGTGCCGGCAAGTCTGCGATGTCTCCGCAGTAAAACAGGTCGACGACGCCATGGCATTCCTGGCGGAGCGGCTCGGCGGCCTGGACATCCTGGTCGTCAATGCGGGCATCGAACTGGAGAAGTCCGCCGTGGCCGACAGCGATCCGGCCAAGTGGGCTGCGGTCCTGAACACGAACCTGATCGGTGCCTACCACTGCCTGCGGGCGGCAACGCCCTTCCTGCGCGAATCCGGAGATGGACGTGTCATCGTGGTCGGCTCCGGCATGGGCCACAAGGGGGCCGCCGGTTCCGCGGCCTACTGTGTCTCCAAGGCCGGCCTGTGGATGCTGACCCGGGTCTTTGCCCAGGAGGTGGTGGACCAGGGCATCGCCGTCAACGAACTCATACCGGGGCCGGTGGATACGGACATGACCCGCTGGTCCGCCACCCAGGGAGAGCGGCCGGCCAACTGGGCCACGGAGTGGTTCAAGCAGCCGGAGGAGGTGGTGCCCCTGGCCCTCTTCATGGCCGGCCAGCCCGCCGGCGGCCCGACCGCGCAAAGCTACAGCCTGATGCGGCGCGACAACTGACTTCTTCGAATCTTTCGATCCACATCGTTCCGACCACAAGGGGGAAACCGTCTTGAACACACAGCAGATCATCGACCTGGAACAGCAGTACGTGCTGGGCGTCTACGGCCGCCCGCCCATGGCCTTTGCCTCCGGTCAGGGAGCCACGCTGACCGACACCGACGGCAAGAGCTACCTCGACTGCGTCTCCGGCATTGCCGTCAATGCCCTCGGCTACGGCGATCCGGACATGAAGGCCGCCATCATGGAGGTCGTGGAGAGCGGGGTCTACCATGTGAGCAACCTGTACCACACGGCACCGCATGCCCGGCTGGCCCAGAAGCTGTGCGAACACAGCTTTGCCGACAAGGTCCACTACTGCCTGACCGGCGCGGATGCCAACGAAGGCGCCTTCAAGTTCGCCCGGCGCTACGCCTACGACAAGGACTACGAGGAGAAGTACAACATCCTGGCCTTCTCCGACGCCTTCCACGGGCGGCTGTTCGGCAGTCTGGCGGCCACGCCGCGGTCCAAGTACCAGGATCCCTTCAAGCCGCTGATGCCCGGCGTCCGCTTCGCCCTCTACAACGACCTGGACAGCGCTCGCGAACTGATGGACGAGCGCGTGTGCGCCATCATCGTGGAACCGATCCAGGGCGAAGGCGGTGTCAACGTGGCCACGCCCGAGTTTCTCAAGGGCTTGCGGGAACTGGCCGACGAGTACGACGCGATGCTGATCTTCGACGAGGTGCAGTGCGGCATGGGCCGCACGGGCTCGCTGTGGGGCTATCAGTCGATTGTGGGCGACGAGATTGTCCCCGACATCATGACTCTGGCCAAGTCGCTGGCGGGCGGTCTGCCCATTGGTGCCATCTGCATGAACCAGAAGGTGGCCGACATGATCCATCCCGGCGACCACGCCTCCACCTTCGCCGGCAGCCCGTTGACCACCAACGTGGCCTGCACCGTCCTGGATCGCATTGCCCAGCCCGCATTCCTGGCTTCGGTCCGGACCAAGGGCGATCACCTGCGCGATCTGCTGGCCGAACTGAATTCGCCCCACATCACCGAGATTCGGGGGCGCGGCCTGATCACCGGTGTGGAAATGGACATCGACGTCACGCCCGTCGTGGATCAGGGCTATGAACAGGGCCTGCTGACCGTGTCCGCCGGCACCAACATCCTGCGCTACGTGCCTCCCTTCATCATCACGGAGGATGAACTGGAACAGGCGGTCAAGATTACGGGCAACATCCTGCAAGGCCTTTAGCGGCGCAGGTCGCGACGGCATGTACCGGCTGGAAAAGGCGCGGGTCGAGGATGCCCCGCGCCTTCAGGCCCTCGTGGCACGGTACGCGGCGCAGGATGTGATGCTGCCGCGTACCGTCGAGTCCATCGTCCAAACCTTGCCGGATTGGGTGGTGGCCGTACAGGAACCGGAATCCCCGGCAACCCGCCGGGTACTAGGAGGCGTCTGCCTGACCGCGTTGGCACCGGAATTGGCCGAGGTTCGTTCGCTCGTGGTGGATCCCGACTGGCAGGGTGAGGGGATTGGCCGCCGCCTGGTGGAACGGATTGTCGACATGGCGCGTGCGCGCGGCTACCAGCAACTGTGTGCCTTGACCCTGGTCCCAGGGTTTTTCCTGGGTCTGGGTTTCCGACCAGTGGACGTTGCGGACATCAGCCCCAAGGTCTGGGTGGACTGCCAACACTGCCCCAAGTACGAACGCTGCGACGAATATGCCCTGGCGATGGACTTGGTGCCAAACCCGGTCCTGCCGAACTACCGGCAGACGAACCTCCCCCTTCCGACGAAGTC
>DAOUIC010000394.1:0-5106 GCA_034428255.1 Anaerolineales bacterium
GCAACGCCGCCGCCGACATTCACGCGGCAGATGGCATTCCTGGACGAACAGCTGGCTGAGGAAGGCGTCCAGGTCATGCGGCGGCGGGCCGCGTGGATTCAAAGGGTGTCCAGGCATGCCGAGCAGGCCCAGGCGCAGCTGACCGCCAACGGAGACGTACTGTCGGTACGGTACCGGCCGTCGGCCGCCGTGGACTTTGAAAATGGAGAAGGGACGCCCGAAACGAGCGACGAGGCAGAGGGTGAAACGCAACGGAAGCAGTTCCGTTGTGCGCTGGAAGAGGTGCTGGGCACCGAACTGGAACGGGGCCATACCATGGTCGGGCCGCACCGGGACGACGTGGTGTTCCTCAACGACGGCAGGTCCTTGGGGAAGTTCGGGAGTCGGGGCCAGCAGCGGACGGGCATCCTAGCCTGGCGGCTGGCGGAGGCACAGGCCATTCGGGAACTCACCGGCGAGTTTCCGCTGCTACTACTGGACGACGTGATGAGTGAACTTGACGCAAGCCGGCGCATGCGCGTGTACGAGGCCATGGCCGATGCCGCGCAGGTGGTGGCCGCGACCCCTGACTGGGGGCACTATCCGGAGGCGATGAGGGATACGGCCCAGTGCCTTGAGATTCGCGATGGAGTGCTTGCACTGACTTAGCTGGACTTTGTACAAAGTCCAGCTAAGCGGACGGGACACCCCGAGGTTTGAGGCCATCGGGTTAACCACAGGTTGCCGAAACCGGTGCCCGGGCCGGAGGAAATTCCAACCCTCCAGCATGCAGCGACGGCAAGTTTGGCTACAGGAGGAATTGACAAGATGACCGATTGGCCCCCGTTGTGGGGGCCAACCAGAATTGTCAGACCGTTCCCGGTTTCGCCTGTTGGCCGTGCTAACTGGAGAGTCTCGGGTTCAGAAAATCCCCCGGAGACCAGTGGTCTTCCATGCCGTTACTCTCTGATGATTGGCCCCCAGGGCACACACGATGCCAGGGAAAGCTCAATGAGGCGGATCACCCGGTTCCCGCCAAGGTCATTCTTTCCCGTTTGGGTGCCGAGGCTGACCATCAGGTGTGAGGTGCCGATACAGGGTATTGGGCGTCATGCCCGACAGACGTGCGATTTCGCGTACCGTTAGCTGTCTGGCGCGCATCAGGCTGGCCGCCCGGTCGAGCTGCTCCGGTGTGAGCTTGGGCTTGCGGCCGCCCTTGCGGCCACGGGCACGCGCGGCGGCCAAGCCGGCCTTCGTGCGTTCCGAAATCAGATTGTGCTCAAACGCGGCGAACACGCCGCAGATCTGGAACAGTGCTTGGCCGAGGCCCGGTCGTTCCAGTCCCGGACTCGAGCCCGGCACCTTGTCGGCGTAGATGGGATCGGGGTCGCAATCCGCCGCCTCCAGTTGGTCGATTTGCAAATCAAGCGTCTGTTCGTGGGTCGAGACGCGCGCATAGCCGATTTTCATGATCGCAGTGTGACAGAAACGTTGCCCGGTCGATGGGGCGATACACAGTTTGCTGACATGGGTTTTTGCGCACACGACGCCGAGGGGCGGTGGGTGGCAAGTGCACGCTCCGGATCGCGGTCCGCAAACGCCGTTTGCGGGATGGGTGACGCCCCTGCACACAACTCCGCGGGGCGAGCCGGCCGGATCGGAAATCCGGCATGATGGACCGCAACCGATCCCGTCACTCCGGGTCCAAGTCCCTGTCCGTCAACCGGTGCCAGTGGATGGTACCGGCGTCGACAAGGGCCTGCACGGCCTTGTCGTTGCGCAGGCTGGCGACGACGGCGTGTGCCGGCAGGCCGGTGCAACGGGTCAGGAACCCGGCGTTGCGCAAGGCCCGGTCGCTGTCGCGCCGATCGGCCGTGTACGAAGCCTCGACCGCCACGTAACAGGGGCTGCCGTCGGCGTCCCGGGCCTCCGCCACCAGGTCGGCCCGATAGAAGCTCTGCCGATCGCCGGTGGCGATGTCGGACGCGTTGGCCATCAGGGAAACCAGATCGCCTCGCCGGAGGATGTCGGCATACGTCAGCCCCAACGCATCCAGGATCGTTTCGACATGGTCGCGTGCGGCGCGGCCGGCCGCGTGGCCCTTGAGGTTGCCCAAGTCTTTGGAGATGGTCTCCAACCGGGTGTCGATCCCGTCCAGCCGGGACTCGACGCGGTCATTGACGCCCTGCTGCGTGTCGATGAACTTGTCGACGCGGGCGGCGAAGGCCGCAAACCGCTCCGGCAGTTCAACCAGTTCGGCCGTCAGGAGCTGCCGGCGCACCTCGTCCCGGAAGTCCGCATCCCGTTCGAGCAAATCCAGAACCTTCGCCCGCAGGACCGTATCAAGCGCCATGATCCAGGACCTCCGACCGGGTTCCGGTGGCGTCGGCGTTCAGGCTGCGGTGTACACTGCGTTCGGCCACGGGAGCTTCGTCCTCCTGTCGGCTTGCGGAGCCTCGGCAACCTCGTACGCCGGGGCTTCCGTCATTCTAGGCGATCCCGCGGCCCTTTTCCTTTCGTTTGGGGAATGGGGCCTGAACCTATAATCGCCTGCGTCAAGGCCAACCTGAAGGTTAAGCCGATGGTCTCACACTTCAAGGACTACAACGGTACCCTGGTGGAAGATGTCAAGGGCCTGTTGGCCCGACGCGTCACGCGCATCCACTTCGAGCAGATCCTGGAACAGTTGGAGCTGGAGTTCGTCAACTTTCTTGTCAGGAACGATCTGATCACCCTGTGGCGTCGAGGCTCCGACATGGACGCAGGTCTCCGGCCAAGCATCTACCGAGCCGACCTGGTGCTGGAGGCCGTGGACCCCGACGGCGCCACCCACCATGTCGCGGCCGAAGCTTCGTACACGGCCGATCAGCAGGACACCAACCGCGCCCTGCGCCACGCGAACTACCTGCAACATTGCACCGGCAGTTCGGCGCACGCAGTCGTTTCCAGCGTGAATGTCGACCGCGAAGTCCAACGTCTGGTGGCCAATGGCACCATCCACTGGTACCGGCTGACAGACGAGGACCTGGAAGAGGAATGGCAAGACATGACGCGGTAGCCGGCCCCCGTCCCATCCTGGCTGAATGGAGTACATACGAACCATGTATCCGGAACCAACCCTGCAGGAACGGGTGGCGGCCAGCCTGCAGATGCTGGGGCTGCGCAAAATCCCGCCCGAGGAAGGCGCGGTTCACCTGAACGGCCACGGCGGTCCCGCCGATCCGGACGGCCGGCTCTGGATCCCCGAAAGTCTGGCCGCGTTCATGGACGAATACGGCATCCGGCCCGAACGCGTGCCCGACCTGTCGCAAGGCCCGTCAACAACGACCGGTCATGGATGAATTCACGCAACATTCTGCGCACCATCGAGCGCGGCTTCGACGAAGAAGCCCTAGGTCGATGTCCGGAGTGGGTGAGACGTCCCACCGCGTACAGGAAGACGTTGGTATCCACGAAGAGCACGTACCCGTCGCTCCTGCGCCGCGCGACGCATTCATGACGCGCAGATGCGCATCCTAATCCGGTTCCCTTTCCGGCCCGTCCAGCGCCGCGCGAGTCCGGAAGAACGCCCGTATGTCATCCGAGGACTGGAACCGCTTGACACGCTGGCGTGCTTCGAGGCACTCTTGGGCAGCCGCCCGCAACCATGCGCTGAAGGACATGCCTCTCCCGATGGAGTCGGTGTGTAACCATGTTGCACATGGCCCGGTCAACGGTCAAAGGAATGGGAGGGACGACCCCATGTGGAGGGGCGGGTTGCAATGTCCGCAGAACTCGTCTGCGTCCGATGAGTCTACAGCCTCCATCGCCCTCGTGAAGGGAAAGGCGCGCTGACCAGGATTGCCTGACCAAAGCGCATCCCTGACCCTTGCACCTGCCCAGGACGGCAAGACAACAGGTTGCCGGGGATCTGGGAAACGGTGTCCGAGAAGGCACATGCCCAAGGTCCAATCTCTACCATCCGGACAACTCGGCTGACAGCCGAGTTTGCGACCCATCAGGAGGGCAGTTAGACGAATACAGGCCGGGGTACTTCGTTACCCTCTGGCAACCATTGTGGATTGGCTATCACAGGGCGTTCATCGACAGCCATCGCACTGGATCATGGACAGCACAAACCCCGCACCACCTCATGCAGAGGCTGAATGAGGTGCCGACTTACTGGACGCAAGTGCACACCGGACCGTCACGTCGGCCAGCACCTGATTGGATGCAATCGACGGCTTAACCAGATCACCCGGCCCGATCACCAGGGGGATCTCCGTGCAACCAAGCACAAAGGCTTCGGCTCCCCTGGCAGCCATCTGCCGGCCAATCTCTTGGATCGCCGCGCGGGGGCCGTCCGCGGGCACTCCCGCCTTGATGCCCTGTGGGCCGTAGATGGCGTCCATCAATGCCTCCTGCTCCGCGTCCGACGGCAGCATCCAGGCAAGGTTCTCTGCATCCAGGGCACGTTGATAGAGGCCGGTGTCAACGGTACCGGTTGTAGCCAGGATACCGACGGTGCATCCGTCACCATGGATTGTGCAAATGTGTTTCGCAGTCTCAACGATCATGTCGAGAATGGGAACGGGGCAGACCGCCTGCACCTCCGTCAGGTAGTGATGGGCGGTGTTGCAGGGAATCGCGAGAATTTCGGCTCCGCGGCGCGCCAGTTCCCGTACGCCTGCCTGCAACAGAGGCAGGGGATCCGGTCCTCCTTCCAGGATCGCAGCGGTCCGATCCGGCACGGCCGGGTTGTTGTCGATGAGGATCCGCAGGTGCTCCTGATCCGTCTCGGCCGGCGTTGCGCGCACGATGCGGTCGAAGAGATCCACGGTCGCAGCCGGCCCCATGCCACCCAAAATGCCGACAACCGCTCTCCTGCCCATTTTCGCAGTCCCTATCTGTGAGACAACGTGCCCAACCGCGGCTACACGCGGACGTGCATGTCGCCTTCAACGATCCATTTGAAGGAGGTGAGGGACTCCAGACCCAGGGGACCGCGGGCGTGCAGCTTTTGTGTGCTGACGGCCACCTCGGATCCCATGCCGAACTGACCGCCGTCGTTGAACCGGGTGCTGGCGTTGATGAACACGGCCGAGGAATTCACGGCCGCCACGAACCGCCTCGCGTTCATCATGTCGT